>DATJXL010000058.1:0-3322 GCA_035500135.1 Kofleriaceae bacterium
AGTGATGCGCTAAGGTCGGGCATGTCCACGCGTCGCGTCGTCATCACAGGGATCGGTCTGGTCACTCCGATCGGGAACGACCTGGAGTCGACGTGGAGCGCGCTGCTCGCCGGCAAGAACGGCGCCGGGCCGATCACCCAGTTCGATACCACCGATTACGCGACCAAGTTCGCGTGCGAGGTGAAGGGCTGGGAACCGAGCAAGTGGTTCGACAAGCGCGAGCTCAAGCACGTCGACCGCTTCCTGCAGTTCGGCATCGCGGCGGCGATGATGGCGGTCGACGATGCCGGGCTGGGCGCGAAGGTGCCCGCCGGCGCCGAAGAGCGCTGGGGCAGCTTCATCGGCGCGGGTCTCGGCGGCGTGAAGACGATCGAGCACACGTACGCGTCGCAGCTGGCGAAGGGCCCGCGCCACGGCTTCTCGCCGTACTTCGTCACCGACATCATCATCAACGAGCTGCCGGGGATGGTCTCGATCCGCACCGGCGCGACCGGCCCGAACATCTCGCACGTCTCGGCGTGCTCGACCGGCGCGCACTCGATCGGCGAGGCGTTCCGCACGATCCGCCACGGCTACGCCGACGGCATGATCTGCGGTGGCGCCGAGGCGACGATCTCGATCCTCGGCGTCGGCGGCTTCAACGCGATGCGCGCGATGTCGACGCGCAACGACGCGCCCGAGAAGGCGAGCCGGCCGTTCGACAAGGATCGCGACGGCTTCGTGATCGGCGAAGGCGCCGGCGTGGTCGTGCTCGAGGATCTGGAGTCGGCGAAGAAGCGCGGCGCGCGGATCTACGCCGAGATCGTCGGCTACGCCGCGACCAGCGACGCGCACCACGTCGCGGCGCCGGCGCCCGAGCACAAGGGCGCGCAGGCGTGCTTCCGCCGGGCGCTCGCCGACGCGCACCTCGCGCCGAGCGCGATCGGCTACATCAACGCGCACGGCACGTCGACCGAGCTCAACGACAAGAACGAGACGTTCGCGACCAAGGTCGTGTTCGGCGACCACGCGAAGAAGCTCGCGATGTCGTCGACCAAGTCGATGACCGGCCACACGCTCGGCGCGGCGGGCGGCATCGAGGCTGGTATCACCGCGCTCGCGATCGCCCGCGGCGTGCTGCCGCCGACGACGAACTACGAGACGCCGGATCCCGAGTGCGACCTCGACTACGTCCCGAACCGCGCGCGCGAGCAGCGCGTCGAGTTCGCGATGTCGAACAGCTTCGGCTTCGGCGGCACGAACGCGGCGCTCGTGCTCGCCCGCTACAAGGGCGACTGAGGCCGAACATGAAGTGGTACGCGGGCTCCGACCACGCCGGCTTCCGGCTCAAGAACCTGCTCGTGCAGGTCTTGAAGGAGCTCGGCGACGAGGTCGTCGACCTCGGCACGCAGACCGAGGATTCGGTCGACTATCCGCAGTACGGCGCGGAGGTCGGCAAGAAGGTCGCCGCCGAACCGGGCACGCTCGGCCTGATCGTGTGCGGCACCGGCATCGGGATCTCGATCGCGGCGAACAAGGTGCCCGGCGTGCGCGCGGCCGTCGTGCACGACGACTTCACGGCGGCCGCGGCGCGCGCCCACAACGACGCGAACGTGATCTCGATCGGCGCGCGCGTCGTCGGGCCGGGCGTGGCAGAGAGCGCGCTCAACGTGTTTCGCACGACGCAATTCGTGGGCGGCCGCCACCAGCGGCGCGTCGAGCAGCTCGGCGAGCTGGACAAGAAGTAGATGCGCTGCCCGTTCTGCACCGCCGACGAGAAAGACAAGGTCATCGAGACGCGCGTCTCGAAGGACGGCAGCGAGATCCGGCGGCGACGCGAGTGCGAGGCGTGCGCGCGCCGGTTCACGACCTACGAGCGCATCGAGGAGTCGATGCCGATGGTGATCAAGGCCGACGGCCGGCGCGAGCCGTTCGATCGGCGCAAGATCGAGCACGGCATTCACGCGGCGGTCGCGAAGCGGCGCGTGTCGGAGGAGCAAGTGAAGCAGATCGCGCTCGATGTCGAGCGCGAGATCGGCGAGCTCGGGCTCGCCGAGATCGCGTCGCGCGACGTCGGCGAGCGCGTGCTGCCGCGGCTGCGCGAGCTCGATCAGGTCGCGTACGTCCGCTACGCGTCGATCTATCGCGACTTCCGCGACCTCGACAGCTTCACGCGCGAGGTCGACGCGCTGCGCGGCGAGGACACCGGCCGGCACGAGGCGCCTGCGGCCGCGACGCCGCCGAGCGAAGAGCGCACCGACGAGCACGCGCCGGTGGCCAGCTCGGACGCCGGCTGACCGCGGGCTGGACGTTTCGGACACGCGTTCGGCTGAAGTCGCGCTGTTGCGCGCGGCACGAATGCTGCTCTCGCTCCCGCGCGAGAGGAGTTAGAGTGTGCCGGACGAACGCGACATGACTTCACCCGTGACACGAGCCGAGCTGCGCGAGGAGCTGGCGAATCACCCGACCAAGGCCGAGCTCAAGGCGGAGCTCAAGGCGGAGCTCGCGAACTATCCGACCAAGGCCGAGCTCAAGGCCGAGCTCAAGGCCGAGCTCGCCAACTATCCGACCAAGGCCGAGCTCAAGGCCGAGCTCAAGGCCGAGCTCGCGAACTATCCGACCAAGGCCGAGCTCAAGGCCGAGCTCGCGACCGCACTCGCGGCGTGGGCGAACGTGATCGTCGCGATGCTTCGCGGTGAGATGCACGCGATGCGCGCCGAGCTCGAACAGGGGCTCGGCAGACACGTCCGCGCGGCCAACGAGGACATGCAGCGGTTCATGGCGGCGCTCGACGACCGCTACCAGGACCTTCCGCCGCGGGTGACGAAGCTCGAGGCGAAGGTGTTCGCGCGCAAGCGCCGCCGGCGATGACCCGCGAGACCGACGAGCGCTGGATGGCGCGGGCGCTCGCGCTCGCCGAGAAGTATCGCGGGCGCACCGCGCCCAATCCGATCGTCGGCTGCGTGATCGCGAGCGCGGGCGGCAAGGCGCTCGCCGAGGGCGCGCACGCCGGAGCTGGCAAGCCCCACGCCGAGATCGTCGCGCTGCGGAAGCTCGGCGGCCGCGCACCGGGCGCGACGATGTACGTCACGCTCGAGCCGTGCACGCATCAGGGCCGCACGCCGCCGTGCGTGCCGGCCGTGCGCGCGTCGGGTGTCGCGCGCGTGGTGGTCGGCAGCGTCGATCCGGTGCCGGGTCACGGCGGCGGCATCGCGGCGCTGCGCCGCGGCGGGATCGCGGTCGCGCGCGCGCTCGTCGCCGAGTGCGACGCCGCGAACCGGCCGTTCCTGACGTGGGCGCTGTACGGCCGCCCGGCGTTCACGCTCAAGGCGGCGATCACGCT
>DATJXL010000059.1:0-5924 GCA_035500135.1 Kofleriaceae bacterium
CCCCGACGACGCGACCGGCGTCGACGTCGCGGTGACGCCGGCCATGGGCGCGCCGGCCGAGTTCGTCACGCTCGCCATGACCGAGCCTCCCGCCGGCGGGATCGAGATCCCGTTCTGCGCGATCACGGTCGCGAACAGCGACGAGCTGAACGTCGGGATGATGTTGATCGCCTGCAGCGCCTGCGCCGCCGGCACGATGTTGTCGCCGTCGACGCGGAACACCAGCCCGGGCTGCGACACCGCCTGGATCGTGAACGTGCCGTCGTCTCCGGTCACCGCGACCGCGCCGCCGAGCGCGACGTTCAAGCCGCCGACGCCGGTGCCCGCGCACTCGCCGAGCGCGAACACGTTCACCGTGATCAGACACACGCGCCCGGTCAACAGGATGACCGTGCCCGGCGGCGATCCGACCACGCCGCTGCCGCTGACGATCGACTGGCCGCCGTGCGGCGGATTGACCGGGAGGTTCTCCTGCTCGTGCTCGAGGCAGCCGGCCGCGAGCACGAGGCCGATCGCGAACATCGGATCGAAGCGCTTCATCCCCCAAGCGTGGATCCGACCCGGCGGCGCGAAAACGTGCGCCGACGCCTCAGCTCGCGTCGGTGAAGCACATCGTGATCGTTCCGGGCTGGATCGGCACGGTGACCATCTGCTGTGGGGCGTCGCCGCTCGTCACGAACGTGATCGTGGCGCTGCCGCTGGTCGTCGGCAGGTCGGGTAACCACATCGTGCCCTTGGCCCCGGTGGCTGCACCCGTCGTGGTGCCGTCGGTCCATTTCGCGTTGCTGCTGCCGTCGTAGAACGCGACGTACGGGCTCGGCGGCAGGCTGCTGACCACCGAGACGCCCTGCAGCGGCACGGCACCGGCGTCGACCCGCAGGAACACGTCGGCCGAGCTGGGATCCGGACTGACGCTGTTCGCGGTCTGCAGGCTGGAGTACGCGAGCTGCGTGATGACCGGGATGATGGAGCCGCCGCTCGCCGGCATGATGGTCGGCACGATCAAGGTGCCGGTCGGATCGACGACGCTCCAGGTGAAGCTGCCGCTCGACAGCTGCATCGTGAAGCTGCCGTCGTCGGCGGTCGTCGCGGTCGGCGCCGCCGAGCCGGAGCCCAGCGTGACCATCAGGCCCGCCACGCCGGTCATCGCGCAGTCGTTGAGCCCGCGCGGATCGGTCAGCATGCACACGCGAAGCTGCGTGCCGCCGGCATCGCTGGCGTCCACGCCGCCGTCGTCGTGCATGCCGATGCCGCCGCCGCCACCGCCGCCCGGGTTCACCGGCAGGTTCGACGCGCCGTTGTTCTGACACGCGCCGACCACCACCGCGAACCCCGCGGCGACGAAATGCCTCATGCCGAAAGTGTACGCCGTGCCGCCGGGCGGCGCGCAAGAAAACCTTCCGTGACCAGCAGCACCACACCGATCAGGAGCGCCGCATCCGCGAGGTTGAACACCGGCCACATGTGGTCGTGGATGTGCCAGCGCACGAAGTCGGTGACCGCGCCCTCGCGGATGCGATCGAGGAGGTTGCCGAGCGCCCCGCCGGCGAGCGCGGCGTACGCGACTCGCTTCAGGCGCTGCTCCGGCCTGGTGCGGCTCGCCGCCCAGCCGATCGCGAGCACCGCGCCACCCGCGATGACGCACAACAGGATCCGCGCGCTGCCGCCCGCGAGCGTCGAGAACGCGCTGCCGTCGTTGTAGGCGAGCTGCCAGTCCCAGTAGCCGGCGACGACTGGACGCGGCACGCCGACCGGCAGCGTGCGCGCCCACGCCTTGCTGCCCTGGTCGAGCGCGAGGACGACGGCGGCGACCGTGACGAACAGCGCGATCCGGCGAAGGCTCATGTCGCACAGACCGGCGCCGCGCCGCTTGCTATTCCGCGCGCAGATCCTTCACGAGCCCATCCGCCTTCGCCTTCTTCATCTTCTCGGCCTTTGCCGCCTTCTCGCGCTTGTTCTCCTTCTGGCTGTCGATGAACATCAGGCCGACACCGACGACGAGCACGACGTCTGCGACGTTGAACGTAGGCCACACGTGATCGTGGTAGTGCCACGACACGAAATCGGTCACGACGCCGAAGTAGATGCGATCGACGAGGTTGCCGATCGCGCCGCCCGCGACCAGCGCGAGCGCGTAGTGCAGCACCTTCTGATCGAGCCGCGACTTGCGCAGCATCCACAGCATGCCGATCACGGCGCCGATGCCGACCAGCGACAGGAAGATGCGCGCGCCGTTCTGGCTCGAGAACAGGCCGAACGCCGAGCCCGGGTTCATCGACAGCCGCCAGTCCCAGAACCCGTCGATCACCTTGACCGGCACGCCCGCGCACTGACCCGACACGATCGAATCCGGGATCGGGCAATCGGTCACGTGCGCGCCCTGCACCGGGCCGACCGGCAGCGCCGCGCGCGCCCAGATCTTCGTCACCTGATCGGCGACGAGCGACAGCAACATGACGATCGCGAACAGCTGCCACTTCTTGCGCGCGTAGCGCTCGTCGGGCTTGTCGTCGTCGATGGATTCGGTCTCTTGGTCGGTCATGACTTCGCTCGCAGCGCCTGGGAGCAACGTTCGCACACATCGGGCGGATCGGCCGCCAGCCGCTCGTAATGCTTCCAGCACCGCTCGCAGCGCGGGCCGGGATGCAGAGCGACCGCGACCGTGCCGTCGCCCGCTTCGATCGCGACCGCCGAGACGATGAAGATATCGGCCAGCTCGTCGCGAACCTTGTCGAGCGCGGCGCGATCGGCGGCGCTCGCGCGCAGCGTGACCTGCGCGTCGACCGACTTGCGCTTCTCGGCGCGGAACGGCTCGAGCTCCTTCGTCACGCGGGCGCGCCACGCGAGCGCGATGTCGAGCTCGGGCACCGGCTCGGGGATGCGCGGCTCGGGGAACGTCGCGAGGTGAACGCTGTCGGGATCGCCGGCGCGGCGCGGCAGGTGCGCCCAGATGTCCTCGGCGGTGAACGCCAGGATCGGCGCGGCGAGCGTCGCGATCGCGCGCGCGCACTCGTACATCACGAGCTGGGCGGCGCGCCGCGCGCGCGAGCTCGCGGCGTCCGAGTACAGCCGGTCCTTCGTGACGTCGCCGTAGAACGCCGAGACGTCGACCGTGACGAAGTCGACGAGCAGGCGGTGCACGACGTGCAGCTCGTACTGCTCGTACGCCTTGCGCGCACGCGCGACGAGCTCGTCGAGCTTCGCGAGCATGTAGCGATCGACCGCCAGCGTCACGATCGACCGGTCGCGCACCTCCGGCGCGTTCGGATCGAAGCCCTTGAGGTTGCCGAGCAGGAACCGCGCGGTGTTGCGGAGCTTGCGATACCACTCCGAAAGCCCGTCGAGGATCGCCTGCGAGTACGTCATGTCGCCGCGGAACTCGATCGAGCCGACCCACAGCCGGAACAGCTCGGCGCCGTTCTTGGCGATCACGCTGTCGGGCTCGATGTAGTCGATCTTGCGGCCTTCGGCCTTCGCCTTCGCGATCGCGCTCTTCGAGTATTCCTTGCCGTTGTCGTCGAGCACGAACCCGTGCGTGATGACCTGATCGTACGGTGCGCGGCCGGCGACGGCGATGCCGACGAGCAGCGAGCTGTGAAACCAGCCGCGGTGCTGGTCCGAGCCCTCGAGATAGAGATCGATGTGGCGGTGATCGGCGTCGCGCTCGGCCATGACGAGCCACGACACGCCCGACTCGAACCACACGTCGACGATATCCTTCTCCTTCTCGAGCTTGTCGGCGCCGGCGCCGCACTTGCCGCACTTCGTGCCCGGCGGCACGAGCTCGCTCGCGGGGCGCCGCCACCACGCGTCGGCGCCGTCCTTCGCGAAGATCGCGGCGACGAAGTCCATCGTGTCGGCGCTCGCGTGCTCGGTGCCGCACGCCGCGCAGTAGAACACCGGGATCGGGGTGCCCCAGTAGCGCTGGCGCGAGAGCACCCAGTCGGGGCGGTTCGCGATCATCGCGTAGATCCGATCGTGGCCCCACGGCGGAACCCAGTTCGTCTCGTCGATCGCCTTCAGCGCCTTGCCGCGCAGGTCGGCGTGGTCCATCGCGACGAACCACTGCGGCGTCGCGCGAAACACGATCGGGTTCTTGCACCGCCAGCAGTGCGGATACTGGTGGCGCAGCCGATCGGTCTTCGGGTTGAGCAAGAACCCGTTCGCGGCCAGCCACTCGACGACGATCGGGTTCGCCTCGTCGGTGGTCTTGCCGGTCAGGCCGAGCGGCACGCCTTCGGTGTAGCGAGCGGAGTCGTCGAGCGGCGCGTACGGCGGCAGGCCGTGCGCCTGCCCGGTCTTGTAGTCGTCGGCGCCGTGGCCGGGCGCGGTGTGGACGAGCCCGGTGCCGGTGTCGGCGGTGACGTAATCGGCGAACCACAGGCGGTGCTCGTTGTCGTGCTGGCGCGGCACGAACGGGTGCGTGTAGCGCGTGCCTTCGGCGAGCTTGATCGGCTGGGCGCCGCTCACGTCGATGCCGGTCGCCTTGCCGAACGCCTCGGCAAGGGACTTCGCGACGATCAGCTCCTCGCCGCCGTGCGGGATCGCGACGTACTCGAACTGCGGGTGCGCGACGATCGCGAGGTTCGCGGGCAGCGTCCACGGCGTGGTCGTCCAGATCACGAACGACGCCTTCTGGCCCTCGAGCGGGAACCGCACGTACACCGACGGCGACTCGTGATCCTTGTATTCGATCTCGGCCTCGGCGAGCGCGGTCTTGTCCTGCGGGCACCACACGACCGGCTTCTTGCCGCGATAGAGGTAGCCGCCGCGCGCGAACGTCGCGAGCGCGCGCGCGATCGTCGCCTCGTACACCGGATCGAGCGTGAGGTACGGGTGCTCCCAGTCGCCGAACACGCCGAGGCGCTGGAACTCGCGGCGCTGGATGTCGACGTACTCGAGCGCGTACGCGCGGCACTGCTCGCGCAGCTCGGCCGGCGACACGTCGCGCTTGTCGCGCAGGTTCTTGTCGATCACCGCCTTCTCGATCGGCAGGCCGTGCGTGTCCCAGCCCGGGATGTACGGCGTGCGGAAGCCGGCCATCGTGCGCGACTTGACGATGATGTCCTTGAGCAGCTTGTTGAGGATGTGGCCGTAGTGGATGTGGCCGTTCGAGTACGGCGGCCCGTCGTGCAGCACCCACAGCGGCGCGCCTGCCCGTTCGGCCTGGATGCGCTCGTAGAGTCGGGTCGCGTGCCAGTGCGCGAGGATCTCCGGCTCTCGCTTCGCGAGATCTCCTCGCATCGCAAACGCGGTCTCCGGCAGGTTGACCGTGTCCTTGTACTTGGACATGGGACGCGGACCATACCCTATACTCCGCCGCATGGAGCGGGCTTCCTGGGACGAGTACTTCATGAGCATCGCGCAGGTCGTGGCGACGCGCTCGACGTGCCCGCGCAAGTTCGTGGGCGCGGTGCTGGTCCGCAACCGCACGATCCTGTCGACCGGCTACAACGGCTCGATCCGCGGCATGCCCCACTGCAGCGACGTCGGCCACATGATGGAAGACAACCATTGCGTCGCGACGATCCACGCCGAGGCCAACGCGATCATCCAGGCCGCGCGCAACGGCGTGATGATCGAAGGCGCGACCAACTACGTCACCGCCAGCCCGTGCTGGAACTGCTTCAAGCAGCTCGCGAACGCGGGAGTCGTGAGGATCGTCTACGGCGAGTTCTATCGCGACGATCGGATCTTCGAGATCGCGCAGAGGATCGGGATCGAGCTCGTGCACGTGCCGCTCCCGGGCGTGCACTTACCGAAGTTGCCGCCGCAGGGCCCGGCCTAGCACCACCTGATCAGATCATCGCCGGCTGCGACCGTCACGCTCCGGTCACCTCGCGGCGTACGTCCGCGCTTCGCTCGTCACGTGGAACCACCACGCTCCTCGTTCCAGTGCGGGCGTGCGCCGCGATCCGCCTCGG
>DATJXL010000060.1:0-30146 GCA_035500135.1 Kofleriaceae bacterium
CCACCCGATCTCGACCGCGAGCTCGCGCGCGCGACCCGCGCCGGCGCCCCGTGTCAGCGCGTACACCGCGATCGCGCGCTTGCGGTCGGGCAGCACGTACTCGCACGCCGCGGCGAGGTCGAGCGCGGCGCGCGGCGACGGCGGACCGGCGCGGAGCTCGGCCCCGAGCCGATCGAGCGCAACGCCCCAATCTTGCTCGCGCGCGAGCACCGGCCACATCCACGTCGCGATCGTCATGGGCGCCTGCCACATTACCTGGTATCGTGGCCGGGCTCG
This sequence comes from Kofleriaceae bacterium, assembly GCA_035500135.1. GTDB lineage: Bacteria > Myxococcota_A > Polyangia > Haliangiales > Haliangiaceae > JABFXX01. The sequence goes on from DATJXL010000060.1 coordinate 277, forward strand.
ATCGCCGGAGAGGGCGAGGCGGCCGCCGGCGGGAGTCGAAAGGCGCTCGCGGGAGGAAAGTCCGAGCTTCACAGGGCAGGGTGCTGGTTAACGACCAGTCGAGGTGACTCGCAGGACAGTGCAACAGAAAGCAAACCGCCGCCGCGAGGCGGTAAGGGTGAAACGGTGCGGTAAGAGCGCACCGCCTCGTCGGTGACGGCGAGGGCAGGCAAACCCCACCCGAAGCAAGACCTGACAGGAGTCGCGTGGCCCGCGCGATGACTCCGGGTTGGTCGCTCGAGCCCGCCGGCAACGACGGGCCTAGAGGAATGGTCGCTCACGACAGAACTCGGCTTAACGCCCTCTCCGGTGGCCGGGCCTCTTCCATTCGAAGCGGAACCGGGCACGAGCATGAAGGTTCAGGCTCATCTCTGATAATCTGACCTCGGGCCATGGATCGCTCTCCCGTGCACGAGCTGGTCCACGCGCTGTGGCGCGCGCTGCACGAGCTCGGCTCGACGGCGGATGTCGCCGATGTCGAGCGCTGGGGGTTCTCGCTGCACGCCGCGCTGTCGGCGCCCGGCCGCGAGTTTCACAACCACGATCACGTGATCGATCTCGCCAGCTCGGGCGATCCGCTCGAGGTGATCGCCGCGCTCTACCACGACGCGGTCTACATCCAGGTCGATCAGGGTCCGCCGCGCTCGATGCGCGCCGAGATGGATCGCGTGCTCGCGCAGACCACGGGTGGCTGGGCCGTGCTGCCGCGCGCCGCGAGCGAGCCGGCGTCGGCCGACGTGCTCGCCGTGTTCGGGCGCGCGTCCGGCGACATCGTGACCGGCACGACCGGGCTCAACGAGCTCGCGTCGGCGCTCGTCGCGTCGCTGCAGCTCGAGGACGCGCTCGACCGCGACCAGCGCATCGCGATCGCCGCATGCATCGAGCAGACGATTCCGTTCCGCGTCGATCCGGTCAGCGAGCTCCACGATCGGCTCGTCGCGCTCGGCCTGGCCGGCGACACGCTCGACGACACGCTGCGCCGCGCCGTGCGCGTCGGCAACCGCGACGTCGAGAACTTCGCCGAGAACGACGCGGCGCGCTTCCTCGACAACACGTGGAAGCTCCTGCCCGAGTCGAACCCCGCGCTGCACTCGCCGATGGTCTACACCGTGCGCGATTACCGCGTCGCGCTGCAGAAGATGGAGAGCTTCCTCGCGTGGCTGCCGGCCGAGCGCGTGTTTCACGCGTACGCCGACGAGCCGAAGCCGGAGGTCCACGCCCGCCGGATCGCGCGCGCGGCCGGCAACCTCGAGCTCGCCGTGCGCTACCTGCGCGCGAAGCTGTACTCGATCGCGCTCGTCGAGGCGATCGCGGAGACGACCGGCGGCGACGTGCCGCTCGATTACTTCATGGGCGGGCTCAAGAGCTCGTCGCGAGATGCCGGACCCAAGCGCATCGAGCAGTTCCTGCCGTCGCTCGGCTCGGCGGCGGACCTCGATCCGCCGCTGCAGCGCTTGCTCGCCGAGGGCCGCGCGTCCGAATCGAACTTCGATACGCGACCGTCGCCGGTCGGTGCGTTCCTGCACGCGACGATGGGCGAGGCCGCCGTGATGAAGGGCGTCGAGCACGCGAAGCGGTGGTGGGCGGGGGCGAGCACGCCGGGCGAGTTCCTCGCGAGCCAGCCGGCCAAGCCTGTCGCCGCAGTCGTGCGCGCCGCCGCGAACATCATCGACGCGCGCCGCGATCGCCTGTTCACGCTCGCCGAGCGGCTCGAACGCTGAGCCGGTGGCTGGCTGTAACGATGGACGAGCACGTCACCGCTACGAGGCAGTAGGGGGCTCGTCCTTGGTGTCCTTCGGCGACTCGACCATGTCCTTGCGGTAGACGAGCCGGCCGCAGCGCGGGCACGTCTCGATCGACTCCATGCGCGCGAGGATGTTGTTGAGCTGCGGCGGCAGCGCCATGTGGCAGCCCTGGCAGACGCCCTTGATCACCGGCGCGACCGCATAGCCGCGCTTGCCGACCAGCGAGTCGTACGTCTTCACCCATTGCTTGTCGACCTGCGCGCGTGCGGCGTCGCGCGCGAGCTTGGCCTCGGCCAGCTGCGCGGCGAGCGCCGCGAGCTGGTCGGCCATGCCGGCCTCGCCGGCCGCGAGCTCGTCGCGCAGCTTCTGGATATCCGCGTCGCGCGACGCGAGCTGTGTCGTCGACTGCGCGGTCACTTCGGTCACCTTCTTGAGCTCGGCCTCGCGATCGTTGATCGCCTTGCGCTTGTTCTCGACCTCGCGGCTCGCGGCGCCGAACTCCTTGCTGTTCTTCGACTGCTGCAGCTTGCTCTGCGCCGACTTCAAGGCCTCGCGATCGCGGTCGATCTGGTCCTGCTGGGTCTTGCGCCAGGTGTCGGTCTCGGCCAGCTTCGCGCGCTCGCCGGCGAGCATGCCCTCGAGCTTGGCGAGATCGCGGCGCAACGGATCGAGCTTGGCGGGCAGCTGCTTGGAGGCCGAGTCGAGCTCCCTGACCTTGACGTCGCAGGTTTGGAGCTGGAGGAGGAGCAGGAGCTGATCGCGCACCGGGGACAACCTTTCGCAACTTTTCAGGGTGTGGGCCCACCTGGGCTCGAACCAGGGACCCACCGGTTATGAGCCGGCCGCTCTTACCGTCTGAGCTATGGGCCCACGTCGTGGGATGCCACTCTCTGTGGTCAGCCGCACGAAACGCGAGGGGGACACTATCAGGTTAATGAAAAACAACAACCTCTGCCAGGCGGATCGCCTTCTGCGCCAATTGACGAACCCGCTATACTCGCGCCATGAACCTCGGCCACATCGCTCGGATTGCTGCGGTCGGTGCAGCGTGCGTGCTCGCAGCGGCATCCGCGTCGACCAACTCCAACTCGACTCAACCGGGCGCGCCGCAATACGGCTCGAACAGTCCGCCGCCGTCGCAGCCGATGGATCCGTCGCGCGCGCTCGGCTTGTGGAAGTCGACGTTCGGCGCGGTGAAGATCGAGGCCGACAACAGCAAGGGCGGTCTGCAGTCCGGCGCGTTGCAAGGAGTGTGGCGCTACGAGCGTCAAGGCCAGGAAGTGATCGGCTACTTCTCCGGAAACCTTTCGGGCAACGTGCTGCAGTTCCGCTGGCAGGAGCCGCCGAGCGCTGCGGGTGGACCGCCGCTCCAGGGCGAGGGCTACATCACCTTCGACGTCGAAGGTCGCCAGTACTCGGGGCGGTGGTGGAGCGATCAACGCGATCGCGTCGGCGATTGGAACGGATGGCGGCAGGCGGGAGGCCAGCAGTACTACGGACAGCAAGCGCAGTACGGCCAGCAGCCGGAAGGCTACGGTCAGCAGCCGTACGGTCAGCAGCCGTATCCGCAGCAAGGCCAGCAGCCGTACGGTCAGCAGCCGTATCCGCAGCAGGGCCAGCAACCGTATCCGCAACAAGGCCAGCCGTATCCGCAGCAGGGCCAGCCGTATCCGCAGCAGGGCCAGCCGTACCCGCAGCAACCGCAGCAGTATCCGCCGCCGCAGCAGCAGCCGTACCCGCCGCCGCAGCAGCAGCCGTACCCGCCGCCGCCATCGCCGCAGCAGCAGCCGTACCGGCCGCAGCCGTATCCGCCGCCGCCGTCGAGCCCGTCGCAGCCGCAGCAGCCGCAGCCGCCGCCGCAGCCGCAACAGCAGCCGGCGCAGCAGCCGTACTATTGAAAGACGTCCTCCGCGCGTCGGCCCGACCGTTCTGACCGACGCCCGCCGGAGTGCTACGCTCGCGGGGCATGCGCTTCGCGAAGTATCACGGGCTGGGCAACGACTTCCTCGTCGTCGACCTGCGCGACGCGCGCGCCGAGGACGCCGACGCCGTGCAGGAGCCAGCGGTCGTACGCGCGCTGTGCGATCGCCAGTTCGGCGTCGGCGGTGACGGGGTGCTCGCGATCCTGCCGTCGCAGCACGCCGACGCGCGCATGCGCGTGCTCAACGCCGACGGCAGCGAGGCCGAGATGTGCGGCAACGGGATCCGTTGCGTCGCGAAGGAGCTCCACGATCGCGGCGGGATCGCGAAGGAGGAGATCGCGATCGAGACCGGCGCGGGCCGGCTGGTGTGCGAGCTGCGCGACGGCGGCGTGACGGTGTCGATGGGCGCGCCGCGGCTGACGCGCGGCGAGATCCCGATGGTCGGCCCGGCCAGCGAGCGCTGCATCGAGCAGACGATCCCCGGCGTCGGGCCGTTCACGTGCGTGTCGATGGGCAACCCGCACGCGGTGATGTTCGTGAATTCATCCGACGACCTGCGCCGGCTCGCCGAGACGATCGGTCCGACGATCGAGCGTCACGCCTGGTTCCCGCAGCGCACGAACGTCGAGCTGGCGCACGTACGCTCGCCGCAGCGCATCGACCTCGTCGTGTGGGAGCGCGGCTGCGGCATCACGCTCGCGTGCGGAACCGGCGCGTGTGCGACCGTCGTGGCCGCCGCGCTGACCGGGCGCTGCGAGCTCGGGCCGGAGGTCGTGGTGCGGCTGCTCGGCGGCGAGCTCTCGATCCGCGTGCTCCCCGAATTCGCCAACGTGCGCATGCACGGGCCGGCGGCTCACGTGTTCGACGGCGAGCTCGATCCGCGCGCGGTCGCTCCGCGGCCCGAGCCCTGATTCGGGCCGATCGGATCGCCCGGTTCGCACACGCGCCGCGCTCGCCTCCACGAGTTACCGTCCGGTCATGGCAAAGCTCGTGTTCGGAATGTCGCAATCGCTCGACGGCTACGTCGACGACGCGGCGGGTACGCTCTGCATGCCGCCGCCGGGCCCGGCGCTGTTTCGTCACTTCGTCGACGTCGTCGCCGGCCACGCCGGCGCCATCTACGGCCGGCGCATCTACGAGGTGATGCGCTACTGGGACGTCGATCGGCCGGAGTGGGATGCGGCGGAGCGTGAGTTCGCCGCCGCCTGGCGACGGCAGCCGAAGTGGATCGCGTCGCGCACGCTCGCGTCGGTCGGCCCGAACGCGACGCTGATCCACGGCGAGCTCGACGTGTTCGTGCGCGATCTGAAGGCGACGGTCGACGGCGAGCTCGACGTCGCCGGGCCCGAGCTTGCGGCCGCCGTGGCGCCGATGATCGACGAGTACCGGCTCTACTTCAGGCCTTACGTGCTCGGCGGCGGCAAGCCGTACTTCGCCGGCGCGCGGCCGCCGCTGCGCCTCGTCGCCACCGACCGCATCGGCGACGACGTGGTCCGGCTGACCTACGTCCCGGCGTGAGACCCGATCGGCGCAGCCGCTACTTCTTCTCGGGTGCCGGTGCCGGTGCGGGCACAGGCGCCGGTGCGGGTGCAGGCGCCGGCGCAAGCGCGGGCTTCGCGTGCAGCTGCTCCTGCAACTGCTTCTGCAGCTGCTCCTGCTGCTCCGGCGTCAGCTGGATCGCGCCGGTGCTTCCGCCCGCCGATCCGGCAGCCGACCCCGACCCCGCAGCCGACCCCGATCCCGCAGCCGATCCCGATCCCGCAGCCGCACCCGAACCCGCAGCCGATCCCGATCCCACGGTCGGTACTTTGAACATCAACGATCCGGTTCCGCTTCCCGATCCCGCCGACCCGGTCAGCGCGCTCTGCCGCGCCTCTTCCTTCTTCTTCGCGAGCTCCGACTGCTGCTCGCCCCACTTCTCCAGCGCGTCACTGCCAGCGTGGCTCGCGATGTACGCGAGCACCATCGACGTCATCATGAAGATCACGGCCGCACCTGCGGTGAGCCGCTTCAGGAACGACGATGCGCCCGAGCCGCCGAACACGGTCGCGGCGTTGCCGCCGCCGAACGCCGCGCCCATCCCGCCGCCCTTGCCCGATTGCAGAAGCACCGTCAGCATGAGGAACAGGCACATGATGACGTGCAGGATCGTCAGGAGCGTCGTCACTGGAAGCTAGCTTCTAGCCCAAGCCCTTCGCATGCGCAAGCGCGGAGGGCCCGCGCGCAGCCTTCACGATCGCAACGAAATCGCCAGCTTCCAGCGAGGCGCCGCCGACCAGGGCGCCGTCGATGTCGGGCTCGGCCATCAGCGCCTCGGCGTTCTGCGGCTTGACCGAGCCGCCGTACTGGATCCGGATGCCCGCGGCCGCCGCGGCGCCGAGCTTCTCGCCGAGCCGCTTGCGGATGTGGGCATGGACCTCCTGCGCCTGCGCCGGCGTCGCGGTGCGCCCGGTGCCGATCGCCCATACCGGCTCGTACGCGATGACGAGCTTGCCGGCGTCGAGCCCTGCGCCCAGCGCGCCGGCGAGCTGCGCGTCGACCACCTCGAGGGTCTTGCCGCCGTCGCGCTCGGCGAGCGACTCGCCGACGCACACGATCGCGCCGAGCCCCGCCGCGATCGCCGCGCGCGCCTTCTTGCCGACCCCTTCGTTCGTGTCGCCGAAATACTGCCGGCGTTCGCTGTGGCCGACGATCGCCCACGTCGCGCCCGCGTCGGCGAGCAGCGGCGCCGAGACCTCGCCGGTCCACGCCCCGTTCGCTTCCCAGTAGCAATCCTGGGCGCAGGTCGCGATCGGCGAGCCCTCGAGGCGTTTCGCGACCGCGGCGATCGCGGTGAACGGTGGCGCGACCCCGACCGCGACGCCCTTGATCGCCGCGAGTTGGTTCTTGAGCTCGGTGACGAGCGCGAGCGCGTCGCTGATCGTCTTGTTCAGCTTCCAGTTGCCGACCACGAACGGGGTGCGCATGGGAGACAAGAATTACCGCCAAGGCGCCGGAGACGCCAAGCCGCCAGAAGAACAAGTTCTTGCTCTCTGGCGTCTTGGCGTCTCTGGCGCCTTGGCGGTAGTGCTGCTCCTACCTCGCCCACGTCACGCGAAACTCGCAGCGCTGCGCCTTGTGATAGCGGCAGCTCGGGTGGGCGGCGGCGACCGGCTCGGTCCCGGTCAGCTCGATCATGCGCTCGAGCTCGGATCCGACCATCGCGCACACGTCGGCCGAGCCCGAATCGCCGGCGAGCACGACGGTCGCGCTGTTCTGGTCCACGGTGACCTCGACCGCGCCCCAGTCGTGGTAGCGCGCCCAGAACGTGGGCAGCGCGGCGAGCACGGTCTCGGGCGCGAGCGAGCCCGGGTCGGCGCCGAGCAGGCGCGCGAACGTCGCGCTCATCGTGCCGCGGCCGACCTTGCGCGGCAGACCGGCACTCGCGAGCAAGTCGCCTCCGAACGAGAGCGCCGAGACCAGCTCGTGGAGCTCGACCCACGCGAGCGGCGCGAGCGTCGGCGCGAGCGCGTTCGCGAGCCCGGGGTGCTGCGCGCGCAGCTTGGCCATTCCGCTCTCGCCGACGTGATGCTGCAGGATGCGCGTCAGCACGCGCAGGTGCGCGGCGCGCACGCGGCCGGGGACCTTGCCGGGGATCGTCGACACCCGCTCGATCGCCGCGGCGATCTCGATGCCGGCGGTCGGCCGCATGACGGCTTCGGCCGCGGCGACCGCGACGTTCTCCTCGACGGGCGGCAGCCGGATCTCGGCGGCGCTGCCGCGCTCGAGCGCGCGGCCGAGCGCGATCGCGAACGTCGACGCCGACGCCCACCGCTTCTTCGGGTTCGGCGACAGCGCCTTGCCGAGCACGGCATCGACCGCGCCCGAGATGCCGGCGCGCAGCTGCGACGGCGGCGCGAGCACGTCGTTGATCTGGCGCTGCACGACCTGCGGCGCCGGGCCCGAGCCGAACGGCGGCCGGCCGGTGATCGCGCAGTACATCGTCGCCGCGAGGCCGTAGACGTCGGTCTGCGGGCCGCCCTCCTGCTCGAGGAACGACTCGGGCGCCGCGAACCCGGGCGTGCCGGCCGCGTCGCTCTGGTTGCCGGCCTTGACCGCGACGCCGACGTCGACGAGCACCGCGCGGTCGCGCTCGCGGTCGAGCAGGATGTTCGCCGGCTTGACGTCGCGGTGGATGAGGCCGAGCACGTGCATCGCGTCGAGCGCGTCGCCGATCTCGAGCGTGATCTGCGTGATCGCCTCGATCGGGAACCATTCGCGGCGCTCGAGCGTCGCGCGCAGCACCTCGGACAGCGGCTGGCCTTCGACCAGCTCCATCACGAAGTAGACCTCGCCGGCGTGCTCGCCGAGCGCGTAGACCTGCACGAGGTTCTTGTGGTGCAGCGACGCGAGGATCGCGGCCTCGGCGCGAAAGCGATCGACGAGATCGCGATCGCTCGCGAGGTCGGAGCGCAGCACCTTGATCGCGACCGGGCGGCCCAGGCCGAGATCCTCGCCGCGATACACGACGCCCATCGCGCCGCGCGACAGCTCGTGCACGACGCGGTACGTGCCGCCGACGATCGTGCCCGCCGATAGCGCGCCGGTGTCGGCGCCTTGCTCGGCGTCGCTCGCATTGCGGTCGGCGATCGACACCACGCGCACGTCGCCGACCGGCGCGGTGCGCAGCGAGCCGTAGCAGCGCGACAGCGCGGCCTCGCCGCTGCGCTCGCCCGGCGCGAGCTCGGTGAGCACGCAGCGCAGCTGCACCGCGACCTCGAGGTCGTCGCACTTGATGGCCTCGCTCTGGATGCGATGGATCAGCTTGCGCGCGACGAGCACCGCCTGGTCGGAGTTCGCGCCGACGAGCAGCACCGCGAGCTCGTCGCCGCCGAGCCGGCCCATCGGATCGTTACCGCGCACGGTGGCGCGCAGCCGTGCTGCAACCTGGGCGAGCACCTCGTCGCCGGCGCGGTGGCCGTGCGCGAGGTTGATGCGGCGCAGCCCGACGACGTCGAACACCGCGAGCGTGAGCGTCTCGTTGCGGCGGCCGGCCGCGGCGACCTCGTGCGTGATCGTCTGCTCGAACGCGCCGCGCGTCATCGCGCCCGACAGCGGGTCGTGCAAGCTCGCCGCGAGCAGGCGCTCGCCTTCGGCGACGAGCCGGCGGTGGCTGGTCAGCCACGACAGCTCGCGCGTGAGGCGCGCCGCGATCGCCTTCAGGTCGGTGCGCTCGGCGGCGGAGAATCTTCGTCCCGAATCGGACACGATCGCGACCAGGCCGGCGATCTCGGTCGGGCTCGAGCGCAGCGCGTCGGCGATCACCGAGCGAGTCGCCGCGGACGTCGACTCGCTCGGATCGGTGACGCGGGGGCGCGGCTCGTCGTCGCAGAAGATGACGGTGCCGCCCGACGCCGCGGCGATGCGTGCGGCCCCCGCGACTTGCGTGCGATACGAGTCGGTCGGTGCCGGGCGCGCGGCGGTCGGCACCATCTGGGCGCCGTCCTTCCACCACACGATGCAATCGTGCGCGGTGAAGCCCTCGGCGACCGCGCGCAGCGTCTCGGCCGCCGCGCCGGTCAGATCGACGAGCGACGTCGCGATCAGGCCGCGCGCGCGCGCGAGCTCGAACTCGACCGAGGTCGGATCGCCGTGCGCGACCGCGTCGAGGCACGAGCCGACGACCGGCGCGAGCAGCACGCCGGCGGCCCCCGCGCTCGCGGCCGCACCGGCGATGCGCGCGGCATTCGCGGCATCGCCGACGATCCAGCGCGGCGGCGCGCCGTCGGCAGGCGGCCCGAGCTCCGCGGCCACCGCAGGGGTGAGCAAGAGCCCGGCGATGCCGTTCACGCCGTTTGCGGGATCGAACGCCTCGAGCTCGGCGTGCGAGCCTTGCGCAGCAGCTGCGAGGTCTTCGATCAGTCGACCGGTCGGATCGAAGACCCCGAGGCGTTTGCCCACGCGAACATCATACTGTGAGAAACTGGACGGTGGCGATGACCGAGCGCGACGACGCGACGGATCCAGAAGACGCCACCAAGCGCGAAGGTCATGCCTCGGAGCGAGCGTCGCGCGCAAAGCCTGCGCCGGCGCCGCCGAAATACTTCGAGCGCGGCGCGTTGATCGGTCGCTACGTCGTCGTCGACAAGCTCGGCGAGGGCGGCATGGGCGTCGTGTACAGCGCGTTCGATCCCGAGCTCGATCGCAAGGTCGCGATCAAGCTGCTCACCGCGCGCGGTGGCGCAGGTTCGACCGGCGATCAAGCCTGGCTCCTGCGCGAGGCCCAGGCGCTCGCGCGGCTCGCGCATCCCAACGTGGTCGCGGTGCACGACGTCGGCACGCTCGCGGGCGATCAGGTGTTCGTCGCGATGGAGCTCGTCGACGGCGCGACGATGCGCGCCTGGCTGAAGCAGCACAGGCGAGCGTGGCGCGAGATCTTGCCGGTGATGCGCGCGGCCGGCGCCGGCCTCGCGGCCGCGCACGCCGCGGGCCTCGTGCACCGCGACTTCAAGCCCGAGAACGTGCTCGTCGGCCACGACGGGCGCGTGCGCGTGATGGACTTCGGGCTCGCGCGGCTGCGTCGTGACGACGACGCGGTCGCAGCAGCGTCCGACGTGCCGTTCAGCTCGCCGACCGAATCGGGCCGCAGCCCGCTGTCGTACGACCTGACGGAGGCCGGCCACGTCGTCGGCACGCCGGCGTACATGGCGCCGGAGATCTACGACGGCGTGCCGGCCGATGCCCGTACCGATCAGTTCGCGTTCGGCGTGACGCTGTTCGAGGGCCTGTATCACGCGCGCCCGTTCGAGCGGAAGGACCTGATGGCGTCGCGCTCGGCGCCGCCCGAGCCGAAGCTGCCGACCGACGCACGGGTACCGGCGGCGCTCGAGCGGATCGTGTTGCGCGCGATCGCGATCGATCGGGCGCAGCGCTTCGCGTCGATGGACGAGCTGCTCGCGGCGCTGTCGATCGATCCGTACGCGCGGCGCCGGCGCGTGGTGATCGGCGGCGGGGTCGCGCTCGCCCTCGGCGGCCTCGCGGTGGTCGCGACGATCATCACGCGCAGCCACTCGCAGCTGTGCAAGGGCATCGACAAGCGACTCGACGGCGTGTGGGATCCCGCGGTCGCGAAGAAGGTGCACGACGCGTTCGTCGCGACGAAGCTGGCGTTCGCGGAGCGCTCGTACGGCGAGCTCGCGAAGGCGCTCGATGGCTACGCGAAAGACTGGACCGACACCGCAGTCGGCAGCTGTGAGGCGACGCGCGTGCGCGGCGAGCAGACCGAGGACGTGCTGTCGCTGCGCCAGACCTGCCTCGACCAGCGCCTCGACGAGCTCGCGGCGTTCACGCGCGCGCTCGACGACCCCACGCGCTCGGTCGTCGAGAAGGCGGGCAAGGTCGCCGAGGAGCTCGAGCCGATCTCCGGCTGCTCGAACGTGATGGCGCTCAAGGAGCCGACCGCGCCGCCGCCCGAGCTGGTGCCCAAGCTCAAGGAGCTCAACAGCAAGCTCGCCGAGGCCAAGGCCGCGATCCTCGTCGGCAGGTTCGTCAACGCCAGCGGCCTGGCGAGCGAGATCACGCGAAAAGCCAAGGCCATCGGCTATCCGCCTGCGGAGGCGGTCGCGGCGCAGATCCGCGGCATGGCGCTCGCGGTGTCGAACAGCAACGAGGAGGCCGAGCGCGCATTCGCCGACGCTGCCCTGTCCGGCTTCGCGAGCAAGCACGACGACATCGCCGCGAACGCCGCGATCTCCGCCGCGATGATCGACGCCGAGTTTCTCGGCAAACCCGGCGAGGCCAAGGTTTGGCTCGAGATGGCGACCGCGGCCGGCAAGCGCTACGGCGCGGATCCGCTCACCGAGATGCGCATCGACGAGATGGACGGCGTCGTCGCGTCGGGGCTGGGCGATGTCGAGGCGGCCGTGACCGCGCACGAGAAGGCGCTCGCCGAGGGCATGCGGTACTTCGGGCGCGATAACCCGCTGCTGTGGGAGCACGAGCAGATCTACGGCACGTCGCTGACGCGCGCGCTGCAGTACGCGAAGGCCGTGCCGCACTTCGAGCGCGCGATCGAGTTGCGGTCGCGCGTTGTCGGGAAGGACCATCTCGACATCGCGATCACGCTGTCCAACCTCGGCGCGTGCTACACGCATCTGCGCGATCCGCGCGCGAAGCCGACGCTCGAGCGCTCGATCGCGATCCGCGAGAAGCTGTTCGGCAAGAACAGTCCGCTCCTGGCGGCGCCGCTCGACAACCTCGGCGAGTACCTCACGCAGTCTGGTGACGTGCCCGGGGCGATGGTCGTGTTCGAGCGCGCGCTGCGCCTGTCGGCCTTGCTCGGCAAGGACCACCCGAACTACCACCAGGTCGTCGCCGACGCCGTGCCCGCGTACATCGCGGCGGGGCGAACGAAGGATGCGCGCATCACGCTCGACGAGGTGCTCGCGGTCGAGGAGCGCACCCACTCGCCGATCAAGCCTGCAACCGAGACCGCACGTGCGGAAGTCGCGCTCGCCGAGCATGCCTGGGCCGATGCGGTCACGCACGGTCAAGCTGCGATCGCGGACTACCTGGCGGCGGGCGGCGCCGACAACCCCGAGGCGTGGCGGCCGGCCGTGGACGTCGGGCTCGCCGACGTCGCGCTCGGCAAGGCCGATGACGCCAGGCCGATGTTCGAGCGCGCGATCGCGCTCGGCGACAAGGTGCACCTGCATCCCGACGACCTCGCGCCGGCGCGCAAGGCGCTCGCGGCGCTGACGCCAGACCGTAAGTGAGGTCGCGCAGAGCGGCCGTTACGGGCGCAGCGCGGCGATCCCGGGCAGGTCGAGGCCCTGCACGAACTCGAGCGAGGCGCCGCCGCCGGTCGACACGTGCGAGACCTTGTCGGCGAGCCCGGCCTGCGCGATCGCGGCGGCCGAGTCGCCGCCGCCCACCACCGTGAGCGCGAGCTTGTTGTCGGCGAGCGCCTTCGCGACCGCGACCGTGCCGGATGCCCACTGCGGCTTCTCGAACACGCCCATCGGGCCGTTCCAGAACACCGTGCGCGCCTCGGTCAACACGCGCCGGTACAGCTCGACCGTGCCGGGCCCGATGTCGAGCGCCATCCGGTCGGCCGGGATGTGATCGACGCGCGCGACGACGACGTTGGTGTCGTCGAGGTTTTCGCCGGTCGCGACGTCGGTCGGCAGATGGATCGCGATCTTCTTCTCGCTCGCCTTGCGCAGGAAGTTGCGGGCGACCGGCAGCTTGTCCTTCTCGACCTTGCTCTTGCCGACGTGCTTGCCCTGCGCCTCGAGGAACGTGTTCGCCATCGCGCCTCCCACCGCTATGGAGTCAACGCGCTCGAGCAAGCTTTCGAGCACCTCGATCTTGTCGGACACCTTCGCGCCGCCGAGCACCGCGACGTACGGGCGATCGACCTGGCCGAGCAGCCGCGACAGGAACTCGATCTCCTTGGCCATCACGTAGCCCGCGCCCTTGTCGGCGACGAACTTCACCATGCCCACGGTCGACGCGTGCGCGCGGTGCGCGGTGCCGAACGCGTCGTTGACGTAGACGTCGCAGTACGACGCGAGCGTGCGCGCGAACGTCTCGTCGTTCGCCTCCTCGCCCGGGTCGAAGCGCAGGTTCTCGAGCATCGCGAGCTGGCCGTCGCGCAGGTCGCTGACGACCTTGCGCGCGCCGTCGCCGACCGGCTCGTCGGCGAGCGCGACCTCGACGTCGAGTAGCTCGGCCAGCCGCGCCGCGACCGGCTCGAGCGAGAACTCGGGCTTCACTTGCCCGTCGGGCCGGCCGAGGTGCGAGCCGAGCACGATGCGCGCGCCGCGCTCGATCAGCTTGCGGAGCGTCGGCAACGTCGCGCGGATGCGCGCGTCGTCGCCGATCTTCCCCGCCTTGATGGGGACGTTGTAGTCGACGCGCACGAACACGCGCTTGCCCTCGACCGGGAGCTCGTCGACGCCCTTGATCCCGCCCGGCAGCGCCATGGCTACAAGCGCTCCGCGACGAACTTCGCGAGGTCGTACGTGCGCTGGCTGTAGCCGAGCTCGTTGTCGTACCAGGCAAACACCTTGACCTGGTCCTCGATCACGGTGGTCAGCTGCGAGTCGAGCGACGCCGAGTGCTTGTTGCCGATGAAGTCGGTCGACACGAGCGGCTCGTCGACGACCTCGAGGATGCCCTTGAGCGGGCCCTTCGCCGCCGCGCGCATCGCGTCGTTGATCTGGTCCTTCGTCGCGCGTTTCTCGACCCGCGCCGTGAGGTCGACGATCGAGACGTCGGGCGTCGGCACGCGGATCGACCAGCCGTCGAGCTTGCCGGCGAGGGCAGGGAGCACTTCCTTGAGCGCCTTCGCGGCGCCGGTCGTGGTCGGGATCATCGACAGCGCGGCGGCACGGGCGCGGCGCAGATCCTTGTGCGGCAGGTCGAGGATCTGCTGGTCGTTCGTGTACGAGTGGATCGTGGTCATGATGCCGTTGATGATCCCGAACTGCTCGTGCAGCACTTTTGCGACCGGCGCGAGGCAGTTGGTCGTGCACGACGCGTTCGAGATGATGTGGTGCTCGGCCGGCTTGTAGGCGTCGGTGTTGATGCCCATGCAGACCGTGACATCGGGCGACTTCGCGGGCGCCGAGATGATGACCTTCTTGGCGCCGCCGGCGAGGTGCTTGCCGGCGCCGTCCTTGTCGACGAACTTGCCGGTCGACTCGATCACGACCTGGACGCCGAGGTCCTTCCACTTGATCGCGGCCGGATCCTTCTCGGCCGAGACCTTCACGTGCTGGCCGTTGATGACCAGGAGGCCGTCTTCGGCGCGGACGTCGCCGGGAAAGCGCCCGTGCACCGAGTCGTGACGCAGGAGGTGACCGAGCGTCTTGACGTCGGTGAGATCGTTGACGAGCACGAGCTCGAGATCGCCGCCGGCTTCCGCCATGCAGCGCACGAAGCCGCGGCCGATGCGGCCGAAGCCGTTGATTCCGATGCGAACCTTTGCCATGGGCGTCCGTTTACCACGAACCGCCCGGGCCAGAGTCAATCGGCAGCCGCGGCGCTAAGCGACGTGCGACTTCGCGTGCTCGGTGTCGCGCGAGATCTTGTTCGTGACCTCGCTGATGAGCTCGGTCGCGAGCGCGACGATCTGCTTGGTGTCGAAGCCCTGCGCCTCGAGGTCCCGGTAGATCGACTTCGCAAGGATCTTCACCGCGCGGGACTTGGCTTCGCGATCGTTCATGGCTGGCAGTGCCCCGTTCGAGCACGGTTTGTGCCATTCAGCAACACGATCCAAGTGGCCGTAACCGCGCGTCACGTGCGCAGCCGTCGATCCTCCCGGTTTCACTCAAGCGTGTAACAGAAGTCCCGGTGCGCAGCGAGCTACGCACACGGTCGGACCATTCGCCGCCCCGGGGCGCGGATGGTCAGTGGTTCGCGAGGACACCCCCGCGGAACCCGAGTGGAAAACGCCGCGCAAGGCGCGGCTCGCGAACCCAAAGGTTCGCGAGGACCGAAGGTCAGTTTTCCACGCTACCCCGCGGGACGCGCCGTAGGCGCGGAACCCGCGCGGGACGGAGTGGAAAACGCCGCGCAAGGCGCGGCTCGCGAACCCAGAGGTTCGCGAGGACCGAAGGTCAGTTTTCCACGCTACCCCGCGGGACGCGCCGTAGGCGCGGAACCCGCGCGGGACGGAGTGGAAAACGCCGCGCAAGGCGCGGCTCGCGAACCCAAAGGTTCGCGAGGACCGAAGGTCAGTTTTCCACGAACGCCTTAAGGCGCTTGCTGCGGCTCGGGTGGCGCAGCTTGCGCAGCGCCTTGGCCTCGATCTGGCGGATGCGCTCGCGCGTGACCTCGAAGTCCTGGCCGACTTCCTCGAGCGTGTGATCGCTCTTCTCGCCGATGCCGAACCGCATCCGCAGCACCTTCTCCTCGCGCGGCGTGAGCGTCGCGAGCACCTTGCGGGTCTGGTCGGCGAGGTTCACCGAGATCACGCTCTCGCTCGGCGAGATGATCGACTTGTCCTCGATGAAGTCGCCCAGATGCGAGTCTTCCTCTTCGCCGATCGGCGTCTCGAGCGAGATCGGCTCCTTCGCGATCTTGAGGACCTTGCGGACCTTGTCGAGCGGCAGCTCCATGCGCTCGGCGATCTCCTCGGGCGTGGGCTCGCGGCCGAGCTCCTGCACGAGGTAGCGCGTCGTGCGCACGAGCTTGTTGATCGTCTCGATCATGTGCACGGGGATGCGGATCGTGCGCGCCTGGTCGGCGATCGCGCGCGTGATGGCCTGGCGGATCCACCACGTCGCGTACGTCGAGAACTTGTAGCCGCGCTTGTACTCGAACTTGTCGACCGCCTTCATGAGGCCGATGTTGCCCTCCTGGATGAGGTCCAGGAACTGCAGGCCGCGGTTCGTGTACTTCTTCGCGATCGACACCACGAGGCGCAGGTTGGCCTCGACGAGCTCGCTCTTGGCGCGATCGGCCATGCGCTCGCCTTCGTGCAGATCGCGGAACGTCGAGCGCAGCTCGGGCGCGGTCGACCGCGCCTCCTGCTCGATGCCGACGATCTTGCGCATCGCCGTCTTGATCTGCTCCTCCATCTCCTCGAAGTCGGCGATGGTCATCTGCGTCTTCTTGCCGACGGCGCGCGCGCGCGCCGGGTTCGCGCGCATCTCGCGCAGCGTCTTGCGGATCTCGCTCGCGTTCATGCCGACGCGGCGCTCGCACTCGCGCGTCTCGGCCTCGGCCTTGTCGAGCTTGACGATGATGTTCTTGAGCTGGGCGACGATGCGGTCGACGGTCGGCTTGTTCAGGCGCAGGTCCGAGAGCTCCTCGAACATCTGGGCCCGGTTGTCCTTCATCGCCTCCTTGACCTTCTTCTGACGGCCGACGGATGCGCCCTTCTCGTCGAGCTTCTCCTCGAGCTTCTCGGTGTCGCGCTGCAGCTTCTTGACCTTGTCGATGATCTTGCAGACGCGGTCGACGTAGAACTGCTCGTTGAACTCGGCCTCGTCCTCGTCGATGTCCTTGACGACGTCCTTGACCTTGATCTTGCCGTGGCGCAGCCGCTCGCCGATCGCGATCAGCTCCTCGACCGCGACCGAGCTGTTCAAGACGGCCTGGAGCATCTTGCGCTCGCCGTCCTCGATGCGCTTGGCGATCTCGACCTCGCCCTCGCGGGTGAGCAGCGAGACCGAGCCCATCTTGCGCAGGTACATGCGGACGGGATCCGAGGTCCGCGAGTACGCGTACTCCTCGTCCTCGTCGACCTCGCCTTCTTCCTTTTCCTTCTCGATGTCGAGGCCCTTGGGCTGATCGACGATGTCGGGGCGGCGCGCGCCCGTGCCGTCGACGACTTCGATGCCGTGATCGCCGAGCGCGGACAGCCACGAGTCGATCTGATCGGTCGACACCACGTCCTCGGGCATCGCGTCGTTGACCTCGTCGTACGTGACGAAGCCCTTCTGCTTGCCGAGCTCGATCAGCTTGTCCTTCGCCGACGCCGCGGCGTTCGACGCGTTGCCGGCGCCGCCCTTCTTCTTGCCGCCGCGGTTCTCGGCCTCCATCGCCGCCGCGTCGGCTTCGCTCGCCGAGCTGCGCCGCGGGCCCCGATCGGCCATCTCGTCTTCGTCTTCATCTCCACCGCCGGTGCCGGCGGCGAACTCGCCGTCCCCGGCGTCGTCGTCGATCAGATCCTCGGGGCGCGGGCCCTTGCCGGCCGCCGCCTTCGCGCCCTTCTTGCCGGCCGCCGCCTTGGGCGGCGCCGCCGCGAAGTCGTCGTCGTCATCGAGATCGTCGAACCCGTCGTCGTCCTCGTCGCGCGGCGGCTTGACCGGCTTGGGCGCGGTGCGCAGCGGCTTGCTAGGAGCGGGTGCAGCAGCAGGCGCAGCGGCCTTCGCGCCCTTCACGGGCACAACGGCAGCCGGCTTCTTCGCCTCCTTCTCCTTTTCCTTCTCGACCTTCTTGGCCGGCACCTTCCCCTTGTCGCGCGTCGCCGTCTTGGCCGGCCGCGCCTTCGCGTGCTGCTTGGTCTTGGTCGAGGTACGCGCCATCTTCACTCTGCCTGCTTTCGGTTGACGTTCTCGGTCGCGATCTTTCGAGCGAGCTCGTGGTCACCACGGCGCTGCGCTTCGACGATGCGTTGCTGTCGCTCGACGAGCTCGAGCTTTTGCTTGCGCAGCTCGAGGTTTTGCACGAGCTCGGCGAGCTCGGCACGCGGGTTCTTCATGTCGGCGTAGCGCCGCCTCCGCATGGCTAGCTCGTATGCGGACTTGGGAAGCGACATGACAAGCTCGTGCACGGGCTGGCCAGCCCGCGCCGCGGTATAGATGGCCCGAAGCCTGGGTGCCGTCAAGAGCGAAAAAGCTTTGTCTGCTTCGGGGCTTGTGATCAGTTCCGCGTGCTCGGCCAGGAGCGCGACGACCTGGAGCTCGACCGGCTCGAGTTTCTCGTCCTCGGCGTGGGCCTTCGGCGCGGCCCGCTCGGTGCTGCGCGCGATGCCCCCGCGCACCGTCGCCGCGTCGATCCCGAGCGCCTCGGCGAGGTTGTTGACGAGCATCTCGCGCTGCGCCGGGTTTCCGATCTTGGCGAGCAACGGCGCCGCGTCGCCGAGCGCGCGTGCCCGGGCCCCGGCGTTGCCGCGCGCCTTCGACCACACCTCGAACGCGAAGAACTCGATGCCGCCCTGCGCGCGGTCGATCGCCTGGCGCAGCTGCTCGGCGCCGCCGCCCGCGACCAGGCTGTCGGGGTCGACGCCGCCGGCGAGCAGGCCGGCGCCGCCCGACTTCGCGTTGCCCGGCCGCGACGCGACCGCGACCTCGACCTCGGCCTCGACGCACGTCTGCAGCGCGTGCATCGTCGCCTTGTAGCCGGCGCGATCGCCGTCGTAGACGAGCACGACGCGACCGGCGAGACGCTTGAGCGTCTGCACCTGGTCGACGGTGAGCGCCGTGCCGAGCGGGGCGACGACGTCGTGGAAGCCTGCCTGGTGGAGCGTGATGACGTCGAAGTTTCCCTCGACCAGGACGGCGCGGCCATTTTGCTGCATGCCCTCGCGCGCCTGGGCGAGCCCGAATAGCAGCTTGCTCTTCTTGTAGACCGCGCTCTCGGGGCTATTGATGTACTTCGGGGGCTCGCTACCGTCGGGGGCTTTCTGCGCCGACACCACGCGCGCCGAGAATCCGACGATCTCGCCCCCGGGCACGACGACGGGGCAGACCAGGCGATCGCGGTAGCGGTCGTAGTAGCCGCCCGCGCGCGGCTGCTTCGCGACCAGGCCGAGCTTCGCGGCGAGCTCGAGGTCGGCGCGCTTGGCCTTGAGGTAGTCGGCGAGCGCGTGCCAGTCGGCCGGGCCGTAGCCGAGCTGGAACTTGTCGGTGGTCGCGGCATCGACGCCGCGCTTGGCGAGGTACGCGCGGCCGGCCTCGCCGCGCTTGGCATCGGCCAGGATCTCGCGGAAGAACTGCGCGGCGACGCGGTTGACGTCGAGCATCGCGACGCGCTCGCCGCGCGCGCGCTTGAGCTCGGGCGACTCGTCGATCTTCGGCACCGCGACGCCGAACCGCGCGCCGAGCTGCTCGGCCGCCTCGACGAAGCCCTTGCCCTCCATGAGCATGACGAACTTGAAGACGTCGCCGCTTTGCTGGCAGCCGAAGCAGTGGAAGAAGCCCTTGTCGGGCATCACGTTGAACGACGGCGTCTTCTCGCCGTGAAACGGGCACAGGCCCTTCCAGCTCCGCCCGGCCTTCTTGAGCTGGACGTGCTGGCCGATCACCGCGACGATGTCCGCGCGGCTGCGGATCTCCGAGATGATCTCTTCGGCAATCATCGACCCTGCGGCTCCCCCGAGCGCGGTCTACGGACCATGACCGATCCCTCCCTGATTGGCCAGGACCTTAGTGCGTAGATGTCGCGTCGGGCACATTCGGAGCCCGGCCGGTGTCGACGAGGGTATAGACGACGAGCGCGAGGGTCAGCGCGATCCACAGCCCGAGGAGGATCTGGATGGCGCGGGTCGTACCCGCGGCGAGCTTCGCGCCGTGGTCTTCCTGGCCGAGGTCGTGCCGATGCTTCTTGCGCTCCACCTCGGTCATCGCGTGCGAACGTGCCGCAGCTGCGCGCGCGCGTCAACGCGAGCGGACGCGGGATCGGCTGCGGCGACGGCGATCGCAGCCGAGACCGTGGCCGCGAGCCGAAGCCGCTGCCGGTGCCGCTGCCTCGGCACCGGCACGCGGTCGCCGAAGCTACCGACTCGCTTCCGCGATCAACCGCGCGAACGCGTGCGCCGCAGCGGCCGCGACCGATTCGACGACACCGACGGCCGAGTCCTTGTCGAGCGCGGCCGCGATCACGCACATCACCTTGCCCGAGATCGCGATCGGCACGACCGCGAGCTCGCCGTCGCCGCTGCTGCCGAGCGCGCCGAGCAGCAGGCGATCGATCTGGCCGAGGTCGCTGGCCTTCGCGCGCAGCGTCGAGTTGGTGCGCACGACGTTCGGCACCAGGCCGGGCTGGTCGAGCGGCACGACGAGCTCGGCGGGCGCGTGATCGCGCCGGCTGAACGACTTCCAGCCGATCACGACGTCGCCGCGCACGACCATCAGCATCGCGGCGTCGCACACCGGCGCGAACCGGTTGAGCGCGTCGAGCACGAGCTCGGCCACCTTCTCGCGGTGGGCGCCGCGCCGCACCGCGCGCACCGCTTCGGACAGGTTCGTCGCGGCGCGAACGTCGACCGGTGGGATCGGCCCGCTTTGCGCCCTGCGGATCGCGATGCGGCCGAGCGCCTTCGCCTCGGGCGCCTTGGCAAGCGGCGCCGCCTCGACCGCATCGCCGAGCATCTTGACGTAGTTGCGGCGCTCCTTGCCGCTCGGCTCGTCGTCGAGGCCGGCGCCGTGCGCGGCCGCCTCGTCGATCAACGCGGCGAGCGCCTCCGGCGGCGATGCTGCGCGCTCGGGCGCGCGCGCCGGCGGGGGCGCGCTCGGCTCGATCACGGTCTCGCCGATCTCGATCGGGATCTCGAGATCGATGTCGCTGTCCTCGGGCACCTCGACGTCGCCGAGCACCGGGAACGGCGTGATGCTCTGGCCGCGCTTGCGCAGGAACCGCGCGCTGCGCGCGATCCCGTACACGCGCTCGAGCTGGTAGCGCATGCGCTGCTCGGCGGCGATCGACACCACCAGCGCGCGCGGCTCGATCCCGAGCCCGCGCGCGATCTCGCCGCGGCGGTCGGCGTCGAGCGGATCCATGCACGCGATCGCGATCCGGCCGTCGGCGAGCGTGAGGATCGGCACGATCGAGAACCGGTCGGCGAGGTCGGCGTCGAAGCGCTGCTGCAGCTCGCGGTCGGCGTGCTCGAAGTGGTGGGCGAGCGCCGCGGGCAGCGCGTGCTGGCCGGCGAGCGCGCGCGACAGCGTGTCGAGATCGATCAGCCCGAGCTCGACCAGGTTCGTGCCGAAGCGCCCGCCCCACACGACCTGCGCGCGCACGGCCTGCTCGACCTGGTTGGGCGTGAGCAGCCCCCGGGCGACGAGCAGCTCCCCGATCCGAGGCATCGCCCCACATTATCAGGCTTCCGGCGTCAGACTTCAGCTTCGGGCCAGCAAGAACCCCGCCGCAACCCGAACACGCGGTCAGGCGATCGAGACGTCCTTGCTGAGATACACGTCCTGGATGGCGTGCAGCAGCTCGACGCCATCCTTGAACGGGCGCTGAAACGCCTTGCGGCCGGCGATGAGTCCCATCCCGCCCGCACGCTTGTTGATGACCGCGGTCGTGACGGCCTCGCGCACATCGCTCTCGCCCGACGACGCCCCGCCCGAGTTGATGAGCCCGATCCGGCCCATGTAGCAGTTCGCGACCTGGTAGCGCGTCAGATCGATCGGATGATCGGTCGTCAGGTCCGAGTAGACCTTCTTGCTGGTCTTGCCGAAGCCCTTGAGCGTGGGGTCGTTGTAGCCGCCGTTTCCGACGGGCAGCTTCTGCTTGATGATGTCGGCCTGGATCGTCACGCCCAGGTGGTTGGCCTGGCCGGTCAGATCCGCCGACAGCTCTTGATCGCCGTGCGTGGTCTTGAACGCGTTGTTGCGGACGTAGCACCACAGCACCGTGAACATGCCGAGCTCGTGCGCTTCGGCAAACGCGAGGCTGATCTCGTGGAGCTGGCGGCGCGATTCGGGCGCGCCCCAGTACACGGTCGCACCGACGCCCTGTGCACCCATGTCGAAGCACTCGCGGACGTTGCCGAACAGCGTCTGGTCGTACGTGTTCGGGTACGAGAGCAGCTCGTTGTGGTTGATCTTGACGATGTACGGAATGCGATGCGCGAACTTGCGCGCGGTCGCGCCGAGCACGCCGTAGGTCGACGCCACCGCGCTGCAGCCGCCCTCGATCGCGAGCTTGATGATGTTCTCCGGATCGAACATCTGCGGGTTCGGCGCGAACGACGCGCCGGCCGAGTGCTCGATGCCCTGATCGACCGGGAGGATCGACAGGTAGCCGGTGCCGCCGAGCCGGCCGTGGTCGTACATGCGTTGCAGCGCGCCGAGCACGCGCGGCGTGCGATCGGTCGCGGTGAACACGTCGTCGATGAAGCGCGGCGAGGGCAGGGTGAGCGAGCTCGCCGGAATCGTCTTGCACTGGTGATCGAGCAAGCGCGCGGCCGACTCGCCGAGGATCTCGCGGATCTGGCGGATGTCCATGTGCGGTACTTAACGCTTGAAAGGAAATGGTTGCAATCGGGGGAGTCGTCTCGATATAGAGCGCCCGGGAGTCCTATGCGTGCCAACTACGTGATCGCGTTCACGCTCTGCGCCGCCGCGTGCGGGAGCAGCAGCAAGCCCATGATGCCCGACGCCGCCAAGAACGGCTTCATGCCGCCGGCCGCGCCGCTCGACTCGTGGGACAACACCGGCTCGACGCCGGTCGACCTGATGACGGTCGACCTGTCGTGCCTGAACACGCCGTCGACGGACGCGGCGACCACGGTCGCGGTCACGCTGACGACGGTCGTGAAGGACTTCCAGAGCCACGACCCGGTCCCGATGGCGGTGGTGGCCGCGTTCGACGGCGTGGACAGCACGGCGCCGTTCGTGACCGGGACGGCGGACGAGAACGGCAACCTCTCGCTGGTCATCCCGGCCGGCCGCAAGCGGTTCGGCTTCGAGATGACGACGCCCAACGCCGATGCGAACGACCAGACGCTGCCGACGCTGCTGCTCAACCAGTACCTGAACCCCGATCCGGGGATGACGACGCAGACGTTCTCGAAGATCCAGTCGGTGTCGGAGGCGACCGCGCTGACCCTGCCCGCGCTGATCGGCGAGACCCGCCAGAACGGCACCGGCGTGCTCGCCGGCGCGCTGCGCGACTGCTCGGATCACGAGATCTCGAACTTCACCGCGACCGTGTCGAGCACGCAGGGCACCGCGACGCCGATCGACGGCGCCGAGACCTACTACTTCCAGCCCGGCACCGACCTGCCGGTGCGCGCGGCCCAGGAGCCGTCGTCGTCGTCGGACGGCCTGTTCATGGTGATCCAGCTGCCGGTCGCCGCGACCGCCTACGTGCAGATGTGGGGCTTCAAGAACGCGACCGACCTCGCGAGCAACACGATGACGCTGATCGCCGAGCTCCAGGTGCCGGTGCTCGCCGACACCGTCATCACCGGCGACTACCTGCCGCTGCGCCAGTAACAACCGGGCATCCGCATTGCACTCGGTTCGAGTGCATGGCGAGTTGGAGAGCGTTTGCGGGCTGCGCTGTCGCGTTTCTCTACGCGTGTGGTGGAGGATCCGGCGCGCGGAGTGTCGACGCGGCCGGCGCGGGCGCCGATGCCGGCCCCGATGCCGCGCTCGCGATCGACGCCTCGTGCGCGACGGGCTGGACCCAGGACGCCGACGACCCCGTGATCGCGTTTCGGGCCTGGGGCGGCGCGGTGTGGAACGACCCGTGGGTGATCAAAGACGGCGCGACGTACCGGATGTGGCTGTCGAACGGCGCCGGCTCGGTCGGAGTCTCGATCTACGAGGCGACGTCGAGCGATGGCGCGAGCTGGACGCTGACTTCGGCCGTGGGATCGCCGGAGCTCGCGCCGGGGCCGAGTGCGTTCGATCAGGTGAGCGTCGAGACGCCGTCGGTCGTGAAGCTCGGCGCGACCTACCACATGTTCTGGACCGCGGTGCCCGACTCCGATCCGACGCACTACACGGTCGGCCATGCGACGTCGCCCGACGGCGTGACGTGGGTCAAGGACGCGCAGCCCGCGATCGATCGGCCGAGCGATCCGACCCAGTACGGCGGGCTCGGTGTGGCCGAGCCCGCCGCGGTGGTCTTCGACAACACGATCTATCTCTATTACGCAGCCGTGCGGTGCCGGAACGGCGTGACCTCGAGCGGCTGCGCCGGGCCTAGCCCGGTCGTGGAGCGCGCGATCGCGCTCGCGACCTCGAGCGACGGCGTCACGTTCACGCCCGAGCCGGCGCCCGTGCTGCTCCAGTCGGCGAGCTATCCAGCGGCCGACGGCTACGAGGGCTACTCGACGCCGGCCGCGCTCGCGCGGGGCGGCGGCATCGAGCTCTACTACGACGTCGTGCACGAGGAGCCGACCTTCCGCCAGGTCGCGCTCGCCTACGCGACGAGCAGCGACGGCCTCGCGTTCAGCGAGGCCGAGCCCGCGATCGTCGAGCGCGATCCGCAGGGCTGGACCGCCTACGAGGTGCGCGCGCCGACCGCCGTCGACGAGGGCGATCACGTCTCGCTGTGGTTCGCCGGCAACAACGGCAACGACCCGTCGGCCGCCGGTTTCGAGATCGGCATCGGCCACGCGCGCTCGCCGGCGGGCTGCCCGTGACCGCGATGCGCGCTAACGTAGCGACGTGGACGTAGACCCCGCCGCACGCGCCGCCGGTCGCGAGGCCTTGATCGCGTGGGCGGTCGTCGCGGGCCTCGTCGCCGCGCTCGTGCGCATCGACATCACGCTGCCGGCGATCGGCCACCTCGGCAGCGCGCTGGTCGCGGTGCTGTTCCTGTACATGCCGGTCGCGGTCGCGTGGCGGCGGCAGGAACAGCTCGAGGATTACGGGTTTCGCGCCGAGCCGGTCCGGCGCGGGCTCGTCACGGCCGCGGTCGCGATCGCGGTGATCTTCCCGCTGTTCGTCGGCGGCTACGTCGCGTTCTACGAGGTCGCGTGCACGTCGGACGCGCTCGCGCACCTCGTGCCGCGCGGCATGTGCGCGCGCTACGGCGGGCTCGCCGGGCTGCACGCGCCGGCCGCGGACTGGAAGTTCTACGAGTTCTGTTTGGTGCAGCTCGTCGTCGTCGCGTTGCCCGAGGAGCTGTTCTTCCGCGGCATGCTGCTCCACCTGCTCGAGCAGCGGTTCCCGCCCAAGCGGCGCGTGCTGGGTGGCGGCGTCGGTCTCGCGCTCGTCCTGTCGGCCGTGGCGTTCGCGCTGATCCATTTGCCGAAGGACGGCGACCCGCGCGCGCTCGCGACGTTCTTCCCGGGCCTCCTGTTCGGCTGGATGCGATCGGCGACCGGCTCGATCCTGGCGTCGACGGTGACCCACGGCTGCTCGAACATCCTGATCCGGATCCTCGAAGGCTCGCTGATGCGATGAGGCAAGGAGTACCGCCGATGACGATCGCGGCGTTCTTCGACATGGACCGCACGCTCCTGCGCGTCGACACCGGCACCAGCTGGTCGCGGTTCCTGTACCGCCGCGGCGAGCTGCCCAAGGCGATGATCGCGAAGGTCGTGTACTGGAGCGCGCTCTACAAGCTGGCGGTGCTCGACATGGAGGCGGTGTTCGAGAAGCTCGCGCGCGATCTGCGCGGCGACTCCGAGGACGAGATGATCGCGAAGTGCGAGGAGTGGTACCGCCGCGACATCGCCCACGAGGTCGCGCCGGCCGCGTGCGTCGCGATCGACGCCCATCGCCGCGCCGGCCACGCGGTCGTGCTCGCGACCGGCTCGACGGTCTACGCGGCGCGGCCGGTCGCGCGCGGCGTCGGCATCGAGCACGTGCTCGCGTCCGAGCTCGAGGTCGAGCGCGGCGCGTTCACCGGGCGCGCGTCGGCCCTGTGCTTCGGCCGCCACAAGGTCGCGCTCGCCGAGCGCTGGGCCGACGATCACGGCATCGATCTCGCGTCGTCCTATTTCTATTCCGACAGCTACAACGACCTGCCGATGCTGTCGCGCGTCGGCCGCGCGATCGCGGTCAACCCCGACGCGCGGCTCGCCCGCCACGCCCGCCGCCAGCGCTGGCCGATCCGACACTGGGCGTGATCTCGGGTCTTGATCTGTCGTCCGAGTCGCGTAATACGCTCGTCGTACATGTCGCTCGCCTTGCCTCCCGCGGTGCGCCGGCTCGTCGAGCTGGCGCTGGACGAGGATCTCGGCCGCGGCGATGTCACGTCGCGGGTCATCTTCGGCGCCGCCAGCGGCGCCGGGGCGCTCGGCGGGCGCGGGCCGCACGTCATCGCCGACATGACTGCCCGCGAGCCGATCGTCGCGTTCGGGATCGACGTCGCGTGCGCGGTGTTCGAGCTCGTCGATCCCGCGATCGAGATCGAGCGGCTCGCCGACGACGGCGCACGGGTCGACCGCGGCGGCTTGCTCGTCACCGCGCGCGGCCCGGCGCACGGCATGCTCGCCGCCGAGCGCACCGCGCTCAACTTCGTGCAGCGGCTGAGCGGCGTCGCGACGCTCGCGAAGCGCTACGCCGACGCCGTCGCGGGCACCAAGGCCAAGGTCGTCGACACCCGCAAGACCACGCCGGGCTTTCGCGCGCTCGAGAAGGCCGCGGTGCTCGCCGGCGGCTGCGCGAATCATCGCTTCGACCTCGGCAGCGGCATCCTGATCAAGGACAACCACATCGCGGCATGCGGCTCGGTGCGCGCCGCGGTCGAGGCCGCGAAGGCGCACGCGCCGCACACGCTGCGGGTCGAGATCGAGGTCACGAACCTCGGCGAGCTCGATCAAGCGCTCGCGGCCGGCGCCGAGATCGTGCTGCTCGACAACATGACGCCCGCGCAGGTCGAGGTCGCGGCGGCGCGCGCGCATGGCCGCGGCGTGCTCGTCGAGGTGTCCGGCGGCATCACGCTCGCGACGATCGGCGACTACGCGCGCGCCGGCGCGGATCTGATCAGCGTCGGCGCGCTCACCCATTCGGCGCCTGCGGTCGACATCGGCCTGGACGTGCGCACGTGATTCGCACCGCGCGCTGGCTCGGCGCACTTCGCATCGATCTCCCCGAGTGCGGATCGACGAACGACGAGGCCGCGCGCGTCGCGCGCGCCGGCGCACGTCACGGCACGATCGTGATCGCCGAGACCCAGCGCGCGGGGCGCGGTCGCGACGGCCGCGCGTGGGCGTCGCCGCGCGGCGGGCTGTACCTGTCGGCGGTGCTGCGCCCGCCGCTGCCGCTGCCCGACGTGCCGCCGATGACGCTCGCGATCGGCATCGGCGTGTGCGACGCGGCGCGCGCCGCCGGCGTGCCCGCGGTCCTCAAGTGGCCGAACGACGTGCTCGTCGGCGACAAGAAGCTCGCCGGCGTGCTGGTCGAAGCGCAGAGCCAGGGCAGCCGGCTCGACGCCGCGATCGTCGGCATCGGCATCAACGTGACGGGCCCGCTCGATCCGTCGGTCGCCGATCGCGCGACGTGTCTGGCCGACGCCGGCGCCGACCCCCGTGTCATCGACCGCGACGCGTTCCTCGCGAGCCTGCTCGCGCACGTCGAGCGCTGGATCGACCACTACATCGCGGTCGGCGTGCCCGAGATCGTCGCGGCATGGGAGCAGCGCATGGCGACCGGCCTCGCCGCCCGCGCGACGGTCGATGGCGCGCCGCTCACCGGCCAGGTCGCCGGCCTCGATCGCGACGGTGCGCTGCTCCTGCGCGACGATGCGGGCCGCGTCCATCGCGTGCGCTCGGGCGATGTCGAAGTGGTTCGCTAGTCGCGGCTGCGAAAGCTCCCGAGCACCTCGTCAGGTGGTGTCAAACGGTCGACCTCGTCGACGGCGCGGTCGCGTAGTATCCGGGAACGCAAGGCCGTTGATGCCCCCCATCCACCTATGTATAGTCGCGCGCTCCATGAGCCGGACTGCCCTTTTTGTCGCGCTCGCGCTCGTGGCAGGCGGCTCGCTCGGTTGCGAGCAGCTCGACGGCCGCAATCGCGTGCGCGAGGGCAACCGGCTGTTCGGCGACAAGGCGTTCGTCGACGCGGTGGCCGAGTACGAGAAGGCGCTGACCGAGGTCGACGACCCGATCATCCACTACAACCTCGGCCTCGCGTACTCGAAGGTGTTCCGGCCCGGCAGCACGTCCAACGTGATCCTCGATGTCCAGGGCTCGTTCGTGTGCTCGACGATCCCGAACGTCACGACGGTCAGCAAGCAGGTCTGCGTCAAGGAAGGCGACAAGCACTTCGACGCGTGCGACGACAAGAACGTGTGCGCGTCGAGCTTCCGCTGCGAGCAGACCACGCTGTGCCAGCTCGACAACGCGACGCTGGCCGACGACTCGGCGACGCACTTCCAGGGCTGGCTGACCGCGAACCCGACCGACACCGAGACCCGCGGCCTCATGACCCAGGTCTGGCTCGACTCGTCGCAGTATCCCAAGGCGATCGACTACTGGACCGGCCTGCTCGCCGCCAAGCCGAACGACCCCG
Source organism: Kofleriaceae bacterium (assembly GCA_035500135.1). GTDB lineage: Bacteria > Myxococcota_A > Polyangia > Haliangiales > Haliangiaceae > JABFXX01. The sequence goes on from DATJXL010000060.1 coordinate 28,618, forward strand.
AGATCATGGGCAGCCTCGCCGGCATCAGCCTCAAGGCGGGCGATTGGCGCAAGTCGATCGAGTGGTACAACAAGGTCGCCGACGCGTCGCCCGACGTGTCGGCGAAGGTGGCCGCGTATCAGTTCATCGGCAACGTCGCGTGGAGCAAGCTCAACTCGCGGTCGCTCACCTCGGCCGATTCGGTCGAGCTCGCCGATCGCGGCATCGGCGCGCTGCAGAAGGCGGCGCAGCTCCAGCCCGACAATCCCAAGCCCGTGGGATTACAGGCTTCGATCTTCAACTTCCGCGGGAACGCCCACGGCGCGTCGTGGGCCGGTGCGCTCGATCGCGCGGCCGCCGCAGATCTCCAGCGCGCCTCGCGCGTCCTGATCGAGAAGGCGAAGAAGGCCCAAGGTCTGCCCGCGACCCCGACCCCGGCCGCACCACCCGGTGCGGCTGCCACCAACGACCCTGCCAAGACCGGCGGCTGATTCGCCCAGGAGAAGCTGCCGATGGCCACCACGAATTCACCGAATCAGCCGCTCGGACTGTTCGCGAGCTACACCGCGGCGAAGAACCGCAAGCTGCCGGGGTGGGCGTATCCGCTGTTCGGCGGCTGCGTCGCGATCACGGTCGTCCTCCTGTTCGTGATGTGGGCGAAGGCGATCTGGGGGCTCGAGCAGCTCGAGCGCCCGAAGATGTCGATCGATCTCGCGGTCGCGCCGCCGCCGCCGCCGCCGCCGCCGCCGCCGCCGGGCGGCGCGAAGCCACACGAAGTCATCATCACGCCCAAGAAGATCAAGGTCAAAGACATCGTCCAGCCGGTCAAGGTCGAGAAGGTCGAGCAGAAGCAGGAGACCGAGGTGGTCGGCGTCGAGGGCGGCGAAGAAGGTGGCGTCGAAGGTGGCGTCGTCGGCGGCGACATCAACGGCGTGATGGGCGCGCCGCCGCCGCCACCACCGCCGCCACCGCCGCCGCCGGCGCCGCCGTCGATCGTGCCGCCGGCCGCGCTCGAGGCATCGCGCATCGCGGGTGACAAGCAGATCGAGCCCGACGACGTCACCAAGACCGAGATCCAGCGCTCGGGCAAGGACAAGATCGTCGGCGCGTTCAAGCTGTGCATCGGCATGGACGGCTCGATCACGAGCGTCCGCATGATGAAGTCGACGAGCTTCGGCGCGTACGACAACCGCATCCTCTCGACGATCCAGGGCACGTGGCGCTACCGGCCGTTCATGGTGAACGGCAAGGCGGCGCCGGTCTGCACCGCCGTCACGTTCATCTATTCGCAGCGTTGAAGAAGTAGTAGAGCCACTCCAGACAGGACGACGAACATGGGAATGGATCCATTAGACCTCTGGCACCAGATGAACATCCTCGTGAAGATCATCACGGTCGGGATGATCGGCATGTTCGTCTTCATGCTCTACGTCATCGTCGAGCGAATCCTCACGTACATGTCCGCGAGCGAGCAGAGCATCCGCTACGTGCAGGCGCTCGGGAACTACCTGCGCGAGAACAACGCGGCCGCCGCGCTGTCGGCCGCGAAG
>DATJXL010000061.1:0-2823 GCA_035500135.1 Kofleriaceae bacterium
TATCATTCGTCGCCTCGTCGATCAGCTCCGCGAGCCGCTTCTGCGCTTCTAGAACCGTCACCGCCGTCATCGCTTTCAGCGTAGCACCCTCGTTGCACCGTCACGGACGAAGCTCGCCGAGCTGTCACTTCCGTTGCCGTCAGGTTGCCTTGACTCTGCAGCCTAGAGCGGTACAGCACGGTACGGAGCGGAACAGGAGGGGACGAACAATCACGAGCGATTTCAAAGCGCTGAAGGCCAAGTCCGCGTTCGGCTTGGGTTTCCCAAAATCGCCGTTTTGGAGTTCGATTCCCCTCAGCTCCACTATTGCGGGGTGCCGACGGCAGCCCGACGAGGTTCGGGTCAGAGGGCTCCAGCCAGTCCCTCACGACATGACGCAAGACCGGCTCACCGTCATCGAGCGAATGGAAGTACGGGCCGCGCGGGTGACGGTGCGCTCGAAGGGTCTTGGCGAGGCCTCCGTCATCAGAATGACTAGCCCGTTCCCCTTTGGGCTTCGTGAGTTGGCACAAATTTCTCGGCGGAGTCGATGCTGGTACAATTAGCGTCGGTGGGAACGCCCCGCTCTCTGTTGAAGTTCGCGTAGTAGAGGCGGCTCGATCAGATCTCTACGCGACCTCCTTCTCGGGCGCTACGGTCTCTGCGACGGGCCGAAGGGCGGCGACGAGTGCGGGCATATGTACGTAGCCCTTGACGCGGCGGAATCCCTTCTGCGCTTCAGCGATGCCCAGTGCGACCCACCGGCGGATCATCGCCTCGTCCTTCCAACGCTTCACGTTGCGGGCGATGCGTCGCAGCGCTCCGTTCATGTTCTCGATCGGATTGGTCGTCGCGAAGGTGCGTCGAAGCGCGGCGGGCAGATTCAGTCGCATCACGGTGAGTGTCTCGTCGAGTCCTTCGCGCAAGCTGGCCGCAGCGCCCTCCTCGCCGTTCGCGTCGAGCCAAGATGCGAGTTGCATCAACTTCTTCTTCGCCGTCGCAGCGGTCGTCGAATCGTATGCATCACGCATCTGTTTTGCGACGTAGGCTCGACGCGACTCGGGCAGGTGATCGCGGACGTTGCGTGCCTTGTGGACCTGGCACCGTTGTACGACGGCGCGGTCGCCGAAGACGTCGCGCAGCGCCTTGCGAATCGCCTTGCCGCCATCGATGACGAAGAGCATCGAGGCATCGACGCGAAGACCACGCTCGACGAGATTCGAGAGCAGCTCGGTGACAACGACCGTGTTCTCCGTCGAGCCGGCCCAGATACCGAGCGGCGTCTTGGTCCCGTCGATCGTCACGCCCAGCGCGATCAGCACGGCGTGCCCGGCGAACTCGATACCGTCGATGAACATCGCGATCAGGTCCACGTCATCGAGCTTGCGCGAGACGAACTGCGTGAGCTTCTCCGTCGTCGCGTCGATGAGTGCGCGCGACGCGTTGCTCTTGCTCGCACCGCGTGTCTCGATTGATTCGTCGACGGGCTCCAAGCTTCGTTCGTATCCGCGCGTCGACACCCCGAGCGCGATCTGCTCGACGACGCGATCGGACATGGGATCACCGTCTCGCAGCGCGTCGATGCTTGGCAGCATCACCTCGTGTCCGCGCCCCTTGCCGCGCGACCGAACGCGAGGATGCGGCAGCGACACGTTGCGACCGCCGAAGCAGACCGGCGTCGTCGCCGTGCCCCAGTGGTGGTGCGTGCGGCCCTCGACGTGCTTTCCTTTCGGCCCCGCGATCATCGCCGCCTCCGTCACAAGCAGCTCCGACAGGGCGACCATGCCCATCTGCTGTACGAACGACAGCAGGCCTTTTTTCGTCGCATCCATCGCCAGCAGCAGCGGCAGCATCAGCTGCTGCATCGCCACGCTCATCGTCACCGGCGTCTTCTCTTGCTTCCGTCCCGAAACTGCGGCTCTCTTCTTCATGGCGGCTCCTTTGCCCCCGTGGGGCTCAAAGTCCTGGCAGACCTGATTCTCAGGCCGGCAAGGAGCCGCCGCTACTTCACGTTTTCAACAGAGCCCGGGGCATCCCCAAGTTCTGCGAGGTCTACCGCGAGTGGCTGGCGCGCCGCTCGCCCTCGATGCGCCAGGTGCACGTCGCCGGCGACAAGTGCTTTGTCGACTTCTCGGGCGCCAAGCCATCGATCGTGGACGCGGACACGGGCGAGGTCCTCTAAGTCGAGCTGTTCGTCAGCGCGCTCGGAGCCTCGAGCTACACGTTCGCGCGCGCGACACGCACCCAGCAAGTGCCCGATTGGGTCGCCGTGCACGTCGAGATGTTCGAGTTCTACCAGGGCGTCACGACCTGCGTCGTTCCCGACCAACTGCGCAGCGGTGTGACCGTGCCGTGCCGCTACGAGCCCGCGGTGCAGCGGACGTACGCGGAGATGGCGGAGCACTACGGCACCGCGATCGTGCCCGCGCGACCAGGCAAGCCGCGCGACAAGGCGAAGGCCGAGGCGGCCGTCAAGGTCGCCCAACGCTGGATCTTGGCGCGGCTTCGCAACCAGACCTTCTTCTCGCTCGCGGAGCTCAACGCACGCATCGACGAGCTGCGCGACGACCTCAATGCGCGTGGCATGAAGGCCTACGGCATGAGCCGGCGCGAGATGTTCGACCGCTACGAGCGCGCGGCCCTCAAGCCGATGCCCGAGCGACGGTACGAGTGCGCCGAGTGGAAGTGGCCTCGCGTCAATATCGATTACCACGTCGAATTCGATCGACATCTGTATTCGGTACCGTCCGACTTGATTCATCAGCAAATCGAGATTCGCGCGACGACCACGGTCGTGGAGATCCTTCTCGACCGAAAGCGCATCGCCGCGCACGTGCGCAGCTA
>DATJXL010000062.1:0-36381 GCA_035500135.1 Kofleriaceae bacterium
GCTTTGTAGAGTCCAGCACCGGAATGGATCTCCTACGACGCTACGACCGCGTCGTACGCGCTCTGCAGGGCCTCGTGAGTGCGCTGACCGAAGCCCGAAGTCCGAAGTCCGAAGTCCCAGCCGCTAGGTGAGCGGCATTGGCGCTAGAGCTCGATGCCGGCCTCCTTGCACGCATCGGCCACCGCTCGTCGGTTCGCGGGGATCAGCACCTTCGTGAACTCGGCGCGCGCGGCTGCCGCGTCGTGGTGCTTGCACGCGACGTTCGTGCGGATCGAGTACAGGGTCCCGCGTACGCCGTCGGCTCCGCCCGCGTTGCCATCCTCGTCCAGCTCCTCCGCGTACGCCAGGATCGGATCCAGCGCTCGGCTGCAGGCACGGCCATGTCGGAGATCGCGCGAGCCATCTCGTGATCGCAGTCGTCGACCTTCGCGGCGTACTCGGGGTGCTGCGCGGCGAGCGCCTTGGCGATCGCGCGCGCGTGACCGCAGTGGTGGGCAGCGAGCTCCGCGCGAAACGTCTCGGGCGACGGCGCGGGCTTCGCGGGCGGTGCCGGCGATGGCACGGGCGCGGGTACAGGCGCGGCGGGCGCGGGCACGGCTTCGGCCAACCTCGTCGCGGGCGGTCGATGCGGTGGTGACGATGGTCGATGCGCAGGCGCGGGCGTCCGTCGCGGCGGCGCGACCGAGGCGATGCGCGTGGCAGGCGTGGCCGTGACCGGCGCGGCGTCGGGCGGAGCGATCGCGATCGGCGTCACGATCGGCGTCACGCTCGGAGCGACGGGCGCGGCATCGGGCGCGATCGATTCGTGCGCGTGCAGCTGGCTCGCGACGATCACGGCGACCGAGCTGCTCGCCGCGATCGCGCCGGCTACGAGCCAGCGCGCGCGGCGCGGTCTCGCTGCAGGCAAGCCGGTCGAAGCGCCAGCGGCGGCCTGCAATGTCGTGCTGCGCCCGCGCGCCGAAGCGCCGGTCGGGCGGGTCGTGGGCGACGGCGAGCGCGCCGCGGCGGCGAGGGTCGCGGCGGTGCCGATCGGCTCCTCGAGCACCTTGCCGGCCAGGCGAGCGTTCGCGGCCGTCTCCGGTCCGCCCAGCGGCGCGAGCGCGGCGGCGAGCGCGCCGACATCCCGGTAGCGCCGCGCGGGTTCCTTCTCGAGGCAGCGCATCACGACGTCGCGCAGCGCGGGCTCGACCTCGATCGCGTCCGGTCGATCCATCGCGATCTTCACGGCCGCCTCGGTCAGGCTCGTCGCCGGGAACGGCAGCCGCCCCGACAGCGCCTGATAGAGGATGACGCCGAGCGCCCAGATGTCGGTGCGCGCGTCGACGTCGCGCGCCGAGCGCAGCTGCTCCGGCGACATGTAGACCGGCGTGCCGATCACCGCATCGGTCCGGGTGAGCGACGTGTCGCCGCCGAGCGAGGCCTTCGCGATGCCGAAATCGAGCACCTTGATCTGCGGCGAGCCATCGAGCCGCTTCGTGACGAACAGGTTCGCGGGCTTGAGGTCGCGGTGGACGATGCCGTTCGCGTGCGCCTCGGCGATCGCGACGCACGCCTGCACGACATAGTCGACCGCGACCACCGGCGCGAGCGGTCGCTCGTCGATCGCGCGCGCGAGATCGACGCCGTCGAGCAGCTCCATCGCGATGAAGGGTGCGCCGCTGTCGAGCCGGCCGACGTCGAACACGCGGCACACGTGCTCGCTCCGCAGCTTCGCGACCGCGCGCGCCTCGCGCAGGAAGCGCTCCACCATCGCGTGATCCGACGCCGCCTGATCGTGCAGGACCTTGATCGCGATGCGGTGGTCGAGCTGGACGTGGGTCGCGGCCGCGACCACACCCATACCGCCTGCTCCGAGCACGCGCTCGATCCGGTACTTGCCAGCCACGATCGCGCCGACCTCGAGCACGAGCGAGGTATCGCATCGGCCACCTGTCATGTTCGTAACAAGCGTGCGGTGCGCGCCGGGCGCGCGTGTCATGATGCACGCATGCGCCGCACTTACCTCGCGCTCGTCCTCGCCGCCTGCAGTCACTCCGCGGCGCCCGCCACGACGTCCACGACGAGTGCCACCGGCGGCGCCGGCGGCACGGCCGATCCGCCGAAGCTGACGTGCGCGGCGGTCGCCGATCACCTCATCGGCTTGATGAGCGCGGCATCGGTCGCGCAGCCCGAGCAGCTCGATCCGTTCCGCAAGGTGCTGTCGACTCGCTGCGACCAGGACCTGTGGACCGCGCAGGCGCAGCAGTGCTTCGACGATGCGAAGAGCCTCGACGACGCCGACAAGTGCCAGTCGACGCTGACCCCGGCCCAGCAGGAGTCGCTCAAGAAAGACGGCGAAGCCGCCGCCGAGGCCACCGCGCCCAAGTCCAGGCCGGCCGCGGCCGCGCCGACGATGCCAGACGAAGCCGGCCAGCCCGCCAAGAATACGACGCGCGGCCCGACGCAGAAGCCCGCCAAGCCCGGCGGCGACCCCTGCGAGGGCGGCGAGTAGCTTCGCGGTAGTGATCGGGCACGCCGGGTGCTACACGTCGGCGCGATGTACGCGTCTGCGCGCCCGCTGTTCGGCTATCGCCCGTACTGGGCGCAGCGCTTCGGCGTGGCGCCGGTCCTGCCGACGTCGCGCGCCGAGATGGACGAGCTCGGCTGGGACAGCTGCGACGTCATCCTCGTCACCGGCGACGCGTACATCGATCATCCGAGCTTCGGCATGGCGCTGGTCGGCCGGCTGCTCGAGGCCCATGGCTTTCGCGTCGGCATCCTCGATCAACCCGAGTGGCGTAGTGCCGACGCGTTCCGCGCGCTCGGCCGTCCGAACCTGTTCTGGGGCGTCACCGCCGGCAACATGGACTCGCTCGTCAACCGCTACACGGCCGATCGCAAGCCGCGCAGCGACGACGCGTACACGCCGGGCGGCGCCGCCGGCTCGCGGCCGGATCGCTCGGTCATCGTGTACGCGCAGCGCTGCCGCGAGGCATTCGGCGATGTCCCGCTCGTGATCGGCGGCATCGAAGCGAGCCTGCGCCGGATCGCGCACTACGACTACTGGGCGGATGCCGTGCGGCGGTCGATCCTCGTCGACACGCGCGCCGACTTGCTCGTCTACGGCAACGCCGAGCGCGCGATCGTCGAGATCGCGCACCGGCTCGCGGCCGGGGAAACGCCCGCGCAGATCCGCGACGTGCGCGGCACCGCGTTCGCCGGCGCGCGCGAGGGCTTCGCCGAGATCGACTCGACGAGCGTCGACGCGCCGGGCCGGATCGATCCGCCGAGAGATCCGTACGCGATGGAGGACGAGCGCGCGGCGGCGCCGTGCGAGACCGGCGCGCCGGCCGCGCAGCCGCTCGTGCAGCTCAAGCGGAAGATCGATCGTGCGCAGCAAGTGATCCGCATGCCGAGCTACGAGCAAGTCTCGGCCGATCCCGTGCTGTACGCGCACGCATCGCGCATTCTCCATCTCGAGTCGAACCCCGGCAACGCGCGCCCGCTCGTGCAGCGCCACGGCAAGCACGACGTGTGGATCAACCCGCCGCCGATCCCGCTGTCGACGCAGGAGATGGACGCGCTGTACGAGCTGCCGTTCACGCGCGTCCCGCACCCGCGCCACGGCGACGCGAAGATCCCCGCGTACGAGATGATCAAGTTCAGCGTCACGATCCTGCGCGGCTGCTTCGGCGGCTGCAGCTTCTGCTCGATCACCGAGCACGAAGGCCGCGTGATCCAGTCGCGCAGCGAGGGCTCGATCCTGCGCGAGATCGAGCGCATCCGCGACGTCACGCCCGGTTTCACCGGCAACATCTCGGATCTCGGCGGGCCGACCGCGAACATGTATCGCATGGCGTGCAAGACCCGCGAGATCGAGGCCGCGTGCCGCAAGCCGTCGTGCGTGTACCCCGACATCTGCGACAACCTCGGCACCGATCACGCGCCGCTCGTCGCGCTGTATCGCAAGGCGCGCGCGATCCGCGGCGTCAAGCGCGTGTTCGTCGCGTCGGGCGTGCGCTACGACCTCGCGGTGCGCTCGCCGGAATGGATCCGCGAGCTCGCGCAGCATCACACCGGCGGCTACTTGAAGATCGCGCCCGAGCACACCGAGGACGGCCCCCTGCGCCACATGATGAAGCCGGGCATCGGCGCGTACGATCGGTTCAAGGAGCTGTTCGATCGCTATTCGAAGGAAGCAGGCAAGGAGCAGTACCTGATCCCGTACTTCATCGCCGCGCATCCCGGCACGACCGACGAGGACATGCTCCAGCTCGCGCTGTGGCTCAAGCGCAACGGCTTCCGGCCCGATCAGGTGCAGGCGTTCCTGCCGTCGCCGATGGCGAGCGCGACCGCGATGTACCACACCGGGCTCTCGCCGCTGCGCTCGCTCAAGGCGCGCGACCGCGTGCATATCGTGCGCGGGCTCGAGCGCCGGCGCCTGCACAAGGCGTTCTTGCGCTATCACGATCCGGCGAACTGGCCGATCTTGCGCGAGGCGCTGCGCCGGATGGGCCGCGAGGATCTGATCGGCAGCGGCAAGCAGGCGCTCGTGCCGTCGTGGCAGCCCGCCGGCGGAGCACCGAAGCGGCGCGGAAGCAAGATCCGGCCCGGCGTCGCGCTCACGCAGCACACCGGTCTGCCCCCGCGCAAACGCCGTTGAGCTAGACTCGACAGTGGATGGGCGCGCCATCACCGGATGACTCCGGAGTCGTCGCGATCGGAAGCGTGCTCGACGGCCGCTACCGCATCGACTCCGTGCTCGGCGCCGGCGGCATGGGCCGCGTCTATCGCGGCGAGCACACCGGTATCGGCCGCGCGGTCGCGATCAAGGTCTTGCACTCCGCGCTCGGCCGCAACAAGGAAGCCACGCAGCGCTTCCAGCGCGAGGCGCTCGCGTCGGGCCGGCTCGATCATCCGAACATCGTCGGCGTCTCCGACTTCGGCGTGCTCGACGACGGCAGCCTCTACCTCGTGATGGAGGCGCTCGAGGGCGAAGGCCTCGGCGCGCGGCTCGAGCGCGAGAAGCGCATCCCGTGGCTGGAGGCGATCGAGATCATCCGCGGCGTGCTCGCGGGCTTGCGCCACGCGCACGATCGCGGCGTCGTGCATCGCGACATCAAGCCCGACAACATCTACCTCGCGAAGAAAGACGGCGAGCAGATCATCAAGATCCTCGATTTCGGGATCGCGAAGCTGTACGCGGGCAACGCCGACGATCCCGCGATGACGCGCGCCGGGCTCACCGTCGGCACGCCGGCGTATCTGTCGCCCGAGCAAGCGGTCGGCGGCGCGATCACGCCGGCGAGCGATCTGTATTCGACCAGCGTCGTGCTCTACGAGATGTTGACCGGGCGCGTGCCGTACGAGGACAAGGATCCGCTGCAGATGCTGACCGCGCACGTCAGCCGCGAGGCGCCGACGTTCGCCGAGGTCGCGCCCGATCTCGCGGCGCCGCCCGCGCTCGAAGCCATCGTGCGGCACGGGCTCGCGAAGGTGTCGGCGGAGCGCATCTCGTCGGCGAGCGACTACCTGAACGCGCTCAACGACGTGCTGCGCGCGGCCGGCTTCTACGTGCCCGACGCGCGTTCGTCGTCACCGATCGCGATCCCGACGCCGCCGCCGGGCTTCGTGACGCCGATGCCGTTCAAGGCCGATCTCGGCACCGCGCCGACGGCCATGGTGCCGGCGACCGGAACCACGGGGCCGGTGCAGACGCTCGCACCGCCGGCGGCCGCATCGCACGCGTCGTCGCCGATCCCGCGCTCCTGGCTGACGGTCGGCGCGATCGTCGTCGGCGCCATCGTGCTGCTCTCGCTCGCGCTCTACGAGATGCGCTCTCGCGATCACGCCGATGCCGCGGGCACGCAGCCGGTCGCGGTGCCGGTACCGGTGCCCGTGCCGGGCGTCGCCAATCCGCTCGATCGCGAGACGCGCATCAAGGCCGCGATCCACGACCTCGAGGACGGCGCGACGTGCGCCGATCGCAAGGCCGCGATCCCCAAGCTCGTCGAGCTCGGCGAAGATCCGCGCTCGATCAAGGCGCTGAAGAAGGCGCGCTATCGCATGTACGGCGGCGTGCTCGGCATGGGCGAGTCGAACGCGAACGCGTGCCTCACGGCCGACGCCGAGGCCGCGTACAAGGCGCTCGGGGGAAAGTAGCCTTTGTTCAGACCGGCCGCGCCTTCCATTCCTTCTGCGTGAACACGTCGAAGTCGACGACGAGGCAGATCGGCTTGTCCTGCAGATCGACCGCCCAGTAGGCGGCGAACTCGCCGTTGCCGCACGGCAGGGCGAGCGCGCGGCGGCCGTCGGTGAGCGGCACTTCGATCGGCTGGACGCCGACCACGCCCTCGGGCACCGCGAGCACGCCGGGCGAGCCTTCGCCGGCGTCGATCAGCGCGAGCCATCCGCCCGAGACCGTGCAGCGCGGCAGCTGGTCGGCGCTCTTCGGCTTCTTCTGGCCGCGATAGTGCGCGACCGTCCAGCGCGCGATCGGCGGGCGCCCGACGTGGATCACGATCGCGGCGAGCCGCTCGGCGCCGCGCTCGTCGCGCGCAATCGACAGCATCACGCGAAACGCGCCCGAGCCGGCCGGCCGATCGAGCACGCGCCACGATTTCGGCGCGGCCGGATCGAACAGCGCGAGCGCGCCCGAGCCGACCGGCAGCTGCAGCGGCAGCAAGCGCACGTCGATCTTGTGCGGCCCGAACCGCTCGCCGTACCGCGTGAGCCGGGCGACATCGCGCGGCGCGGGCAGCTCGTCGCGCGGCTGTGGCGGCGGAGGCGGCGCCGGCGGCGGCGGCAGCGAAGGCCGCGTCGGCCGCATCGGCCGCGCGCGCGTCACCGGTGCGGTGGCGGCACGCTTGGGCTTCGCCGCCGCATTGGCCGCCGGCTTCGTCGCCGCCTTCGATGACTTGCGCGCTTTGCTCGCCACCGCGGCACGGTAACAGATCATCTCGGGCCGGCGTGCGTTGACACGCCTCCATGAGGCAATTCCATTGGACGCTCGCCGCGCTCGCGGTCTTGGGTGGGCAAGCGAGCGCGGACCCGAACGGCATGCCGGCGGCCGAGATGTCCGACGACGCCGGAGTGCGCGCCTCGTCGCGCGGCGTGGCCGAGGACTACCTCGTGCTGCCCGAGGGCGGCGAGCTGACCGGCCAGATGAAGTTCATCATGTCCGATCCGCTGCTCGGCGCGCAGCCGCTGCACTTCACCGACCTCGCGCTGTTCGGGCTCACCGGCCGGTGGGCGCTGTTCTCGAAGCTCGAGGTCGGCGCGAGCGTCGACTTCCTGCCGAAGCAACCGTCGTACACGGACGAGAAGTCGTGGCAGAGCGTGGGCGCCACGCTGCGCAGCCCGATCGGCGAGCACGCGGCGCTCGCGCTGTCGGGTGGCGGCGGTCACTTGCTGGACAGCACGGGATCGTGGACGCGCGAGTCGCTGACGTTCGAATGGAAGAAACCGATCGATCGCGAGTGGCTCGCGTTCGACATGCAAGCCGGGCTCGATGGCACCGGGATCGCGCGCGGCGATCAGGGCGCGTTCATGACCGAGCTCGCGTTCCAGACGGCAGCGTTGTTTCGCGAGCCGACTGGCCACTGGGGGAGCTGGCTGGGAATTGCCTATGCTGTTCCCGTACAGCACAACGGAGTCGACCCCACGACCGACATGGCGATCGATCCGCAGCCGCGTGTCGACTTTCACGTCGGAACCGTGCTCGCGATTGTCCACGAATGGGACTTGTTCGCCGAGTTCGCGGTCGTCGACCGCGGCGATCTCTCGAATCCCGCGACCCGACTGCCGATCCTCGACGGTGGGTTCGATCAAAAGCAGATCATCTTCGGGGTCACTCGCCATCTCGATCCGCCCCACCATCGGGGTCCGCCGGTAGACGAGCCTCTCGCTCTCTAACCGGGTACCCGTTCACCCACTGGGTATGAAATCTTTGCAACTCCAAGCAGGTAAATAGCCGAACACTGTATTACTCATCACTGGCGCGAGGCTTGTAATAAGCCCGAGTGTGACGCAGGTGATGATCGTCGATGTGGATGGGATTGCGCGGGCGACGTTGTCGGCGGCACTGGCACGCGCCGGCTACGGCGTTTGCACCTCGCATTGCCCGGTGCGTGCGCGGCGACTCGCGGAGGTCGCGACCCCCAACATCGCGCTCGTTGCAGTTTCCGCAGCGGAGGCCACGCTCGATCTGGTTCGCGCATTGAAAGCCCGGTTCGGGCGCGCGATCTACATCGCGGCGATGACCCGCGAGCTCACGCCGGAGACCCGCGCAGTGTACGTCGCCGCAGGTGCGGATGACGTGCTCGCGAAGCCTCTGGCGCTCGCGGACCTCCGGCGCAGCGTGACCGCGGCGACGCGCACGCGCGCAACCCACGTCAAACAGTGACAGACCCCGAAGGAAATGCGAGCTTGCCCCGCCGTTCGATGGCGGACGATGGCGTTCTCGTCAAGTGCATGATCGTCGAGGACGATTCCGAGGTCGCCAGAGCGATCGCGCGCCGGCTCGGCGCCGACGGCGTCGAGGTCGAGGTGTCGGCGGAGGCCAAGCCGGTGCTCGCGCGACTCGACGCCGGGCTCGCCGACTGGGACGTCGTCATCCTCGACGTCGGCTTGCCCGACGCGAACGGCGTCGACGTGCTGCTCCGGTTCCGCGATGTCGGTGCGCTGTCGTCTGTCGTGATGCTCACCGGCGACCGATCGGCGGCGACCGCGGCGACGTGCATGCGCGCCGGCGCGTTCTACTACCTGACGAAGCCGTTCGAGGCATTCGAGCTGTCGTCGATGGTGCGCTCGGCCGCGAATCATTCGCGGCTGCGCCGCGAGCTCGCGAGCGTGAAGCAAGCGATGGCGGTGCCGGATCTGCTCGTCGGCACGTCCGCGGCGATGCGCAAGCTGCGCGCGGCGGTCGATCGGCTCGCCGAGCAAGACGTCCAGATCTTGATCCAGGGCGAGAGCGGCACCGGCAAGGAGATCGTCGCGCGCGCGCTGCACGAGCGCGGGCCGCGCCGCGAGCGCCCGTTCGTCGCGCTCAACTGCGGCGCGATCCCCGAGTCGCTGATCGACAGCGAGCTGTTCGGCCACGCGAAGGGCGCGTTCACCGGCGCGACCCACGACCGGCCGGGCGTGTTCGTCGAAGCCGACGGCGGCACGTTGTTCCTCGACGAGGTCGGCGACATGCCGCTCGCGGTTCAGGCGCGCCTGCTGCGCGTGCTGCAGGAAGGCGACGTGCGGCCGGTCGGCGGCAGCGGCGTGCGCCGCGTCGACGTGCGCGTGATCGCAGCCAGCCACGTCGAGCTCGAGACCGCGGTCGCCGAGCAGCGGTTCCGCCAGGATCTGTTCTATCGCCTCAACGTCGTGACGTTGATCGTTCCGCCGCTGCGCGAGCGCGAGGGCGACCTGCCGCTACTGGCCGCCCACTTTCTGCGCAAGCACGGCGGCGCCAGCCCGCCGACCCTCGCGCCCGAGGCGCTCGACGCGATGGCCGCATACGCGTGGCCCGGCAACGTGCGCGAGCTCGAGAACGCGATCCTGCACGCGATCGCGCTCGGTCACGGCGACGTGATCGGCCCCGAGTCGTTGCCTGCGGTGGTCGCGCGGCGGCCGACGCAGCGACGCGCGACGTCGGAGGGCTCGCGCGAGGTGATCGATCTCGACGTGCCGCTGACCGAAGCGAAGCGGCGCGCCGCGGCCGACTTCGAGAAGCGCTACCTCGTGCGGGTCATGGAGCACGCGAAGGGCTCGGTCTCGGAAGCGGCGCGGCTATCCGGTCTCGATCGCACGAATTTTCGCCGCCTGTTGCAACGTCACGCACTCGATCCGGCAAGCTTCAAGCAGCCGTAGTAGAAAGTGCGCGACTGAATCCCGTTTGTGGGATCGTCCCCGCGGAGGGTGCTGCATGCGTTCGAGACTAGCCTTGTGTTCGGTCGTGGTCGTCGCGGTGGGTTGCGGCGGTGATGACAACAGTCCGCCTTCGATCGGAACGTCCGCGAGCAACGTGTGCGACCAGGTCGCCGCGGTCGCTTGTTACAACCTCTACGAGTGCTGCGCGCAGGGCGAGATCAACCAGTTCCTCGGCCTGCAGACGCCGGAGTCCGAAGACGACTGCAAGAGCGACATCAAGAAGAAGTGCGAGCGCGAGTACGCCGACGTCGAAGCGTCGGTGACCGCGGGCCGCGCGAAATTCAACTCCGATGCGATGAACACGTGCTTGAAGGCGATCCTCGCGCCGAGCAACGCGTGCGCGACCGTCGAGGACGCGCTGCCGTGGACGATGGCGTGCATGCAGTCGGCGTGGGTCGGCACCGTGAACACGGGCGGCCAATGCTTCTTCACCTACGAGTGCGCGAACACCGGCACGCAGTTCTGCTCGCCGAGCCAGACGTGCATGGGCCTGCCCACCGCCGGCATGCCGTGCTCGACGCAAGGCTGCGCGATCGGCAACTTCTGCAACGGCACGACGTGCCAGGCGCAGGTCGGCCAGGGCTCGCCGTGCACGTCGACCGCGCAATGCGACATGGGCCTGTTCTGCGACACGACGCAGACCGCGCCGACGTGCTCGCAGCTGCTCGCCGGCGGCCAGGTCTGCCCGAGCAGCGCGGCGTGCATGTCGGGCGTCTGCAATCCGGGCACGTGCGAAGGCACGGGCACGACGTGCCAAGGCAGCTCCGAGTGTGAAGGGCATTGCTCGAACGATGCGGCCGTGTCGTGCTCGCCCGGGCTCGACTACGAATGCGGCGAAGGTCACTGCAGCATCACGACCGGCGACTTCTGCGATCTGACGTCGCAGTGCCCGACCGGCGAGACGTGCGTGCTGCCCGCGACGTGCATCGCCGGCGTGTGCGACGGCAGCGTGTGCTCGGAGAACGAGGTCACCGTCGATTACTGCACCGGCGCGCTCGGCGCGCTCCCCGGCGCGCCCTGAGCAGCGGCACGAACGCGAGCGCGAGCGCGACGAGCGAGCCGCGGCCGCCGCCCGCGTTGCAGCCGCCGGCGTCGTCGACGACGCCGTGCGCGTAGACGTGGCTCGTGATCACGACCGGGTCGTTCGACAGCACGAGCGCGACGCGGTAGCGGTGGTCGTCCTTGCTCGCCTTGTCGTGATACCTCCACGTGAAGTCGTCGCCCTTGATCGTGAGCTCCTCGATCTTCGCGCCGTCGCGCCACAGCTCGAGGTTGAAGCCGTCGCCCGACGTGACGTGGACGTCGAGCGCGGACAGATCGTCGATGTCGTCGCCGATGCCGGCGGTCGTGTTGTTCTTGCCGTGCGCGACGATGTCGATCGCGGGATCGTCGGGGCCGCGCAGGTTCGCGATCGTGTGCTGGTGCTGGACGCCGGCGACGATCGCGGCCTCCGACAGCTCGCTGCCGTGGACGAGCGTGCACGGGCTGCCGATCGGCGAGCCGGTCGAGCCTTCGTTCATGCCCGCGCTGTGATCGTCGCTGCCGGTCACCGCCGACAGCCGGAACCCGGCGTCTTCCTGCGCGTCCCACATCCTCACGACCTGCGGCGTGAACGCGAGCACGCCGATGGGGTAGCCGGCGGTGATGACCTCGATGCCCGAGACCTCGTTCCACGGGATGTCGGTCGCGTGCATCCAGTCGCAGCCGATGCAGTTCGTGCCGAGGTTCTCGGCGGGATGGTTGATGATGAACGCGCCACCCTGCGCGACGACGTCGTCGATCACGTTCGCCATCGTGCGGCCGTTGCGGCCGAGCCGGTGATCGACGTACTGCGTGATGCCGACGCCGTTGCCGTGGCCCGAGTACGTCGTGATCTCGGAGCTGCGCGTGACGAGCACGGGCCAATTCGCCTGCTGCGCCGCGACCAGCGCGTGCTGCGAGATCGTGTTGTGATCGCTGAGATTGATGAAGTCGAGCCCCTGCGCGTGTGCGAGATCGATGTCGCTCTGCATCGGCGCCTTGGAGTCGCCGCTCTGGCTCGAGTGGACGTGAAAGTCGCCCTTGTACCAGCGCGTGCCCTGCGCCATCACGACCGGCGTGAACGGCGCCTGCGGCAGGACCGGCAGCGACGCGGTGTCGGAGAACGTGATGTCGATCGTCCAGTCGGTGCCGCTATCGGACAGCTGCGCCTTGCCGATCTCGACGTACCAGCCGTCGCTCGCCGTGATCGCGCCGGGCAGGTAGCCGCGCGACGACTGCGCGACGCCGACGATGATGTCGTCGGTGAGCCCGCCGCTCCACCCGCGGAAGCCTTCGGGCGCCCACACGCCGAAGTCGAGGATGTTGACGCCGGTCGTGTACGTCTTCGTGATCTGGATCTCGACCGTGCCGGCCGGCACCGCGAACGGCACGTCGATGTAGTCGCCGTTGCCGGGGACGGCCGTGCCTGTGAAGTGCAGCGTGGAGAGAACCGCGGCGACGGCCAACATGGGCGTCAGTTTCGGCGACCACGTCCGCCGGCGTAAAGCGGGGACTTTGTCACCGACTGCCCACGGGCGTGGTCAGGCCGAAGCTACGCTTGCAAGCCCGTCCATTCCGCGGACTTCGCCCACAGCTCGTGCGCGAGCGCCTCGTCCTGCGCGAGCCGGCTCGGGCGCTTTTCCTTGCCGTCCTTGTCGTAGTAGCGGCCGGTTTCGTGCGCGAGCTCGGGGTCGGTGGCGCAGCGCAGGCTCGATTGCGCGCCCTGCTCCGGCGTCCACATGAACTTGCGCATGATCCAGCGTACGGGGCCGGGCACGCGGCGCCACACGTCGGTCGCGACGACGCCGGGATGCAGCGCGTACGTCGTGACGTCGCTGCCTTCGAGCTTGCGCGCGAGCTCCTTCGTGAACAGCACGTTCGCGAGCTTGGACACCGCGTACTCGTCGAGCGCGGTGGTCGTTTTCGTCTTCTGGCGCAGCGCGGCCCAGTCGATCGCCTTCGCGCTGTAGTGCGACTGGCTCGCGACGTTGACGATGCGCGCCGCGCCGCTCGCGCGCAGCCGCTCGAGGAGCAAGCGCGTCAGCAAGTAGTGGCCGAGATGGTTCGTGCCGAACTGGATCTCGAAGCCGTCCTTCGTCGTGCCGCGGTGGCCGGCGAGCCCGGCGTTGTTGATGAGGCCGTGGATCGCGGGGTACTTCGCGAGCAGCTCCTCGGCGGCGCGCCGCACCGACGCGAGATCGCCGAGGTCGAGCGCGACGAATTCGACCTGGTGGTTACCGGTGTCGCGCTTGATCTCGTCGATCACCGGCTGGGTCTTGTCGAGCGAGCGGCAGGCGAGCACGACCCGCGCGCCGCGGTTCGCGAGCTCGCGCGCCGTGATCTTGCCGATGCCGGTGTTCGCGCCCGTGACGATGAAGGTCTTGCCTGCGAGGTCGGAAGTCATGGGCCGTAAGATGGTCCTTCGACGCGGCTCGTCAAGGGAATGCGAGTTCGCGATTGACGGGCGCGCCACCGCGGCGGTACATCGTCGTCGGAGGCTCGCACCAGAGACAAACGCGAACGACAGCTCCGACGGATGCAGGGAAGCCGGTGACAAAGCCGGCACAGCCCCCGCTACTGTAACCGGGGACAACGCGAGCTCGGCGTAAAGCCGGCCACTGGGCAACTGGGAAGGCTGCTCGCGAAGGACGAACCGGAAGTCAGGACACCTCACCGTCGCGGTTACGTGGGGTGACATGACTCGTCGACTCGTCATATCGATCGTTTTCGCGTTGGTCGCGCATGCTCGCGCCGACGACCCGGCTCGTACGAGCGAGGGCGAGACGATCGTGATCGAAGGCGCCGCGCCCGATCACGCCGCACGCGATCGCGATCGCGCGCTGACCGACGCGCCGTTCGTCACGATCGTGCATCCCGACGAGCACCCGGCGACCGCGTCGGTCGCCGACGCGCTCGGGCAAACCGCGGGCGTGCTGACGCGTTCGCTCGGCGGGCTCGGCGCGTACGAATCGGTGAGCGTGCGCGGCGCCGAGCCGGGCCAGACGCTCGTGATGATCGACGGCGTGCCGCTCGCGCGGCTCGCGCAGGTCACGACCGATCTCGGCCGGTTCGCGCTCGACTCGTTCGGGCAGGTCGAGCTGTATCGCGGCGCGGTGCCGGTCGAGCTCGGCGGCGCCGGCGTCGGCGGCGCGCTCAACCTGGTGACGCGGCTCGGCCCCGACGATCGCGGCGATACGGTGCGCGCTTCGATCGGCGGCGGCTCGTTCGGCGCGCGCCACGTGCGCGTGCACTACGGCGATGCGCACCTCGGCGGCCGCCTGCTGTCGTCGACGACGATCGGCTATCAAGGCGCGACCGGCGACTACACGTACTACAGCGACAACGGCACGCCGCTGAATCTGGGCGACGACCGCTACGTCGTGCGCGCGAACAACGCGTTCGATCAGGTCGACGCGTCGTCGCGAGTCGGCACGTCGGATGGCGCGGTCGTCGGCGGCGTGCGCGCGGCGTGGAAGCATCAAGGTCTGCCCGGCAGCGAGGAGCTGCCGGCACTGGGCGCGAGCCTGTCGACGCTCGATCTCGTCGGCGACGCGCATGTCCAGCACGCGGTCGGCGCGGCGAGCGCGCGCGAGCTCGGCTACGTGCTCGTCGAGACCCAGACGCTCGACGATCCGATGGGCGAGCTCGGGCTCGGCGCGCAGCAGCGCGGGTACCTGACGCTGTCGGGGGGCGCGTCGTCGACGTGGTCGCTGCCGGTGCACGGCGATCGCGCGACCGCCGGCGTCGAGCTGCGCGGCGACTCGTTCCGCGATCGCGATCTCGGCGGCGCTTCGCCGACGACGACCGGCGACCGCGCGGGCGGCGCCGTGCTCGCGTCGTACGATGCCGTGCTCGATCCGACCGTGACGATCACGCCGGCGATGCGCCTCGATCTCGTGCGCACCGCACCGACGCCGATGGATGCCGGGCCGACCGCGGGCATGCCCGTCCCGACACGCGACGACGTCGTGCCGAGCCCGCGGCTGACGATGCGGCTCGCCGCGTCGCCCGATGTCGCGCTCAAGGCGAGCGGCGGCTGGTACGTGCGGCTGCCGACGCTCGTCGAGCTGTTCGGCGATCGCGGCTTCGTCGTCGGCTCGCCGACGCTGCGTCCGGAACGCGGACCATCCGGCGATTGCGGGATCGTGTGGGCGCCGGCGCGCGTGCTCGCCGGCGGCGCGATCGATCGCGTGCTCGTCGAGGCCGCCGGCTTCGTCACGCGCTCCGACAACACGATCGCGTTCATCACGACCGCCGGCTACGTCGCGCGCGCCGCGAACATCGGCCAGTCGGAGACCGCAGGCGCCGAGCTCGTCGCGTCTGCGCGCGCGTGGCGAATGCTGTCGCTGACCGCGAGCTACACCGAGCTCCACACCGCGCAGGTCTCCGACGACCCCGATCTCGACGGCAAGCCGCTGCCGCGCTCGCCCGAGCACGTGCTGTACGCGCGCGCCGACGTCGTGCACGGCCGCGCCGGCGGCTGGATCGACGTCGCCGCGCAGTCCGAGAGCACGCTCGATCCGGCCGAGCTCGGCCGCGTACCGGGCCGTGCGCTCGTCGGCGCCGGCGCGCGCGTCGAGGTCGCGGCGCGCGTCGGCCTCTCGCTCTCGGTCGCGAACGCGCTCGACCTGCGCGTCGTGCAGCTGCCGCTCGTGCCGCCGCCGTCACCCACGTTCACGTCCACGCCGACGGCGCTCACCGACGTCGGTGGTTATCCGCTTCCCGGTCGCAGCTTCTACCTGTCCATGGATTGGAGTCACTGATGAGGAAATTCCCGATCGCGCTCGCACTTCTCGCCGCCGCGTGCGGCAGCAGCAACAAGGCCAAGCCCGATGGGGCAGGGATCGACGACGCGCCGAACGGCCCGCCGCTCGCGGTGGTCGTGGCCGGCGATTACATGATGAATTCGCCGGGCACGCTCGCGGTCGTCAACCTCGACACGCAGGCCGTGACGCATCCCGCGCCTGCGGGATCGGTCGACGACGATCCGATGATCCGCCATTTCGGCAGCGACCTCTACATCGTCAACCGCGATCTCGCGAACATCACGATCCTCGACGCGACGACGTTCACGCTGATCGATCAGATCTCGACCGGCACCGGCTCGAACCCGCAGGACGTCGCGGTCGTCGGCAACACGCTGTACGTGCCGGTGTTCGCGGGCAAAGGCGTCGCGGTGCTGACGCGGGGCTCGCAAACGATGACGACGATCGATCTGTCGGCGGATGATCCCGACGGCAAGCCGAACTGCAACTCGGCGTACGTGGTCGGAACGAACGTGTACGTGTCGTGCGAGCTGCTCGACGACACGATGCCATCGACGCTGCCGCCGCGCGGGCCGGGCAAGGTCTACGTGATCGATTCGACGACGAACACTGTGTCGACCACCGTCACGATGCAGAACGACAACCCATTCGGAATCTTCCAGCCGCTGACATCGGGTGATCTCTCGATCCCCACGGTGAACTTCGATAGTCCCACCGGCGACGCTGGCTGCGTCGAGAAGATCACGACGAGCGGCACGCCGGCCTCGGGCGGATGCACCGCCAACAACACCCAGCTGAACGGCTACGCGTCGGGGATCTCGATCGCTCCGCAGCCCAGCGGCGACTCGGTGATGTTCCTCGCCGTCAGCGATTATCCGAGCGCGAACCTGCAGGGCTTCGATCTCGGCACGAGCACGCTGTGGCCCGCGCCGATCTCGGCGAGCAGCGAGCTCGTCGAGTCGGTCGCGAGCTGCCCCGACGGCGAGGTCGTCGCGACCGACGGCACGATGGCCACGCCCGGCGTGCGCATCTACAGCGGCACCGCCGAGAAGACGACCGCACCGATCGACATCGGCGCACCGACCGCGAACGCGAACGCGATCGTCTGCTACTGAGCCGCGGCTTTCGCCGGCTCGCCGCGGCCGGTCTCGCGCAGCTCGCGCGGCGCCACGCAGTACGCCTCCGCCACGATCTCGATCGCGCTCGACGGCGACGTGTTGCGATAGTCGCAGCGCCACGCCGCCGGCGTCGCGGCGTCGGTCATCGCGACCGGCCGCGATGCGACGAGCTGCGCCATCCACTGCGGATCGGCGTAGCAGCCGCCGGTGACGAGCAGGTCGTTCGCGCGCTCGCAGCTCGCCACCGCGGTCGCGACCTGCGTCGCGCCGACCGACAGCCGCGATTCCTTGCGCGCGAGATCGGTCTTCGCGCCGTACGCGCCGGCCGGACCGGGCGAGCCTTTCGGCCCCTGCGTGCCCTGCGGGCCTTGCAAGCCCTGCGGTCCTTGCAGGCCTTGCACGCCCTGCGGACCTTCCGCACCTTGCGGTCCCGGATCGCCTTTCGGGCCGCGCGCGCCTTCAGGTCCCGCCGGGCCGACGCCCGCAGGGCCCGTCGGTCCCGCCGGGCCCGGTTGCCCCGCCGGCCCCGCGGGTCCGGTCGCGCCGGGCGGACCGGCTTGACCCTTCGCGAGCATCTCCGCCGCCACTTTCTGGGTATCGACCGGCCCGCGCTGCTCGATCGCGGTCACGCGCTGATCGATCGTCGCGATCTGATCGAGCCGCGGATCCGGTTCCGTTTTGGTTCCGCATGCGACGAGCGCGATCGCGAGCCAGCGCATCTTCGGCGCCCATTCTCCCAAAATTTTGCCCACGCGATCGAATGGGCGTAGCGAATAAAGCCATGCTGGAGCTCAGCGCCGTTTGCCTCGACCACCCGCGTGGTGGGGCGCCGCTGGTGAGCGACGCGAATCTGGCGGTCGCGCGCGGCGAGGTCGTGATGATCGTGGGCGCCGCGGGCGTCGGGACGTCGCGGCTGGTCGCCGCCGCGCTCGGCGAGGTCGCGGTGACGTCGGGACGCGTCGAGGTGCTCGGCCGCGACGTCGCGAAGCTGCGGCGGTCGTCGCTGCGCCTGCTGCGTCGCCGCGTCGGCATCGTGCCGCAGGACCTGTGCTTGCTCGACGACCGCAGCGCGCAGCTCAATGTCGCGCTGCCGCTCGAGATCGACGGTGTGCCACGCTCGACGACGATCCTGCGTGCGACCGAGGCGCTGCATCGGCTCGGCCTCGAGCACGAGGCGTCGCTGCCGATCGATTGCCCGTCGGGCGCGGAGCGCCAGCGCGTCGCGGTCGCGCGCGCGCTCGTCCGCGATCCCGAGCTCGTGCTCGCCGATCACGCGACGAGCATGCAGGACGCGGAGGGCGCCGAGCTGGTCGCCGCCGCGCTCGCCGAAGCGGCCGCCGCCGGTGCCGCGGTCGTCGCGTTCGGCCGCGACCTCGCGTTGCGCGCGATCGCGGAGCGCCGCGGCTGGCGGACGCTCGGCCTGGTGCGCGGCGCGCTGCGCCCGCTCGGCGAGATCCAGCTCGAAGGCAAGACGATCGACGAGCTGCTCGTCGACATCACGTCGGCGCCGGTGCGCACGCCCGAGCCGTCGCCCGAGCCGGTCGAATCGATCCCCAACGTCGTGCCGTTTCCGCTGTCGGCACGCACCGCAGGTGTCGCGTGAAGATGAAAGCCATGCGCAAGCTGCGCGAGATGGCGCCGCGCCGCGCACGCCGCCGCACCGACTTCGATCTGTCCGACGCGACGGTCGAGCCCGATCCCGGGCCGCCACCCGAGGCGGTGTTCGATCGGCTGACCGGCCCGTGGGACAGGCATCGCGCCGTCGCGACGCCGGGTGCTGCCGACGAGGAGACGTGATCGCCCGCTTCGGTTCGGCGCTGCGACGCGCGCTCCGCATCGCGATCGAACGGCCGCGCGCGACCCTGTGGGTGCTCGCGGCCGCGACGCTCGCGCTCGTCGCGGCGGGCGCGGCTGCGATCGCCGCCGACAACGTCGACCGCTGGGCCGGCGAGCCGCGCGACGGCTCGGCGAGCATGGTCGTCTATCTCGGCGATGGCGCCGACGAGGCAGGCGCGCAGCGGCTCGCCGGCGAGCTCGGCCGCGTGCCCGGCGTCGAGCGCGTCGAGGTCGTCGCGCCGGCCGAGACCGCGCGCCGCTTGCAGCAAGCGCTCGGCCCCGATTCGACGCTGCTCGACGGCGTCGACGTCGCGAGCTTGCCGCCGTCGCTCGAGGTCGCGCTCGCCCCCGGCACGCGCGACGTGCTCGAGATGAGCCCGACGATGCGCGCGCTGCGCGCCGCGCCCGGCGTGGCCGACATCGCGATCGAGGACGGCGGCAGCGATCGCTCCGCCGGGATGATCGCGGCGCTGCGCACCGGCGCGTGGATCGCGGCGCTGCTGCTGGCTGCGGTCGCACTCGTCGCGCTCGTCGCGGTCTTGCGGGTGCGGCTCGAACGCGGCCGGCGCGAGCGCCAGGCGCTCGCGCTGCTCGGCGCGTCGCCGGCGTTCACGATCGTCCCGACCGCGCTCGCGGGCGCGTTGCACGGCCTCGTCGCCGCGGGGGCGGCGGCGATCGCGCTGTCGGTGCTCGTCGCGGTGTACGGCGACTCGCTCGGCTCGCTGCAGCTCGCGCCGCCCGCGGCCATCGAGCTCGCGCTGTTCGTCGCGGTCGGCGGCGGGCTCGGCCTCGTCGGCGGCGGCCTGGCAGGAGTGGCGCGTGAGAAGGCTTAGCGCGCTCGCGATCGTGCTCGCGCTCGCGGCGACGGCCGATGCGAACCGGCACCGGCGCGCGGGCTCCCGGCTTCAGGCCTCAGGCGTCAGGGAAGAGGTAGATCCGAGGTTGGCGATCGAGAAGCAGATCGCCGACGAAGCGGATGTCCTGGGAAGAACCATCGCCACCGTGAACGAGAAGCTCGCGATGGCCGATGCGGCGCGGCTCACGCGCGTGCGTGCCGCGGTCAGAGCGATCGAAGTGACCGATGACGATCGGATGGCGACCGCGCGGCGGCGCGCCGGAGCGCGCATGCTGCTCGAGCGCGATGCGGCCGAACGCGGGCTGCTCGCCGACGAAGTCGCGCGCCTCCAGTCCGCGCAGACGCGGGTCGCCGCGGCGCAAGGCGAGCTCGTCAATCTCGTGATGCCGTCCGCGCTCGCGCATCCCGCTGCGGGCACGGTCGCGCGCGCGTTCGGACCGTTCGAGCACGATCGCACGCACGCGAAGCTCACCCGTCACGGCATCGACCTCGACGTCGACGACCACGCGCCGGTCGTCGCGCCGGCCGACGGCGTCGTGCGCTACGCGGGCCCGATCCGCGGCCTCGATTTCGGCGCGATCCTCGATCACGGCACGTACTTCACCGTCGTCGCCAAGCTCGGCGAGCTCGCACTGCCCGTCGGCGCACATGTCGCGCGCGGCGACCGCCTCGGCCGCGCCGCGCACCACCGGGTCTACTTTGAAGTGCGCGTGAAGGTCGGCCCGGCCGGCCTGCCGGTAGATCCCGAGCCGCTGCTCGCGCGTTGAAGGCGGCATGCGTGCTTGCTCGATCGTCTTGCTCGTCGCCCTGTTCACCACGCCGGCACTCGCCGATGACTGGTCGCCCGTCGTTCACGGCCTGCGCGGCCGGCTGATCGTCACCGCGACCACCGACGTGATTCATCGCCCGCAATGGAAGCTCGAGCTCGAGCTCCAGAACGTGACCGATCTCGCCGAGCCGATCTCGCTTTCGGCCAATCTTCCGAGCCAGATGGTCGAGCTCGTGCTCGAGGACGAAGCGGGCAAGCCGATTCCTCGTGCGGCCGTTCCGGGCAACGAGATCACGCCGCCGCCGTACGTACTGAACCTGCCGGTGGCGAGCACTCTCCGCATGACGCTGTCGTCGGAGGCGATCGCGTACGGAACGAAGATCCCGCTCCTGCGCCCGTTCGCATTCCAGGCCTGGTGGCTCCCCGCCAAGCACGGCAAGCTCTATCTGAGCGCGAAGCTCAGGCCGGCCGCGGGCGGCCGCAAGATCGATAGCCGGAACGAGTGGACGGGCGAGCTCGCGCTACCGCGCGTCGCGCTGCCCTGAGCGATCGGCGCACGCCTGCGTCCACCAGCCGTCGCTTTCGCTCGCGGCAAACTGGCGGCACGCCGCCGCTGCTTGGTCCGCCTTGTCGACGAGGGGCGTCGCGACGGTCGCGAGCTGCTCGCAGAACGCCGCGGTCTTGTCGGCCGCCAGCTCGCCGGTGCGCACGTCGTTCGGAATCTCGACGCGCGTCATCGCTTCGGCGAATCGCCGCGTGGTCTGCACGATGCGCGCGTACGACGCGATCGACTTGCGCCTCTCGTACCAGGTTTGCGCGGCCTTCATCTTCGCGGTCGCGTCTCGGATGAACGCGTCGAACCGCTTCAGCGAGCGTTCGCGGTCGGTCGTGAAGTCGAGCCCGTGCGGCGAGTCGATCGTCATCGCTGCGACGAATTCGGGCTCGAGCGCGCTCGCCTTCTTCATCGCGACAACCGACACCGCGAACCCGCCGCAGTACGCGGCGTTCTTCGTCGCGCGCACGACCAGCTCGGGCGCGCCTGGCAGCGGGCCGGCCTCGACCGGCAGGCGGTCGTAGATCGTCGGTGGATCGGCGCGAGCGGTCGCGGCGCACAGCATCACCAGGGCAAGCGGAGTCGTTCGCATCATGCGGTTCTGACACGCGCGTGCCGGATCGGTTGCGCTACGCTCTCTGGCGATGCTTCGCGCTTCCCACTTTGCCGCGTTCGCGATCGGCGCGATCGCGGCCACCGCCCTGTCCGCGCTCGCCGTGCCCAGCGACGTCGCGCGGTTTCGCACGTTCGACGCGTTCGCGCAGTCGCTGTCGCTCGTCGAGCAGAACTACGTCGACCAGGTCGACGAGCAGGCGCTGCTGCGAGACGCGACGCGCGGCATGCTGCACAACCTCGACGTTCATTCGACGTACCTGCCGCCGAACCGTTACCAGCGCGTGCGCCAGGACACCGAGGGCGAGTTCGGCGGCGTCGGCATCGTGCTCGCGCCCGGCATGATCGACGACGCGCGGCCGAGCGTGCCGCCATATCCGATCGTCGACGAGGTCGTGGCGGGCTCGCCGGCCGATGCTGCGGGCGTGCTCGCCGAGGATCGCGTCGTCGCGATCGACGGCGCGCCGACCGCCGAGGTCGGCCACGAGCTGCGCGACGCGAGCTCGTGGGAAGCCAAGCTCCGCGGCGCATCGGGCACGCGCGTGGCGATCCGCGTGGTGCGCGTCGGCTGGCACGATCCGAAGACGCTCACGATCGTGCGCGCGCAGGTCAAGCAGCCGAGCGTGCACGCGAAGGTGCTGCAGCCGCACGTCGGCTACCTGCAGATCACGCGCTTTGCAGAAGCGACGGCTGCCGATGTCGTGGCCGCGCTCGCCGATCTGAAGAAGCACGACGCGCTCGGCGCGCTCGTGCTCGACCTGCGCGGCGATCCGGGCGGCATCGTCGACCAGGCGGTCGCGGTCGCCGATCTGTTCCTCGACGACGGCACGATCGTGACCATCCGCGGCCGCAAGGGCGAGGTCGAGACGCAGAACGCGCACGCGGGCGGACCAGGTGTCGGCGTGCCCGTCGTCGCGCTCGTCGATCAGGGCACCGCATCCGCATCGGAGATCCTCGCCGCGGCGCTTCACGACCACGGCCGCGCGAAGCTCGTCGGCGTCCCGACCTACGGCAAAGGCACCGTGCAGACGTTTTACGACCTCGCGGACGGCTCCGGCCTCAAGCTGACGACCGCGCGCTACTTCACGCCGGCTGGTAAGTCTTTGGAATCGAAGGGGATCGTGCCGGACCTCCGGGTCGAGGCCTTTACTCCCGTCGAGATCGTCGCGGGTGGCGGCAGTGGAGGTGGCGCGCAGGCGGGCAGCGGTGCCACAATTGATGATGAGGGCGCGGACGATCCACAACTCGCAGCCGCTGTCCAGCTAGCAACAGCGACCAGTCGCGGCGGGAACAAGTAGTCGCCCCTTCAGTGGTTCTACGGAGCTTGGACTGATAACGTCAATGCGGGGACCTATCGCGCGATGTTCAAGCTGGTGATCCAGGACGATGAAGGGAAGACGACGGTCGTCCCTCTGATCCGTGACGAGATCACGATCGGTCGTAAAGAAGGCAACACGATCCGGCTGACCGAGCGGAACGTGTCGCGCCGGCACGCGCGGATCCTGCGCAACAACGGCGAGGTCCAGATCGAGGACCTCGGCAGCTACAACGGCATCCGCGTCAACAACGCGCGCATCGCCGAGCGCGTCTCGCTGCGCGTGTCCGATCAGGTCCAGATCGGCGACTACAAGCTCTACCTCAAGGCCGAGGGCGTCGAGCAGGTCGACGATGCGCGTACGATGCCGATCGAGCGGCTCGACGCGCAGGCCACCGAGCAGATGCCGGCGGTCCCGCCGTCGTCGCCGACCCAGCCGATCCCGGCGCAGGCGCTCGCCGCCGCCGCAACGCCGCCGGCGGCGCCGCGGCCGCTCGGCACCGCCGACACCGACCCGTCGGGGCGCCCGGTCGCGACCGCCGCGCAGGTCGCGGCGATGAACCAGGCCGCCACGTACGGCAAGCTGTGCGTCATCTCGTCGAACTACGCGGGCAAGGAGTTCGACCTCACGCGGCCGCAGATGATCGTGGGCCGCACCGACGAGAACGATCTCGTCATCAACCACCGCTCGATCAGCCGCAACCACGCGAAGATCACGCGCGACACCGAGACCGGGCGCTACACGATCAGCGACCTGCAGTCGTCGAACGGCGTGCGCGTCAACGGCCAGGACTACGGCAAGGTCGAGCTGCGCCGCGGCGACGTGATCGATCTCGGCCACGTCCGGCTGCGCTTCATCGAGCCGGGCGAGGACTGGAACTTCACGCGCGATGCCGTCATCGCCGACGTGCCCGAGGCCGGCGGCAAGCGCGGCTTGCTCGTCGCGATCGCGCTCGGCGTGCTCGTGCTCGCCGCGGTCGGCATCTACTTCGTGATGATCAAGAAGGGCGACGACGGCGGCAAGCGGACCGACGGCACGAACGTCGCGAGCGGCGGTAGCAACGTCGCCAGCGGCAACCCCGACACCACGAACAACGGCGGCGGCGGCAGCGCCACGCCGCAGGTCGCGCTCGACACGCCCGACGCGGCGGTCGCGGCAGTGGTCACGCCCGGCAGCGGCAGCGACGAAGGCGAGGCGCTGCTCCGCGCGTGCCTGGAATACGGCACGAACAAGAACTGGCAGGACCTGCTCAATTGCTCGCACAAGCTCGCGAAGTTCAACCCGGGCAAAGCCAAGGAGCTCGAGGACGAGGCGACGACCGAGCAGAAGAACGACGTCGCCGACGGCAAGCTCGACGATGCGATCCGCGAGCAGGATCTCCCGAAGGCGAGGAAGATCCTCGACTCGATCGGCGCCGACTCGGTCTATCGCAAGACCGCGCAGGACAAGGTCGCCGGCCTCGAGGGCCACCAGGTCGACGAGTACACGCGCCGCGCCAAGCAGGCGGCCGCGAAGCACCGCTGCAGCGACCTCGACACGCTCGCCACTCAGGCGCAGGGGGTCAGCCCGAAGGTGGTCGAGGCCGTCCGTGCGGTCAAGTGCGAGAGCTCGGTCGCGAGCAACCCGCCGCCGACCGGCACGGGTCCCGAGCACGTGACGGTGAAGAACCCGCCGACCGGCACCACGCCGACCGGCACCACGCCGGCGCTCGCCTGCGACACCGAGGACCTGAAGCAGAAGGGCCTCGACCACGAGGCGTCCGGCCTGCACGCGGCCGCTCTCGCCGAGTTCGAGGCCGCGCTCAAGTGCAAGCCCGACGCGCGCGTCGTTCAGTATGCGTTCATGGCCGCGTGCAACTCGGGGAACGTCGTCAAGGCCAAGCAGTACTACCGGAGGATGACGCCGGACGCGCAGGGCCGCTTCGTCCAGATGTGCATCCGGCGCAACATCACGAAAGACCAGCTGGACGCCCCGTAACCGGCTTCAGCCGGTTGTTTGACGCGGCCGATCGGGATGGTGTAACCAGGTCGTGGCCTGAGTGCACTGTCTCGGAGGCCACATGTCTAGGCATCAACTTTCGGTAGCACTCACCCTGGCGGCGGTGGGCTGGGCCGGCACCGCGGCGGCCCAACCGGGCGGCAACATCCCGCTCGACACGTTCAAGCCGGCGATGGACTCGCGCGGCTACATCACCGTCAATGCGTCGCAGGTGCTCGGCGACAAGGAGTTCTCGTTCGGGCTCGGGTCGCTCGACTGGGGACACCACCTGCTCGAGCTCGGCGACCAGACGACGTGCGCGTCGACGACCGTCGGCGCGGCGCCGTGTTACCAGGTCAACAACGTCATCACCGCGACGCTGATCGCGGCGTTCGGCATCCACGCCGGACCGGCCGAGCTCGAGTTCGGCGCGTCGGTGCCGTTCGTGATCATGGACGGTGACCGCGGCCCCGACTTCGTCGACATGATGAACTCGAACAACGACAAGGCGTTCGGGCTGTCGGGGCAGGGCATCGGCGACATCGGCCTGCACTTCAAGACGCGGTTCTTGAAAACGAGCAAGAAGCCGCATGTCGGGCTCGGCTTGATCGCGAGCGTCTACCTGCCGACCGCGAGCCCGACCGCGAAGTGGCTCGGCGACAACACGGTCGTGCCGCAGGTGATCGGCATCCTCGACAAGGAATTCGGCCGCCAGGGCAAGTTCAAGATCTCGCTCAACGGCGGCGTGCGCGTGCGCAGCAGCACGGCCACGTTCAACAACACCGACACGACCGACGGCATCATGCCGGCGCCGACGCCGCCGATCCCGGTCACCGGCAAGACCGTCAGCGTCGGCACCGAGATCCCGTACGGCCTGGGCCTCGCGTACGCGATCGCGGTCCAGAAGTTCGACGTCGTGGCCGAGCTCATCGGCGCGCAGCCGGTCAGCGGCGCGACCGACTACCAGCCGCTCGAAGCGATCGGCGGCGTGAAGCTGTACCTCGCGCGCAACTCGTTCCTGTCGCTAGGCGGCGGTCACGGCCTGGTCGCCGACAAGGGCGCGAACCCGGACTGGCGCGCGTTCATCGGCATCGTGTTCGAGCCGAACATCGGCGACCGCGACGGCGACGGCATCAAGGATGACGTCGACAAGTGCCCGGACGATCCCGAGGACTTCGACGGTTTCGAGGACGAAGATGGCTGCCCGGATCCCGACAACGATCGCGACGGCATCCCGGACGTCGACGACAAGTGCCCGAACATTCCCGAGAACAAGAACGGCGTGCAGGACGCCGACGGCTGCCCCGAAGGCGTCAAGAACGACCGCGACGGCGACGGCATCCCCGACGACGTCGACAAGTGCCCGGACGATCCCGAGGACTTCGATCAGTTCCAGGACGCCGACGGCTGCCCGGACCCCGACAACGATCAGGACGGCATCCCCGACGTCGACGACCTGTGCCCGAACGATCCGGAAGACAAGGACGGGTTCGAGGACGCCGATGGCTGTCCCGATCCCGACAACGACAAGGACCGCATCCTCGACAAGGATGACAAGTGTCCGAACGAGCCGGAGACGTACAACGGCTATCAGGACGCGGACGGCTGTCCGGATCGCGGACGAGTCGTGGTGACCGACACGTCGATCGAGATCCTCGACATGATCTACTTCGAGTACGACAAGGCGATCATCAAGAAGGAGTCGTACCCGATCCTCGACGCGGTCGCGGCGACGCTGCAGGGCAACCCGGGCATCCAGCTCATCGAGATCCAGGGCCACACCGACGAGCGAGGCGACGACGCGTACAACCTCGACCTCTCCGACCGGCGCGCGAAGTCGGTGCGCCAGTATCTGATCGACAAGGGTGTCGACGAGAAGCGGTTGACCGCGCAGGGCTACGGCGAGACGCAGCCGCTCGATCGCCGCCACAACGAAGAAGCGTGGGCCAAGAACCGGCGCGTCGCGTTCCTGATCTTGAAGCGCGGCGCGGATTGAGCTGCTAGATTTCAGGCGTGATCCGGTTCCTGCTGTTCCTCGCGCTCGCGGCGGCCATCGGCTACTGCGGCGCGACGGTGCCGCTGGGCAACAAGACGCTGTTCGGGCACATCCGCGCGATCTGGCACTCGCCCGAGACGCAGGATCTGAAGAACGGCGTGCAAGAGACGGCGGGCCCGACGATGCACCGCGTGGAGCGCGGGATCGAGCAGGGCTACAAGGCGATGAAGGAGCCGGAGGATGCGGGCGTGGGGGCGGCCGGTTCGGGATCGGCGCATTGAAGTTCGCGCTGACCGAGCAGCTGATCGCAGAAGCGCGCCGGTTCGAGCTGCGCTCGGCGTGCCGCGATTGCTTCTTCTGGCGCGGCGGTGACACGGGGCGTTGCGCGCACGACTGGCCCGACGAAGGCCAGCGCCGGTGGCCGCTCGACGCGCCCGATCCGATCACGGGCGAGCGGCCGACCGAGGTCGCGTTCTGCAAGGAATTCGAATTGCGCTGAAGGCTTCGCGCCGCGCAACTCTCCGTCCGCCGAGGTACGGCCTGCGGCCGTCCTCGGGGTAGCGAGTTGCGCTGAAGGCTTCGCCTTCGGGCCGCCGCGCAAGTCAGTGCGCCGGGCTACTTCGCGGCGCACTTCTTGGTCGGGGCGTAGCGGCTGTCGCCGCCGTTCCACATCAACTTCTGGCAGCGGCTCACGTTCATCTTCTCGAACGCGGGCTTGTCGATCGCCGCTGCGTCGGACGACAGGCAGCATACGTCGCCGTCGGCGAAGTGCTCGGCCTTGTCGGCAAGATCGACCGAGCCTTCGTCGGGTGCCGCCGGCTTGGGCGCCGCCGCCGGAGTCGGCGCCGGCGCAGGGGCCGGAGCAGGCGTCGCGGCGACCGGCTTGGCGGCAACCGGTGGTTGCTCGGTCTCGCTCGCCTTGCTCTTGCACGCGGCCAGCGCCAGACACATCGAGAGGATCGCGATTCGCTTCATGCGCGTACCCTGCGTGATCGCGGCGGGCCGGCGTGTTACTTCCGCTGTCAAACCGGTAACAATCGCCTGACGCGATGCTCGATCTGCTGTTCAGCGCCGAGGTGGCCGAGGCCCGCGTCGCGCGTGCGCCGGTGGTCGCGCTCGAGTCGACGCTGGTCGCGCACGGGCTGCCGTGGCCCGACAACCTCGACGTCGCGCGCGAGCTCGAGGCGATCGTGCGCGACGGCGGCGCGGTGCCGGCGACGATCGCGGTGATCGACGGCCACGCGCGCGTCGGGCTCGACGCCGGTCAGCTCGAGCGCATCGCGCGTGCCGGCGCCACGCTCGCGAAGGCCGGCGCGACCGACCTCGCGGTTCATCTCGCGCGCGGCACGAGCGCGGCGACGACGGTGAGCGCGACCGCACTCGTCGCGCGCGCCGCGGGCATTCGCGTGTTCGCGACCGGCGGCATCGGCGGTGTGCACCGCGGAGATGCCGGCGATGTCTCGCACGACCTCGTCGCGCTCGCGAAGACGCCGATCGCGGTCGTGTCGGCGGGCGCGAAGGCGATCCTCGATCTCCCGCGCACGGCCGAGCTGCTCGAGACGCTCGGCGTGCTCGTGGTCGGCTTTCGCAGCGACGAGCTGCCCGCGTTCTACACGCAGCACTCGGGCGTGCGGCTCGAGCACGTCGCGGCCGACGCGCGCGAGCTCGCCGCGATCGTGCGCGCTCACTGGGACGATCTCGACGGCGGCGGCGTGCTCGTGTGCAACCCGATCCCGACCGACGCCGCACTCGATAGCGGTGCGATCGAGGCCGCGATCGAGGCCGCGATCGCCGAGGCCGACGCGCGCGGCATCACCGGCAAGCGCCTCACGCCGCACCTGCTCGCGCGCGTCGCGGCGATCACCGGCGGCGCGTCGATCCGCGCGAACCGCGCGCTCGCCCGTCACAACGCCGCGGTCGCCGCCGAGCTCGCGGTCGCGCTCTCGGCCTCGTAGTCGCGAAGCAAGCGCGGTTACTGCTGGAGCTGGAACACCGCGATCGTGCGGCCGCCGCGGTCGAACGTCGGCGAGCGCTCGAGCACCCAGAACCGCTCGCCGAGCACGCCGAAGCGGCGCGGCGCGCCGGCGGCGAGCACGCGCGCGCGGCGCGGCACCTTGCCGGCGCTCGTGGTGTGAAAGACGTCGAGGTACTGGACGTCGGCCTTCTTGCGCGCGACCGCGTCGGGGTTGACCGGATCGACCGTCAGCGCGATCCACAGCGCGTGGTCACGGCCGACCACGCCTTGTAGCGACTTCGGATCGTAGTTGGCGATCGCCTGGTCGAGCTCGATCGCCGACGGCCTGCCGTCGCGCCAGACCTGGATCGCGGTGTTGTCCCAGGTCATGTGAACGAAGTCGCCGCGGCCGCCGGCGTCGGCGAGCAACTGGAAGCGCTTGCGCTGGTCCATCAGGTTCTCGATCGGGCGGCGATCGACGAAGCGATTCGCGATCAGATCGTACGTCGCTTCGGTGTCGGGCGAGCGCTGGTTTTCTTTGCGGTCCCACTCGCCGCCCTTGGTGCCGATCGCGCGCGTCATGCCGGCGCTCCAGTGGTTGACGCGGAACTCGAGGGTCTTCTCGTTGCCGGTCGCGTCGAGATCGAGCGCCTTGCCGGTCGCGATGCGGTGGCCGTTCGCGAGGTCGTAGACCTCGACCTGGTGGCGCGTACCGCCCGCGATCGGGCTCGTGCGGTGGAGCACGACTTGCCACCTCCCGCCGTCCCCGGCGATCGCGTCGACGTGCATCGCCGGTCCGAGCTTGTAGACGATCGGTTTCTTGGCGCCAGCGCCGAGGTCGACGAGCGCGCCGACCTGGTTGCCGTCGTCGGTCTGACCGACCACGAACGCCGAGTTGCCGTGAAAGTACGGGATCGCGATCGCGTGCAGCATCGCCGGCGCCAGGTCGACGACGACGTCTTGCTTGGAGTCGAGCGCGAGCACGTGAAGCTCGCACTTGTTGGCGGCGTCGGCGATCGCGTACGCGAGGTGCGCGTCGTCGCCCCCGATCGCGTCGTCGACGAATCCCGACGACGGCGCGATGTTTGCGAGCTCGGTCGCGCCGAGAACGGGCTGGGGGCCGGGCTTGGGCTGGGCCGCCGTGACCGACGACACGAGCAGGATGGCAGCGACGAGCGCGAAGCGCACCATCGCGATCCGATGCCACGGACGCGCACCCTGGCGCAAGTGCTACATTCGCAGGCCCATGGGAAGTATCGCCTTCACTCGGAACTACACCGACCACAGCAACGACACCGGCTACCAGTTCGAGTTCCACTGCGACAAGTGCGGCAGCGGCTACCGCTCGTCGTTCCAGGCGAGCGCGCTCGGCGTCGGTTCGAAGATCGCGAAGGGGCTCGGCAGCCTGTTCGGCGGCGGCAACCTGTGGGCAGCCGGCCAGGCGAGCGAGTACATGAAGGACGGCTTGCGCGGCTCGGCGTGGGACACGGCGTTCCAGCACGCGGTCGAGGAGATCAAGCCGAAGTTCAACCAGTGCCACCGCTGCGGTCGCTGGGTCTGCCCCGAGGTGTGCTGGAACGAGGATCGCCAGCTCTGCCACGACTGCGCGCCCGACCTCGCGCAAGAGGCCGCGTCCGCGCAAGCGCACATTCAAGTCGATCAGCTCAGCGAAAAGATGCGCCAGGTCGATCAGGTGAAGGGCATCGATCCGAGCGCGCCGATGGTCGGCACGTGCCCGAGCTGCAAGGCCCGCATCCAACCCGGCGCGAAGTTCTGTGCCGGCTGCGGCAAGCCGGTGGCCGGCCCGCCCCAGAAACAGTTCTGCACCGGCTGCGGCACGGCGATTCCATCCGGCGGCCGCTTCTGCGCCTCGTGCGGCGCCCCGGCGCCCGCGTAGTCGACGGTTCCGCTTCTGGTGCCGCGAGCCGGTGCCGCAAGCCGGTGCCGCGAGCCGGTGCCGCGAGCCGGTGCCGCGAGCCGGTGCCGCGAGCCGCAGCCGCGAGCCGGTGCCGCCGCCGCTGCCGGTGCCGCGAGCCGCAGCCGCCGGCCGCTTCCGCTGCCGCCAGCCGCTGCCGCTGCCGCCGCCGCTTCCGCTGCCGCGAGCCGCAGCCGGGGCCGCTGCGGCGAGCCGCCGCCGCTTCCGCTGCCGCGAGCCGCAGCCGCTGCCGCGAGCCGCAGCCGGTACGCGACCGTCGCGGTCAGAGCCGCGGCGGGAAGCGGGCGAGCTCGGCGAGGACACGCGCGTGCTCGCGCTCCCACGCGGCGACGCGAGCCGCGTCGGTGTGAGCGCGCGGGTGCGCCACCTTGTAGTAGCCCGCGCTCGGGCGGTGCGTGTCGGCGCGCCAGACCAGCGCGGGCAGGCACGGCAGCGCGCTGTGGCGACACGCGTTCGCGAGCTCGCCGAGCGCGGCGTGCAGGCGAGAACTGCGGTGATGCAGCGCGCGCGCGCCGAGCGCGCCGGCGAGCTCGCCGTACGTGATCGACGGTCGGACGCTACGCGCTCGGCGCAGCAGGTGCTTGTAGATCGATTGGGCGAGCGGGCTCATGACCATCCTCCGGGAACGTGATCGGATCTGCGAGCGGATCGACGGCGCGAAACGCAGCCGCTTCGTGAAGGCAACCGGCGTCGATCGCGTCTTGCTCGACCAAGTCGGCGATCGTGCGCGCGACCCGGATCAGCCGATCGATCCCGCGCGCGCTCAGCGTGCGCCGGCGTTCGACCAGGTCGGCGAGCGCGCGCTCGCACTCCGCATCGAGCGGGCACGTCGCGCGCAAGACGCGCGCGCTCATCTCGGCGTTGCAGTGGACGCCGTGACGCGCGAGCCGCGCGCGTTGCCGATCGCGCGCCGCGATCACGCGCTCGCGCATCGCCGCCGACGATTCGGCCGGCTCGCCGCAGCGCAGCTCGCCGAGCGGGACCTGGCGCACGTAGACCTGGAGGTCGATGCGATCGAGCAGCGGACCGGACAAGCGCGCGCGATAGCGATCGATCGCGCCGCTGCCGCAGGTGCATTCGCGCACGCCCGAGTCGAGCCAGCCGCACGGGCACGGGTTGGCCGCCGCGACGAGCAGGAACGACGCCGGCAGCCTGATCGTGCCGTGCACGCGCCCGATCGTGACCGAGCGCTCCTCGAGCGGCTGGCGTAGCGCCTCGATCGCGCTGCGCGTGAACTCCGGTAGCTCGTCGAGGAACAGCACGCCGTTGTGCGCGAGCGAGATCTCGCCCGGCCGCGGGTGCGTGCCCCCGCCGAGCAGCGCCGCGCCGCTGATCGTGTGGTGCGGCGCGCGAAACGGCCGGTCCTCGATCAACCCGCCCGGCACCGGCCCGACCGACGAGTACACCTTGGTCGTCTCGAGTGCCTCGTCACGCGTCATCGCGGGCAGCACGGTCGCGATCCGGCGCGCGAGCATCGTCTTGCCGGTCCCCGGCGGGCCGGACAGCAGCAGGTTGTGCCCGCCCGCGACCGCGAGCTCGATCGCAGCACGCGCCAGATGCTGGCCGCGCACCTCGGACATGTCGACGGCTTCGACGCGACGGCGCCGGCGCGCCGGCACGCGTTCGGGGACCGCCAGCGGCGTGCGCCCGGCCAGCGCGTCGATCACCTCGCGGACGTGCGCGGCCGCGAACACGTCGATCTCGGCGACGACGAGTGCCTCGGCCGCCGACGCCGCCGGCACGAGCACGCCGCGCAGCCCGCGCTCGCGCGCGAGCATCGCGGCCGCGAGCACGCCGCGCACCGGACGGATCGTGCCGTCGAGCCCGAGCTCGCCGAGCACGAGCAAGCGATCGATCGCGGCGGGCTCGTACAGCTGCTCCGCCAGCAAGACCGACAGCGCGATCGGCAAGTCGAGCGCGCAGCCCGGCTTGCGCAGGTCCGCCGGCGCCAGGTTGACCGTCACCTTCTTGAGCGGCAGATCGTGACCGACCGTCTGCAGCGCGCTTCGAATCCGCACGCCGCCTTCTTTGACCGACGGCGTGGCGAGCCCGACCACGTGATACCCGGGCAGACCGCGCGTGGTCTCGCATTCGACGTCGACCTCGACCGCGTCGATCCCGACGAGCGTGCACGATTTGACGAGCGCCACCACGCCCGCGATGCATTTCACGCCGCGCGCCAACGCAAGCCCGCGAAAACTCGCTCGCGCTTGTCCGCTTCGTCCGACCGCCGGACGCTCTTGTCCGACCATCGGCCAGATGGCGGGACAGCAGAGTTACCGCCAGGGCGCCAGGGACGCCAAGACGCCAGCAGAGCACGCATTGGCGATAACGGTTCGCTTCAGTTCCTCACGCAGTCATACGTCAGCGTGATCATCGACCCGTGGTCGATGACCTCGAAGTCATCGACCGTCAGCGCCGCGAGGTCGTGCGCGTCGAGCAGGCCGGCCCACTTCGCGGTCGTGCGCGCGTCGCTGCGCGCGGTCAGCGCGATCTGGCCACCGTCGGCGTGATACATGCCGTACTTCTGCATCGCGCGCGCGACCACCTTCGCGCCTTCGCTCGGCAGCGAATCGATCGGGTAGTCCGCGCGCAGGCGCAGGTGCACGCCGTACGCCGGCGCCGCCGAGCCACCGGTCGTGTTCGTGCCGTGCGTCGCCGGCACGGTGAACCCCTTCTTCACCCGATCGTTGGGCAGGATGAAGCGGATCGCGTGATCGATGTGCCCGGCCGCGACCTCGTCCGCCGTGAACAACAGGGGAGAGATCGGATAGCCGGCGGCGTCGGCGCTCGTGCATTGCTCGCCGCGCAGCGCGCTCGTGTACATCTCGCCGAGGTCCCACACCGCGAGGCAGCCGGCCGAGAACGCGGATCCTTCGATGTCGGCCTCGTACATCTCGTAGAGCTTGCCTTCCGCCGTGTCGGCGACGAGCAGGTGACAGTCACCGCCGTCGTTGCACGCGTAGCCCGGGTTGCCCTCGATGTTGCCGCCGGCCGGCACCGGCATCGCCACGTCGTCGCAGTCGGGCGAGGCCCAGTCGCCGTTCTCCGTGAACGTCTGCTTCGGAGTCGATGCGTCGCCCGTCAGCACCTCGATCGAGAAGTCGATCTGCATCTTGTTGCCGTTGCCCCAGCCGCCGGCCGCTGCGAGCGCCGCGATCTTCGAGTCGCTATCGCTCGCCTTCGCGGTCTGCGAAACGTCTTCGTTGAAGAACATCGGCGTCGTGAAGTACGGCCCGGTCGCCGCGTCCGCGCCGCTGCCGTCGCTGCCTGGGCCCGAGTCCGAGCCCGAGCCTGTTCCGGAATCCACGCCACCACCACCACCACCGCCACCGCCGCCCCCAGTCGTCGCACCCGAGTGCCCGCCTCCGCACGCCACGAGAAACACGTAGAGCATGGTCGAGGTCGCCTTCATGCGGCCAGGCTCTCACCATCGTTTGACCACAAACAATCGGAGGACCTCTTACTGCGGCAGCGTCATCGTCACGGTCACGCCGCCGCCGGGGCGGTTCGCCAGCGACACGCGGCCGCCGTGGGCCTCGGCGATCTCGCGCACGAGCGCGAGCCCGAGGCCCGTACCGCCGCGCTTCGTCGAGTAAAACGGCAACAGCGCGTTCGCGAGCACGGCCTCGGTCATGCCGCCGCCGCGGTCCGCGACCTCGATCGCGACCGCATTCGCGACGGTCTTCACGCGCACGCGAATTTCCTCGGTCGGCGACCCGGATTCGTGTGCGTTGCGCAACAGGTTCACCAGCGCCTGCTCGAGCTGCGCCGGATCGAACCGCGCGCGCTCGGGCAGCGCGCCGTCGACCTCGAACGCGACCTGCGCGCGCAGCCGGCCGACCAGCTCCGCCCACGCGCACGCCTCGACGCGCGGCGCCGGCAGCTTCGCGAACTGCGCGTAGCCGGTGATGAACTGCTCGAGGTGCTTCGCGCGCTCGGCGATCGTCGCGAACACCTTCTCGAGCTGGTCGTGCTTGCCGAGCTTGACGAGCTCGCCGCCGGAATGCGCGAGCGACGCGACCGGCGCGAGCGAGTTGTTGAGCTCGTGGCTGATCACGCGGATCACCTTCTTCCACGTGCGCACTTCCTCGCGGTGGAGCTCGACCGTCAGCTGGCGCAGCACGAACAGCTCGTGCGCGCGCCCGTTCAGGCGAAACCCGCTGCGCGCGAGGTAGTAGATCTCCTCTTCGCCGTCCTGGTCGACGACGAACAGGCCGTCGCCGCCGCGCGCGACCGCTTCGCGCAGCGGCTGCTGCGCGGTCTCGAGCAGCTCGCCGAGCAGCTTGCCCTCGAGCCGGCGCCCGCTGCCGAGCAGCTTGCGCGCCGCGAGGTTGCCGAACACGACGTGCTCGGTCGCGTCGACGAGCAGCATCGCGACCGGCGTGTGCTGCACCATCGTGTCGAGGAGCAGCTCGCGGTGGACGAGCGACTCGCGCTGCGCGCGCAGCGTGTCGCCGAGCGCGTTGTGCGCGGCGACCAGCTCGCCGAGCTCGTCGTCGTGCTCCCACGCGAGCGAGAACGCGAAGTCGCCGTCGCGGTAGCTCGTGACCGTGCCGGCGAGCGCGCGAAACATCGCCGCCATCGGCGCCAGCGGCCCGCGCACGAGCACGATCGCGAGCGGCACGATCACGGCGATCGCGATCGCGCCGGCCAGCCACGGATCGCCGAGCCACTCGCGCAACAGCAGCGTGCCGCCGACGGCGAGCACGGCGGCCGCGCACGCGAGCAACGTCACGCGCAGGAACAGGGAACGCTTGGATCTCATTCGCGGGGGATGCCGAGCTTCTCCATCCTCCTGTAGAGCGCCTGCCGGCTCAAGCCGAGCTCGGCCGCAGCTTGCGCGACCACCCCGCCGGCACGCGACAGCGCGGCCTCGACCGCGGCGCGGTCGAGGTCCTCGGGCGGGGCCTGCGGCGCGGGCGCCGGCAGCGCCAGCTCGGCCGCCGTGATCTCGGCCCCGGTCGCGAGCAGCGCCGCGCGCGACAGCACGTTCTTGAGCTCGCGCACGTTGCCCGGCCACGCATGTGCGCGCAGCGCCTCGCGCGCGTCGGCGGCGAGCCGCTTGCCGGTCTCGACGAGAAACAGCTGCGCGAGCGGCAGGATATCGAGCGGGCGCTCGGCGAGCGCGGGCAGCCGGATCTCGATCGTGTTGAGCCGGTAATACAGATCCTCGCGAAACGCGCCGGCGCGGATCATCGTCGCGACGTCGGCGTTGGTCGCGCTGATCACGCGCACGCTGACCTGGCGCTCCTTGTTCGAGCCGAGCCGCTCGAACCGCCCGGTCTCGAG
This sequence comes from Kofleriaceae bacterium, assembly GCA_035500135.1. Taxonomy (GTDB): domain Bacteria; phylum Myxococcota_A; class Polyangia; order Haliangiales; family Haliangiaceae; genus JABFXX01. Next base: position 35,899 of record DATJXL010000062.1, read on the forward strand.
CACGCGCAACAGCTTCATCTGGCCGTTCTGCGACAGGTTCCCGATCTCGTCGAGGAACAGCGTGCCGCCGTCGGCGGCTTCGAACTTGCCGTCGCGCGCGCGCGTCGCGCCGGTGTACGCGCCGACCTCGGCGCCGAACAGCTCGGCCTCGATCAGCTCGCTCGGCAGCGCGCCGCAGTTGAGCGTGACGAACGGGCCGTCGCGCACCGTCGAGTTCGCCTGCACGATCTCGGCGATCTTCTCCTTGCCCGAGCCGTTCGGCCCCGTGATCAACACCGGCACCGACGCGCGCGCGACCTGACACGCGAGCGCGACCACGCGCTCCATGATCGGATCGGCGAACACCGCGCCGCGCAGGTCGTACTGCTTCGCGAGCTCGTTCTTGCGGCGCTGCTCGTCGGCACGCCGCCGCGCCAGCTCGCGCCGCGTCTCCGACAGCTCGATCAGGTTCTGCACGGTCGCGACCAGCTTGTTGTCGTCCCA
>DATJXL010000063.1:0-4844 GCA_035500135.1 Kofleriaceae bacterium
CCACCCGACTCGTCCTTGCCGTCGTCGGGCTGATCCTCGGGCGGCGGCGGCGGCGGATCGTCCTGGTTGGCGTTCGCCGAGCGCGTCGACGTGTCTTCGAGCGACGCGAGGTCGATGTTCGCCGCGCTGTCGTTGATCGGCGTGAGCTGGAGCAGCGCCCACACGCCGAGGTGGAACACGAGCGAGCCGGCGAGCGCGATCAGCCACGGAGTCTCGAGCGAGACCAGCGGCGCCGCGTGACGGCGCGGCGTGTTCACCGACGACACGAGGAACGTGGTCTTGCCGATCCGCGCGCGGATCTTCGCGCCGGTCGGCAGCGGGCAGATCGTCGTTCGACCCTGCGCCGCCAGCTCGGCGAGCGAGGTCGACTGGCCGTTCACGACCATCTCGCCCTCCATGCCGGGCGCGAAGTGGAACGCGAACTCGTCGCCTTGCGGCGCGACGAGCGGGAACGACGCCATCGGCACGCCGTCGACCGGGAACTCGACGCCCGGGCCGTAACCGATGCGAACGAGCGGGCTCTCCTTCTCCCTGCGGTACATCGCGAGCGCGATCGTGGACAGCGTGATCGCCGCGGCGAGACCGCCGAACGCGATCCAGTCGTAGCCGACCGACAGCATGCGCGGGCGCACCGAGTAGCCCGGCTTCTTCAAGACCTGCGTCGTGTAGTCGTACTGGCCCTTGTTGTAGGCCGCGTTATCGACCGCCGTGTAGAACGCGAAGACGAACGCGATCAGGCAGAACGCGCCGATGACGAACATCGCGATCGTTCCGCCCGAGACCTTGCCGCCGCGCGGGTTGATGCAGTGCTTGACGCCGACGACCGAGTCGCCCAGCATCGCGGCGACCTCGACGGCGCGGCCGCCGCCGTATTCGTCCGCTTCGCCCGCCATCGCGGCGGCGAAGCCCTGCGGAGCCGTGACCGCGCCACCGAAGATCGCCGGGCCGGTGGTGCTCTGCATGCCGGGCGGCGGGCGAACCGCGGGCGCGGCCGACGGCGCCGGTGCAGGCGCGGCGAACTGCTGCGGAGCCTGTGGCGCCGCGAGCGGCGGCGGCGCGTACGCCGCCGGAGCCGGCGGCGGAGGCGTGAACGCCTGAGCGGGCGGCGGCGCCGGCGCGCGCGGCGGCGCGATCGCGGGCGGCGCCATCGGCCGCGCCGCGGTCGACGCGGCGATATCCGCGGGCGCGGGCGCCTGCACGCGAGTGGGCTCGTTGCCGGCGGTGTCCTCTTCGCCGGCGCCGATCGCGAGCTCGATGCGCGTCTCGCCGACGACGATCGTGTCCCCGGACTGCAGCTTGGCCTTGTTGACCTTCTGGCCGTTGACGAACGTGCCCTTCGTCGAGCCGAGGTCGATGATGCTCACGTCACCGGGGCCGTTGACCTCGATGATCGCGTGCATGCGGCTCACGGTCTCGTCGTCGAGCTTGAGGTGCGCCGACGGCACCTTGCCGAGCTTGATGACCGACAGGCTCAGCCGCTCCTCGCGGATCAGCTGGTCGCCCTTGAAGATGCGGAACGTGAGAGGAACTTTTGCACCGGCCATCGGGGTCTCCTGGAGCGCGAGCTAGCTGGGCCGGTGTCTGCGAGCGCGAACGAACGCTCTACAGATCCTCGGCCGACTTGATGATCTCGGGGATGAAGTGCTTGCGGATGTTGATCAGCGTCGAGTGCTTCGCGAAGTCGCGCGCGTCGACCGTCGAGCCTTCCGGCTTGATCAGGTCGCCTTCGATCGTGTCGCCGGAGAAGTCGTAGACCTTCACCTTGCCGTTGCCGCCGCCACCCGCATCGGCCTTCTTGGACTTGTCATCCGCGGAGGCGACACCGACGAGACTCACGAGCGCGAGAAGAATGACGAGCTTGCGCATGACCGACCTCTTTCGAGGAGCCTCGGAGGGGAGATCCGTGCGCACGGAGGTCCGACACCGAGGCCCAGTTGCTGGTTCCAGGATTCTTTCCAAAAAGCTCCGCAAAAGCCAGACACAGCCACCCGGGCGAGGTTGCATGCCTCGCCCGTGTGATTTCGATTACTTGCCGGGAGCGGCGGGCTGCCCCGCAGGCTGAGCCGGCGTCGGTGCACCCGCGGGCGGTGCCGCCGGCGTCGCGGGCGGCATCGGCGGCGGCGGATTCGCCGCCTGCTGCTTCATGAAGTCGTCGAGCTGCTTCGACACCTTGTCGCAGTCCGCGATGTTGTTCTTCGCCTCGGCCTTGTCGGCGGCGTCGCCGTCCTTGTCGAGGAACTGCTGGAAGTAGCTCTTCGCCTGCTGGTACATCTTGATCGAGCTCGGGATGTCGGCCTGGTGGGTGGCGCGGAAGCCCTTGTACAAGACGCCGAGGTTGTAATAGGCGTCGCCCTGCCGCGGATCGATCTGGATCGCCTTCTTGTACGTGGCCTCGGCGCCGTCGAGATCGTTGAGGCCGCGCTCCGCGAAGCCCAGGCCGATCATCGCGTCGTAGTTCTTCGGCGCGAGCTCGGCCGCCTTCCCCAGCATCTCCTTCGCCGCGTCGTACTTGCGCGCCTGCACCAGGATGAGCCCGGCGTTGACCCGCGCCTCGACGAACTTCGGATCGAGCTCGGTGGCGGTCTGGAACGCCTGCAGCGCCGGGTTCAGCTGGCCCTTGTGCATGTAATAGAGGCCGTACGCGTTCTGGAGCGGCGCGTACTTCTCGTTGCGCTTCTTGCCCTCGTCGAGCATCGTCTTCGCGAGGTCGAGGCGGTTCTTGTTCTGCTGCCAGCCCTCCATGAACACGAGCGCGTACTGCGTGTACGCCTCGACGCTATCGGTGTTGACACCGAGCGCGCTCGACAGCTTGAACTTGGCGTCGTCCTCGAGCTTCTTCCAGTTCGCGTCCTTGGGATTGTTGATCTTGCGCATCTCCTCGAGCTCGAGCGAGGCGAGCCCGATGTTCGCGCCGACCAGCTTGCCGGTCGCCTTGAGCGCGGTCTCCCAGTACTGCTTCGCGCCGTCGACCTTGCCCTGGCGGAAGTAGATCTCGCCGAGGCTCGACACCGCGAGCGCGATCTTGGCCGGATCGCCCTTCATGCGCGTCGCGGCCTGATACGCCTGCTCGGCATCGCTGTACATGCCGCAGCGCTCGAACGACAGGCCGGCCATGAACTGCGCCTCGACGAGGTCGCTCTGCGTGCGCGCGATCGCGCTGAACTTGTCGGCCGAGCCGCGGCACGCCGACTCGTTCCACGACTGCGCCTTGTCGTTCGCGACGAACGCGTCGTACGCGGCCTTGTAGTCCTTCTTCGCATCCGACGACACCTCGCGCTTGGGCGGAGGTGCCGCAGGCTTGTCACCGCCGCTCTGCGCGGTCGGGATCGACGGCGGCGGCGGCACGTCGCCACCACCCTTGGAGCCGGTCTTCTGAGAGCCACCGCAGGCGACGAGCGCCAGCGGCAGCAGAATGTGAGTGAAACGCATGGTGTTCTCCTTTCTGCTTCCGCTGGTTGTTACTCGAGCTTGGCTGCCGGCTCCGCCGCGACGATCGGCGCGACGTTGTTGGGATCGCCGTGGAGCTCCGACGCGGTCGGGTAGTCTTCCGGCTTGATCTGGCCGAGCTCGTGCTCGCACAGCTTCGACCAGTCGCTGAACCAGCCCAGCTCGGTCGACTTCGACAGGCACACGTCGTAGGCCTTGAGCGACTGGTCGGCGAGCGGCTCGGCTGCCGTGGTCAGCGCATCGCAATACGCGTCGACCTTGTCCTGCGCGACGTCGTAGCCGTCGATGATCATCGGCTTGCGCACCTCGGCCGGGATCTCCGCGGTGAACAGCTGGTCGGCGAAATCCTCGGCGATCTGGCCGAGGCGAGCCGCTGCCGAGATCGAGTTCGCGTTGTCCTTGATCGCGAGCACCACCTTGTACTTGTTCTCGGTCGCGTCGCGCGCTTTCTTCTTCTGGTCGAGGAAGTCGTTGAACCGCTTCATCGACTTCTTCGAGATCGCCTCGTTCGCCGCCTTGTGCTCGGGCAGGCCGTCGCCGAAGTTGAGGTTCGCCGGGAACTTGATGTCGAGGAACTTCTCGTACTCGACGTCGGCATCGAAGAACTTGCCCATCGCGTAGTAGTAGCGAGCGCCGCCGAAGCCGGGGTCGTCGGCGCTCTTCATCTTCTCGAACTCGCTCGCCGCCGCCTTCGCCTCGGCGAGCGCCTGGGCCATCTTCGAGGCGTCGCGCTTGACGAGCTGGAGCTTGATCTTCGAATCGGTGCCCGCGCACTGCGTCGGCGCGACGTAGACCTCCTTGCCCTTCTTCTTCTTGACGGTCTTGGCGGCGATCGCGCGGTCGCGCGCGATCTTCACGCACGAGCCGTCGATCTCCTTCACCGGGCACGACTGGTGCCACAGGATGTTCGCGATCTTGCCATGCGCGATGACGAGCTTGTCGACGCCGCCCTTGGCGCCCCACGTGTGGATGTAGTCGCGGAGCTGCTTGACGACCATGTCCTGGTCACCGCGCTTCTCGTAGATCGAGACCAGCGAGAACGCCGCGTCCGCTCCGCTCGTCGGGTCCTTGCGGCCGAACGTGTCGACGAAGTACTTGGTGTCGGAGATCGCCTTGTCGTCGTCGCCGATGCCCTTGCGGTAGAACACCGCGTCGCTCATCGCCTTCTTCGCATCCTCCATGCCGGCGTACTTCTTCGCGTACGCCTCGAGCTTGTCGGCGGCGCGGTCGTAGAATGCGACGTCGCCGTACGCCGAGCCGAGCTGCGCGAGCGCCTTCTGGTTGAGCTTCGACGTCGGGTAGTACTTGTCGAGCGTGTTGAACATCAAGATCGCGGCCGTGATCGAGTGGCCCTCGCGGAAGCAGACGCCGGCGTTGTAGAGCACCTCGTCGTTCTT
>DATJXL010000064.1:0-12204 GCA_035500135.1 Kofleriaceae bacterium
GCGTGCGCGACGCCGAGCGCGGCGCGCGCGGCCGCGATCTCGCCGAGCTGCTCGCCGGCCGCGATCTCGCATCCGCCGCGGCCGCGCGCGGCGATGCCGACGCGCTCGTGATGGCCGCGCGCTTCGCCCGCGCGGCCGGCCGCGATGCCGAGGCCCACGCGCATCTCGAGGCCGCGCTCGCCGCCGAGCCGTCGCACGCCGTCGCCGCGAGCCACCTGCTCGCGCTCGCGGTGCGCTCGCCCGATCCCGATCCCGTGCACCGCTACCTGCGCGTGCGGCTCGAAGGCCTGGACACCACCGACTGGCTCGATGCGATGCGGGCTGCTTCGCTCGCGCTGGCCGCGAGCGAGCATCATCGCGGCTTCGGCGCGCGCCTACTGCGCTACACGCTCGAGCGCGCGTACCAGCTCGGCGCGGCGCACGTGCCCGGCCACCTCGCGATGTGGAGCACGCTCGCCTCGCGCGCCGCGGCCGACAACGCGCGCCGCGAGCTGTTGCCGCTCGCCGTCACCGCGCTCGAAGCCGTGCGCTCGCCCGCCGATCGCGTGTGGATCGCCGTGCTCGCCGCCCAGATCAGCCTTCGCGACGCGCGTCACCCCGTGGTCGCCGGCGCGTACGCCGAGATCGTGGCCGAGCACGCGCCCGAGCATCCGATCGTCTACGAGCTCGTGTCCTCGCTCGCGCAGGGTCGCGCGCGCACCGGCGTCCCCCTCGAAGCAATCTCCGCCGCGCGCGAAGCCGCGTTCGAGATCGACGTCGATCTCGACGGCACGTACGCGGAGGCCGCATCGTCTGCGTCCCAGCTCGAGATCGTCGACGCCGAGGTGCTCGACATCGCCGACGTGATCGAAGCGGCCAACACCGCCGCGGTTCCCGCAGCCGCACCCGCACCCGCTGCCGCTGCCGCACCCGCTGCCGCTGCCGCACCCGCTGCCGCTGCCGCACCCGCTGCCGCTGCCGCACCCGCTGCCGCGGTCAAGACCAGACCGATCGCGAAGATCGCGCCCGTCAAGATCCCCGCCATCCCCTCGCTCAAGCGCGCCGAGCCGGTCCTCGCCGCGCTGCGCACGCCCGATCGTCCCGCGGTTCCCCCGCGGCCCGCCGATCCTCCCGACGCCAAGGTCCGCGCGCAGCGCATCGCGATCACGGTCGATGTCCGCCTCTACCCCGAAAATCGCCCGCGCATCGACGCGCACAGCCGCGACCTCAGCACGAGCGGCCTGTTCGTCGTCACCGATGCGATCCTCACCGTCGGCGCGACGCTGCGCATCGATCTGTTGCTTCCCGGCAAAGAGGCCTTCACCGAAGACGAGCACGTCGCGCGCGCGACGGTCGCGCGCCGCGGCGAGGGCGGCTACGGCCTGTCGCTGGTCGAGCCCGATCCCGCGCTGGTCGCGGCACTTGCCGCGCTGCGCTGATCCGCGTTAACGAGACTTCATAGATCGGCGCATCCGATCGATCGTGAGACCTGCCATGACCCCCACCCGCCTGGCGTTCGCGCTCGTGCTCGCCGCCTCCTCCGCGCACGCAGATTCCCCCAGGTGCGATGTCTCGACCGACGCCGGCATCGACGCCGCCTACAAAGCGGCGACCGGTCACGAGATGTCGACGTACGGTGGCCGCTGTGTCGAGCGCTCGGAGACGTTCAAGGGGCTGATCGTGGTCGGCTCGTTCGCGTCCGACCTCGGCTGCCGGTGGGAAGGCGTGCTGAACGGCTGCAAGTGGAACGATCGCGGCGCGCCGCGGGCGGCGATGGCCGCGGCGGGCTGGGCGAAGGCCAACGCCGCGAAGCGCCAGGAGCTCGCGCTCGCGTGGCTGCGCGAGATCGATCAGGTCCGCGTCGAGGACGAGAAGGTCACGGCCGACAAGGACAAGGTCACGATCGAGTACTACGAGCACGGGCCGGTCGGGATGACGCCCACGCCGCCGCCGCGCTACCACTACCGCGTGGTGTTCGGCGCGGACGGCACGCACGGCGCGATCACGTCGCTGAAGTGACGGGCGCGAGGGCGTAGACGCCGTGGCGCAGGTTCCTGCGGATCGTCATCGCCTCGCGCACGACCTTCCACATGTCCTTGAGCGGATTCACGCGCGAGCGGCGGTCGTCGCGCCACTCGACGCCGACCTCGGCGATCGCGTAGCCGCGCCGGCGCGCGAGCGCGAGGATCTCGAGGTCGAACGCCCAGCCGTCGATGCGACCGAGCGCGAACAGATCGCGCGCGGCCTCGGCAGTGAACGCCTTGAACCCGCACTGGGTGTCGCGCACGCCGGGCACGAGCGAGCGCTGGATCACGCGGTTCGCGAGCCGGCTCCACAGCACGCGGTACCACGGCTGGCGCGCGTCGGTCTTCGCACCCTCGGCGTAGCGCGAGCCGATCGCGATCTCCGCCTTGCAGGCGACGATCGGTGCGAGCAACTTGGGAAGCTGCTCGGGCGGCATCGAGCCGTCGGCGTCGCTCATCACGCGCAGCTGGCCGCGCGCCTCGAGCATGCCGAGGCGCACCGCCGCGCCCTTGCCGCGGTTCGGCGTCTGGCGGACGAGCCGCAGGCACGGGATGCGCGCCATCGCGAGCGAGACCACCGAGGCCGTACCGTCGGTCGAGCCGTCGTCGACGACGACGATCTCGTGGCGCAGCGGGTGCGCCGACAAGAAGCGATGCAGGCGCTCGAGCGTGGGCAGGATGCGGTGCTCTTCGTTGTACGCGGGAATGACGATCGAGAGGTCGATGAATGACGAGGTCATGACGAGCTCCTTGCGAAGACGAGGCGGCGCTGAGCGGGAAATCCCCACGCGACGAACACGAGCACCGCGCAGACGAGCTTGGCGAGCAGGTACTGCATGCCGAGCAGGTCGACGCACACGTGCATCGCCAGCGCCATCAGCAGCGCGGTCGTCACGGCGACGAGTCCGAAACGCACGAGCTGCTGGCACGTGACCCGCGAGCGATCACGAAACGCGATGTACTTGTTCAGCGTGAAGCACACCACGGCGCCCGCCGCACACGCGAAAAACGCCGCGGGCGCGATCGGCACGTGACGGTGGACCAGGAGGACCAGCGTCCCGACGTCGACCGCGGTGGCGGCAGCGCCGCTCGTCCCGGAGGCGATCACGTTGCGGATGGACATGCCCCGACGAAGAGCAGCGTGCGTGCCACGCGCTAAGTGCGCGATTGCCAGCTTCCGACTGGTGAAGGTCGCGATGTAGGTGTCAGTTTTCGGGCTCGGGCTCGGGCTCGGGCTCGGGCTCGGAATTTTCAGCAGGCTCGGGGGCACAGCGCGGGCGGTGGCGCGGTGCGAGCAGCGACGCATGGTCGAACGTCAGCGGGGCGCCGCCGGCGAGATCGACGATCGACACGCCGCGATCGGCGGCGATCGCGAGCCGGCCATCGCCGAGCCACTCGAGCGCGTAGCCGCCGTCGCCGCGCTGACCGAGCTCGCGCGCCGTGCCGGTCGCGGCATCGGCGACGAACAGCGCGGTCGCCGGCTTGCCCGCCGCGCACTGCTCGTCCTGCGCGACGAACGCGAGGTGCCCGCGATCGGGCGACCACACGATCGTGTTGCCGTCGATCATGCCGGCGTTCGGCACGCTGACGACGCGATTGGACGAGCCGACGCGCAGCGCGCTCGCGAGCTCCTGATCGTCCCAGTCGGCGGCGACGTTCGCGGGCAAGCGATGCAAGCGCGCGCCGTGCGCGTGGACCTCGAGCCACGCGCCGCTCGGGCGCGGGAGCCTGGCGGGCAGCGCGTGCAACGCGCCGGTGTCGTCGAGCACGCGCCACGCCTGCGCGCCGCCGCCGGTGCCGATCCAGAACCCGGTCGGCTTGTCGCCGTACGCGATCGCGAGCGGCGCGGCCGCGGTCGCGGTGATGCCGAGATCGACCGCGTGGGTCGTGTGGCCGGTGTCGAGCTCGACCAGACCGACCGCGAGCTTGCCCGCGCGATCGCGCGTGACGTAGGCGATGCGATGTGCGCCGGCCGGCGCGGCAAACGCGGTGACCACGGCGCCCTGCGTGCGCGTGAGGCGATGCCAGCGCGTGGTCTGAGGATCGTAGGCGTAGAGATCGCCCATGCTCGCGACGACGAGCGCGCGCGCCAGCGCGGCGAGGTAGTCGGCGCGGTCGCGCTCGGCGCGGCGCTTCCACGCATCGCCGGTCGGCGTCGCCAGGAACGCCTGCAGCGCCGGGTGCTCGAGCGCGGCGGGTGTCCACTTGCCGTAATCGCCGGCGGCGGCGGCATCGAGCGGCGCCAGCACGTCGCCGAGCCGGCTCGCGTGGGCGAGCGCGATCGCGTCGAGCCAGCGCGCGTCGAGGTGGCCGGGATCGGCGGCGAGCGCGCGCTCGCAGGCGGCGAGCACACCGGGCCAGTCGCCGCGGGCCTCGGCCGCCCGCGCCTCGCGAAACGCGCGCTGGCCCGGCCGCTTGCGCCAGCCGTAGTCGGCCAGGGCAGCCAGGCCGAGCGGGCGCGCGGGCAGCTCGAGCGGCGCGGCATCGCGCGAGCCGGTGACGGCTGCGTCGCGCGGGGCGGGCGGCGCGGCGGACCCGCCGTGGCCGCAGGCAAACACGAGCGCGAGCGCGGCCATGCCCGCGAAACGCACCATATTGCGGAGGTAGCACGGCTTGCTGCCCCGCGGCGAGCCTGTTATGAACCCGCGCCCGTGTATCGTCGCTGTATCCTGCTGCTGTCGCTCGCCGCATGCCAGGCGAAAGACGCGCCGCCGCCCGTTCCTCGTGCTATCGAGGCGCGCGACGGCTCGGGCGCGCTCGTCGCATCGCTCGTGCCGGGTCGGCCATGCAAGGTGTCGATCGGGCTGGGCGGCGCGCTCGCGATGGACGTCACCGGGCCGCCGCTCGCGGCCGAGGTCGCGGGTGTGCACTGGACCGGCGACCACCGCGACAACGGCACGACGCTCGCGCGCGCCGGCGCGATGGTGGCGCGGGTGTACGGCCACGACAGCACGCTGTCGCTGTTCGACCCGGCCGGCGTACCGATCGTGCGCCTCGACGAGCGCGGCGGCGCGGTCGAGGTCTCCGATGCCGGCCGCCGGCTGCTCCGCCACGTCACGCGGAAGGCCGATGCGTTCACCGTCGATTCGCCGGCGTTGACCGTGACCGGCACGGGCGACGCCGAGCTGGTCGCGCTGCTCGTCTCGCCGGAGCTCCAGCCCGAGCTCCGCATGCTCGCCGCGTGCGAACGGGTGCTGTGATGGACCAGCAGATCCGCAACGTCGCGATCATCGCTCACGTCGACCACGGCAAGACGACGCTGGTCGACGGCCTGCTCAAGCAGGCCGGCACGTTTCGCACCGGCGAGGTCGTCGCCGAGCGCGCGCTCGATTCCAACGACCTCGAGCGCGAGCGCGGCATCACGATCCTGTCGAAGTGCACGGCGGTGACGTGGAACGGCGTGCGCATCAACATCGTCGACACGCCCGGTCACGCCGACTTCGGCGGCGAGGTCGAGCGCGTGCTCGGCATGGTCGACTCCGTGCTGCTGCTCGTCGACGCGTATGAAGGCCCGATGCCGCAGACGCGGTTCGTCACGCAGAAGGCGTTCGAGATGGGGCTCAACCCGATCGTCGTGGTGAACAAGATCGATCGCCCCGGCGTCGATCCGCACCACGTGATGGATCAGGTGTTCGAGCTGTTCATGTCGCTCGGCGCGACCGACAAGCAGCTCGACTTTCCCGTGATCTACGCGTCGGGCCGGCAGGGCTACGCGATCCGCGAGCTCGAGGACGAGCCGGTCGATCTCGCGCCGCTGCTCGATCTGATCGTCGAGAAGGTGCCGCCCGCGGGCGGCGATCTCGAGGCGCCACTCCTGATGCAGGTCGCCACGCTCGATTACGACGATTACCTCGGCTACCTCGCGATCGGCCGCATGCGCGCGGGGCGCAGCAAGGTCGGCGACCGCGTGCTGCTCGTCCACCGCGACGGCAAGCGCGAGGAGTTCCGCGTCCAGAAGGTGCTCGGCTTCCAGGGCCTCAAGCGATTCGAGCTCGCCGAAGCGCGCGCCGGCGACATCGTCGCGTTCACGGGCATGGCCGAGCTCAACGTCGGCGAGACGATCACGTCGATCCTGAATCCGACGGTGCTGCCGCTGCTCAAGGTCGACGCGCCGACGATCACGATGAACTTCCGGGTCAACGACGGCCCGTTCGCCGGCCGCGAGGGCAAGTACGTCACGTCGCGCAACCTGAGCCAGCGGCTCGAGCGCGAGATCAAGAGCAACGTGGCGCTCCGCGTCGAGGAGACCGACACTGCCGGCGTGTTCAAGGTGTCGGGTCGCGGCGAGCTGCACTTGACCGTGTTGATCGAGATCATGCGCCGCGAGGGCTACGAGCTGTGCGTGTCGCAGCCGCAGGTGATCTTGCAGCGCGACGAAGCTGGCAACATCACCGAACCGTACGAAGACGCGGTGATCGATCTCGACGAGAACTACGTCGGCGCGGTGGTCGCCGAGCTCAACCGCCGGCTCGGCGTGATGCGCGAGATGCGGCCGTCGGCACCGGGCCGCACGCGGCTCGAGTATCGAATCCCGGCGCGCGGTTTGATCGGCTATCGCTCGCAGTTCATGACCGACACGCGCGGCACCGGCGTCCTGTACACGCAGTTCGCCGAGTACGGTCCGCAAGGCGCCGACATCCGCACGCGCCAGAACGGCGTCTTGGTGTCGAGCGAAGAGGGCGTGTCGAACGCGTACGGGCTGTTCTACCTGCAGGAGCGCGGCCAGCTGTTCATCGGGCCGAACGTCAAGAACTACAGCGGCATGATCGTCGGCATCCACGCGCGCGACAACGACCTCGTCGTCAATCCGAACAAGGTCAAGAAGCTGACGAACATCCGCACGACCGCGGCCGACGAGAAGCTCGTGCTCGCGCCGCCGCGCCAGCTCACGCTCGAGTACGCGCTCGAGTTCATCAACGACGACGAGCTCGTCGAGGTGACGCCGCAGTCGATCCGGCTGCGCAAGCTGATCCTCGATCACAACGTGCGCAAGCGATTCGAGAAGAAGCCGGCGGAAGTCGACGAGTAGCGAGGCGCGTCACCGATCGACGAGCCGCAGCTGCGCCGCCGTGATCGTCACCGGCGAGTCCGCGCGCGATCGGAGCTCGTATTCGAGCGGTCGATCGCCGGCCACGTGAAGGCGCACCGAGAACGCGCGCGCGTTCGCGGCCGCGGTTCCACTCGCGAGGAGCGCGTCGCCCTGGACGACATCGATCCCCACCAGCTCGGGTCCCGTGGCCTGTACGGGCTCGTCTGCCGCGACCTCGATCGTCCACTCGTAGTCACCCGCAGGCAGCACGCCGAGCCCGCCGCGAAGCGAGCCCGCGCGGCGAAATGCGACGCCACGCCGAACCGGCGCGATGGTGTCGCGGTCTTTCCACGGGTAGACCGCGAGCACGAACGACGACGGCACGGTGGCCGTCGCGATCGCATCGAACATGCCGGCCGGAGGACCGTCGTGCGTGCACAGCACGAGGTGGGTGTCGAGGACGAGCGTACACGTATCGAGCCGGTTCGCGGTCAGCGTGGCCTCGATCGCTCGTCCTTCTTCCGACGCGAGATGAAATGCCACCGCGTCGCTGTCGGTCGCGCCCGTGTGGAGCCATGCATCCGCGGGCAGGAATTCGATCGCGAGCGCCGCGACGGCATCATCGACGCGCAGCCGCGTGAAGCGCGACTGGTTGCGCTGGAGCGCGTCGACAAACGCGTGTACCGATGCTCGACCATTCACGCGGTAATGCGTCATGTCCGTCGCGACCCGCTGGATCCACGACGGGAACCCTCGGTACGCACCGTACGTCGAGCTCGCGCAGACGAGCGCGAAGATGGCTTCGAGCCAGCCGGCACGCAACCTGCGCCCCGGTGGCGCCAGACCGGCTCCGTACGCGTAGAGCCAGAACGGGCCGTACAAGAACGGGCCCACGTTGTACGCGCCGAACCTGACCTTGACCTCCTCCACGGCCGCGAAGCTGAACGCGAACCACGGCACGAGCGAGATCCAACCCAGCAGATAACGCCAGTCGCGGCGCACCGCCGCGACCACGCAGGTCGCGACGAACGGGTAATAGATCAGCTGGTTGTTCTCGCAGAAGAACCGCGCCCGGTCGGCGAGCACCGACAGCGACAGGTGCGAGTACGGCGGGCTGCCGAGATAGGCCTGAGTCAGCCGGGGCACCGCGTGGAAGAACAGCCTCTGGCAGATCATGCCGGTCACGCTCAGCCCGATCGCGACGCCGATCATCGAGCGGACCAGGCGACGCGTCGGTGTCATCGCGACGCCGCGCCAGCCGAGGAACCACAGCGGCGCGAGCGCGAGCGCGACGTGAATGCCTCCGTCCTGACGAACCGATGCGGCGAGCACGAGACAGACCCAGGCGGCACGCGTGCGTCCCGAGATCACCGCGCCCACCGCGACGCACGCGAGCACGGGCATCGCGGCCTCGAGGTGCGGATATCCGACCATCCACAGCACGGGCCCGCTGAACGAGAACGCGACCGCGGCTGCAAACGTGATCGGTAGACGGCGCAGCGCGGACTCGGGCTCGAGCCGTGACGCGATCAGGTACACCGCGAGCCCGATCGGCGCGTACACGGCGCCCTCCACGACCGCGAACCACTCGCAACGACCGACCGGCGCGAGATAGCTCAGCGCCGAGAACATCGAGGTCATCGGCGACACGTAGATGTCGTAGAAGACGCTCGCGTAGTCGCACGCGATCCTCGGTACCGGCAGAACGAGACCATCGTGATAGGTGAGCTTCGACAGGAACCCGGCGTCCAGCAAGAACGGCGCGCGAAAGAAGAAGTGATTGAGCGTGAACCGCACGACGGCGAGGCCGAGGAGCGCCGCCGGGAGGAAGCCGACCACGACAGGCAGCGCGAGCCGTGCGAGCCGCCGACGAACCACGACCGCTACTTCCTCGGCTTGGGCTCGACGACGTGCAGGTCGAACACGTAGTGGCGCGGCATGGTCGGATCGGTGCCGACCCGGCACAGCGTGTGCCCGAGCTTGGCGCCGGTCACGATCCACACGTTGCGATCTTCGCGCGTGACGATCTCGGCCGTGACGAGCGAAGGATCGTCGCACATCCAGCCGCGCACGTAGCCGACGTCGACCTCCACCTGCTTGCCGAGCTCGACGTCGAGCCGGATCTCGCCGTCGGCGAGCGCCACGCTCGAAGCAAGCACGAGCAGGGCCAGCACGTACCGGTTCATGGATCGATCTTACGACCGCGCGCCGCGGGCGGCCACAATCGCGGCGATCGCCGCAGCAGCCGCGGGCGCCGCGCGCGCCGCGTCGAGCGAATCGCCCCAGCCTTCGACGCGCCGCTGCCAGTTCGGTCGCTCGCTCACCGTGCCCGGCACGTTGTGCGGCACCGGATCGAGCACGAGATCGTCGAGCGCGACCAGCACGACCTCGGCCGGCCCGACCGCGAGATCCGTCGTCGCCGCGACCATCGCGCGCTCGACCTCGGTCAACGCATCGTCCGCCGGCCGGATCGCGGAGAACGCGACGAGCGCCTCGCGCTGGCGCGCCCGCTCCGCACGTTCCGCCGCTTCTTGCGCGCCATCGATCAGGCCGAGCTCGCGCTTGTCGTCGATGTCCGCGCCGCGCCACCAGCCCGCGAACGTCGCGGTGTCGTGCGTGTTGAGGCTCGCGACCGCTTCCGCAGGCGCGGGCGCCGGCGCCTCGCCGACGTGCATCGGCAGGTGCCACTGCCCGACATGCAGGCGAAACATGCCGTGCGCCGCCATCGCGGGTCGCACGTGCGGCGGCACGGTGCCGAGATCCTCGCCGGCCACCGCACACCGCGCGCGCGCCGACTCGAGCGCGAGGATCGCGAGCAGCTCGTCGGCGTGATAGCGGATGTACACGCCGTCGGTCGCCGGCCGCCCCGCCGGCACGCAGTACAGGCGGAACAACCCCATCACGTGATCGACGCGCAGCATCCCGGCGACGCGCACGTGATGGCGCACGCAGCGGATGAAGTACCGGTAGCGATCGCGACGGAGCGCGATCGGCGACAGCGGCGGCAGGCCCCAGTCCTGACCGCCGAGGAACAGCGCGTCGGGCGGCGCGCCGGCGGCCAGATCGAGCAGGAACAGGTCGCGCCAGCGCCACACCTCGTACGCGTCGCAGCTGACGCCGACGGGTAGATCGAGATACAGCGCGGCCGAGCCGTGCGCGTCGCGCAGCGCCTCGAGCTGGCGCTGCATCGCCCATTGCGCGAACACGTGGGTCGCGACGCGCACGGGATCGGCGCCGAGCGCGAGCGCATCGGCGCGCGTCGCCACCGGCTTCGAGCCGTCGCGGAGCGCGGCCGGCCACGCGCGCCAGCCCGCGCGCTGCCCCTCGCCGAGCGCGCGGAACGCGGCGTAGTCGTAGACGTCGTGCGCGACCGCCCACGCGTCGAGCTCGGCGGCGCGCGTCGGATCCGCGTTGCAGCGTGCCGCGAGCGCGTCGAGCGCGGTGCGCCGCCAGCGATACTGCGCGCGATAGTCGATGAGCCCTGGGCCGAACGCCGGCGCGGCCGGTGTGGGCGCGCCGACCTCGCGCGCGAGCGCGCCGAGATCCGCGTAGAGCTCGTTCCAGAACAAGCGGCTCGCCGGCGAGTACGGCGAGCACGACACCTCGTAGTTCGCGGCCAGCAGCGGCAGCACCGAGACGTAGCTGCCGCCGCGCCGCGCGACCTGCGCGCACAGCTCGCGCAGCGACGCGAGGTCGCCAGCCGCGCCGCTGCGTGGCGACGCGAGGCCGTAGACCGGCGCGAACACGCCCCAGCGCCGCCGGCCGAGCCCCGGCGCGCCGTACGCGTGCATCGGCGCCGCGATCGCGAGCGCCTCGCCCTCGCCGCCGGCGGCGCGCCACCGCACGTGGTGATAGCCGAGCTCGCCGCCGACCGCGAGCGACGCGCGCCGCACGCAATGGACGACGCCGCCCGGCCACGCGTGCGAATCGGCCGCCAGCTCGAACAGGCGGCCGTGCGCGCGATGCACCGCGCCGGTTTCGGTCGTGACCTCGACCTCCCACTCGCCGTCCTGCTCGGCCGCGACCGCGAACGGCACGACGACCAGCGCGTCCCACGCGACGATGACCGGCGGCACGATCTCGAGCCAGCGCCGCGCTTCGAGCTCGCGCGCCGCGGCCGGCGCGTCGTCGGCGTTCGTGATCGCGACGCCGAGATCGGGCGCGAGCGCGCGCAGCGCCAGCAGCAGCGCCTCGTCGCTCGCGGCCGCCGGCTCGCCGCGCCAGCTCGTGTACTCGGGGTCGAGCCCGGCGAGACGCGCGAGCTCGCGCAGCTGTTCGCTCACGCGGCGTGTATCGCATGTCCCGGTGCGCATGGAAACCGTGATACCAACCCGCGATGGCCGATGACCTCGCGTGGACGTTCGAGCTGTCGGCAGAAGCGATCCGCATCGTGCGCCGAGAGCTCGAGTGGGCGCTCCAGCATCAGCGCGACCGTCTGGTCCGCCGGTTGCCGCAGAACAAGGTCGCGCTGCGGACGCGGCAGCGCGTCGTCGTGGTGGCTGCGATCGTGCTCCTCGCGGCCTCGGGGTGGCTGTGGACGCTGGAACGCGGCCAGCCGTCGACGCTGGTGATCGGTGGCGTCGTGATCGCGGCGGTCGCGCTCGTGCTCGTGCCGTTCATGCCGCGCTACTTCGCGTGGACGTACCGCGCGATCGGCAGGCGTATCGCGCGCCGTGCCGAAACGATCCTCGCCCCCCTCGCGAGCGAGGAGCCGACGACCGCGCGCTACGAGCTGCACGGCGACAGGCTCGCGATCCGGTACGGCGAACAGCCGGGGGACCCGCTCGAGCTCGACGAGGTCCACGCCGCGGTCGCGACCGCGCATGCGGTGTTCGCGTTTCGCTGGCCGAGCTCGCCGTTTCCACTCGCGACGGTGTTCGTGCCGAGCTCGCCGCATCCGATCGTCGCCGAGCTCGAACGCCGCGGCATCGCGATGGCGCGCGTCGACGGCCCGGTTGCACGCTACGGCGAGTGGACGGCGCTGCCGACCGCGACCGCGCGCTAGCCGACGCTCTAGTGATTCGTCACATGCCGGCTGGCTACTCCGCGCAGAACGCGCGGCCGCGCCGTGGATCCTGTGGACAGCGCCGACCGTCGACACTCGTGGGATGCGCTGCCCACAGGCTCCACCGCGCCGGACGAGAGCGCGTACGCTCCGATCGGAGTTAGATC
>DATJXL010000065.1:0-16942 GCA_035500135.1 Kofleriaceae bacterium
CGCGAGCTTGCCCGAGGTGTTCGAGCACGACGCGCGCGGGCTCGGCGACCTCGTCCCCGACGGCACCGCGTGCGGCGTGGTCACGTCGCCGCCGTACGCCGGCACGTACGACTACGCCGAGCACCAGCGCCTGCGCTTCGACTTCCTGGGCTTGCGCCACCGCGCCCTCGACGAGGGCGAGCTCGGCCCGCGCCGCGCGTTCGACGACGACGCCCCGGCCGCATACGCCGCCTGGCGCTCCGCGCTCGCCGCCGTCGTCGGCGCGATCGCGCGCGCGCTGGGCCCCGGGCGCGCCGCGGCCCTCGTCATCGGCGACTCGCTCGCCCGCGGCCGCGCGCTCTATGCCCTCGACGACTTGCGCGACGCGTTGCCCGGCGACCTCGTCCTGGAGGCGTGGGCCTCGCAAGAGCGCCCCATGCTGGGGGCCGCCGAGCGCCGCGCCTTCGGCGACCGCCCCAAGGCCGAGCACGCGGTCGTGCTGCGGCGCGTGTAGAGCCGTCGTGAGGTGTGGATGTGGGTTTTGCGGCACCTCCGCGATCCGCATCACAAGCGACGAATGCCGTGGAGTCTCGGCCCCATCCGGTGGTACGACGAAGGTATGGGGAAGCTATCCGTCTGCGCCAGCCTTGCGCTCGTCTTGGCAGCCTGTGGCAGTAAGAGCGGCGGCGGAGGTGGCGGTGGCGGTGGCGGTGGCGGTGGCGGCGGCGGAGTCGATGCACCCGGCACTGGCATCGACGCAAAGGTCTACACGGACGCGCCCGGACCGTTCTCATGCCTCGGTGACAGCGCGCCAACGACCGCGAATGCTCAAGTCTCGTTTTCGGGGACGGTCTCGGACGTGGCGATCATGAATCTGACCCCGAGCATTACGCCAGCGCCCGGAGCCACAGTTGATGCCTGCGTCTCGGACTGCATGAACGCGAACCTGCTTGCGACGGTGACAACCGATTCGACCGGCGCATTCTCAGCCGGACCGCTTCAGACCGGCGGAACGCCCCTCCCTGCTTATCTTCACATCACGTACTCGACGGACCTGGCGATCTATGCGTATCCAGCTGCACCGATCACTGCGGACGTATCCAACGTTCCAGCGATCACAGCCTCGTCGACGGTGCTCGGCTTCGCTGGTTGTAGCAACACGAATACGGACGGCGCAGCCGTCGTTGTGGTCACAGATTGCACAGGGAAAACGATCACCGACGCCACGGTGGCCGTGACTGCAAAGCAAAATGGCACGATGGTTGGCAAGACACCCGTCAATCTCGGCGGGTTCTCGTCGATGGCAGCGGGTCTGTTCTTGATCTGCAACATCCCGCCGGGAAACACGACATTCGGCGCGACAGACATGGGGATGACTCTCCTTGCACACGACGCAAATGTCGTCGCAAAGGCCATCACCGAAACCGAAGTCCGCCCGGGTTATTGAACTGACGACGATTCTCGTTGTCGGAGCACGGCGGCTCGCTTAGGGTCCGCGCGTGAGCTGGCGGTTGATCGTCCTGACGGCGTGCCTCGCCGCGTGCGACGGCAAGGGCTGGCTGCGCGAGTCGCACATCCTCGTCAACGGCTTCCTCGAGACGAACGAAGACTGCCGCGACTGGCTGTGCGACCACGACGAGAACACCGACCTCACGACCTACGACGGCGCGATCTTCCTCGTCCATCGCACCGCCGAGAGCCAGGTGCTAGGGCCGAACAGCTCGCTGCACGTCTATCGCTCGGACGATAACGGTGACACGTTTCACGTCATCGCGATCATCCCGGCGCCGACCGACCGCGACCTGCGCGACCCGTGCTTCTACGTCATGCCCGACGGCTCGCTCGCGATCAAGGCGATCACCCGCCTGCCCGTCACCTCCGATCGTGACTCCAACGTCGACTCGATCTCGATCAACACGGTCTCGCCCGACGCCGGCATGACGTGGGGGCCGCTCACGCCGATCGGCCCCGAACAGTGGTCGTTCTGGCGCGTGCGCCAGGGCGCCGACGGCACCTACTACTCGGCCGCGTATCACGACGGCGATACCAGCGTCTCGCTGTTCTCGTCGATCGACGGCCAGACCTGGAACCTCGGAGCGCAGGTCTACGGCATCTCCGACGACACGCCGGTCGAGACCGAGCTCGTGTTCCTGCCCTCCGGCAACCTGCTCGCGTTCGTGCGCATGGACGGCACGAACGACGAGCTGCTCGGCAGCATGGGCCGGCTGCGCACGAAGGTGTGCACCGCGCCGCCGCCGTACGCCGCGTTCGACTGCACGTACGAGCTCGACGGCGCGCGCCTCGACGGGCCACTCGCGTTCTTCTGGAACAAGCGGCTGTTCTTCGTCGCGCGCTTCCACTTCCTCGAGACTCAGAACCGCAAGCGCACCGACCTCTACGAGATCACCTACAAGAACGAGACCGGGCCGTTCGAGTTCATCGATCACGGGCATTTTCCGTCGGCGGGCGACACGTCGTACGCCGGCATCGTGCCGATCCCGGTCGGCGATCCGAAGACCTCCCAGTTTCTCGTCTCGTACTACTCGAGCAACCTCGAGGAAGACCCGCCGTGGGCGCGCGCGATCCTCGGGCCCACCGACATCTGGACGGCGAAGATCGATCTTGCGAATCTGTGAGGCGTGACCGGCACCGTCGCGTTTCTCGAGACCACCGGCGAGCGCCACGCGCAGCTCGTCGGCGGGCTCACCGCGCTCGAGCGCCGCATCCGCGAGGTCGCGAAGGCGGGCGCGACGCGCGCGGTGGTCGCCGCCGCGCCGATCGAGATCGCGCGGCCGCTGCCGATTCCGGTCGAATACGTCGCCCCGGGCAGCGCCGCACCCGAAGGCGCACGCGTCGAGCGCGCCGACGTGATCGCCGGCATCGAGCTCGTCGACGACGACGCGCGTCGCCGCGCCGAGTGGGCGCTGATCCGCCGCATGAACAAGTCGTTCGAAGGCCCGGTCGACGCGCTCGTCAACTGGCGGTTCTCGATGCGGATCACGCGCGTGCTCGCGCATCGCTCGCTCGCGCTCACGCCGAATCACGTCACGATCGCGGCGATCCTCGTCGGGCTGACCGCGTCGCTGTGCGCGAGCCGCGGCACCTACGTCATGACCGCGCTCGCCGGCGTCCTGCTCGAGTTCAACTCGATCCTCGACTCGTGCGACGGCGAGCTCGCGCGCCTGCGCTACCAGTACTCGAAGCTCGGCCAGTGGCTCGACAACCTCAGCGACGACATCGTCGACAACCTGTTCCTCGTCGCGATCGGTCACGGCCTCGGCGGGATCTGGGCGTGGCTCGGCGCCGCGGCCGGCGGCGGCCGCGTGCTGGTGTCGCTCGTCACCTACCTCGACGTGTTCCGCCGCACCGGCACCGGCGACGTGTTCGCGTTCCGGTTCTGGTTCGAGTCCGACAAGGTCACCGCCGACGACGTCTACGATCCGAAGTCACCGATCACGTGGATCCGTTCGTTCGGGCGCCGCGACACGTTCGTGTTCGTGTGGATGATCGCGTGCCTCGCCGGCTTCCCGTACTGGGTGATCGGCCACGGGCTCGCGATCGCCGCCGTCAACGTCGCGCTCTTGCTCCTGCATTTCACCGTGTTTCGCGGCCGGCGCGCGGCGTAAGATGGACCGATGCGTCGTGGGGTGATCGCCGTCGTGCTCGTCGCGGCGTGCAGCAACGGTCCGCATCACAGCATGCCGGTCGACGGCGCGGGCGGTGGCGGTGGCGACGGCGGCCCGCTCACGCTGCGCGATCGCCAGCGCCAGCTCGCGATCGATCTGCGCGGCGTCGGCAACTACATGATCGGCGTCGGCAACGACAACTCCGGCCCGTACACGCACGACGTGCCGATGGATCTGCACTACGCGTACCTCGACGGCTACGGCGACGAGAACGGCTGGCCGACCTGGAACACCGACGGCGACTACCCGCTGTACTTCGCGCAGACCGACGCGATGCACATGGTCACGTCGATGTTCACCTACTACCAGCTCGCGCTCGAGCTCGAGAACAACAACGACGCGATCCTCGCCGACGGAACGCGCATGACGCAGTACCTGTCGGACGTGCGCCTCCTGTTCCAGAAGATCACCGCGTCGGGCCAGCCCGCGGCCGTGCAGTTCGAGCCCGACTTCTTCGGCTACCTGATGCAGCGCGCGAGCGCCGGCAAGCCGCCCGACCAGTTTCCGGCCGCGGTGAACGTGCCCGAGTGCCCGAGCGCGCCGCAGACCGTGACCGGCCTGCTCGGCTGCGTCATCACGCTCGCGCGCATGTACGCGCCGGCCGCGCGCATCGGCTTCCACGCGTCGATGTGGGGTGACTACTACGACGTCACCGATCCGGACGCCGACATCGACGGCTCGGGCAAGACCGTCGCCGACTTCTTGGTCTCGGTGGGCGCAGATCAGACCGACTTCGTCACCGTCGAGACGCTCGACCGCGATGCCGGCTTCTGGGAGACCGATGGCGGCGGCACGACGTGCTCGGTCACGAGCGGCACGCGCGGCCCGGTGTACTGGGACGAGACCAACGCGACCTTGCCGAACTTCGCGCAGCACGTGCAGTGGGTGACCGCGCTGACCGCCGAGCTGCAGCGGCCCGCGCTCGAATGGCAGACGCCGCTCGGCGTGCCGTCCGATACGTGCGGCGGCACCGACATGCACTGGCGCGACAACCGCGTGCACTACTTCTTCGGCCACGTGCCGGATCTGATCGGCGCCGGCGTCGCCGGCATGACGTTCGGCACCGGCGCGGGCGACCAGACCGATCTCGACACCGACGGCGATCAGCTCAAGGACGCGTCGGTCGCGTACATGGCCGCGCCTACCGCGATGTGAGGTGCCACATGTAGTGGTACGGGTTCTCGCGAACGAACCCGCGCGATACGACATCGAGGTGGTTCTCGATCCGCCGCGTGATCTTCTTCGCCGTGATCGGATAGCCGAGCTCCCAGTGGTGCTCGGGAATCGGCCGGTGGCGCCACGGCAGCATGAGCTTCCCGCCGAGCGTGAAGAAGTGATCGCCCCACCACAACGCCCAGCGCACGCGCAGGCCGCGATACGGCAGCGACAGGAACACGTGCGGCTTCGCGCGCCGCGCGAGCTGCGCGAGGCACGGCTCGAAGTCATCGAGCGGCAGATGCTCGAGCACCTGGAACGCGCACACCGCGTCGTAGGTGCGGCCCGCGGGCAGAACGTCGTCGAGGTGCGCGACATCGCCGACGTGATCGGCGCCGCGCGTCGCGTCGAGGTCGAACGTCTCGACGTGCACGCCCGCGCGCTTGAGGTAATCGCCGAACACGCCCGAGCCGGCCCCGATCTCGAGCACGGTTTTCGGGTGAACCGCGAGCACGGCGCGCAGCTGGTGCCAGTACGACATCCAGCGCTCGGCGTCGTCGTAGCGCTCGAAGTCGTAGTGCTCGGGCGCGACCTGCGGCGCGCGCGCCTCGCGGGCCATCGCGGCACGCTAGCACGACTCGTGGTATCAGCGAGGCAGTGTCGGGTAGCGGCCCTGGCCTGAGCACGAAGGTCGCGCGCGGCGTGGCGTGGGCGGCGGGGGCGCAGGCGGTGATCGCGATCGCGGACTTGCTCTCGCAGGTCCTGGTGATCGCGCTGTGGATCCCGAAGGCGGATCTCGGCATCGCGTTCGGCGCCGGCGCGTTCTACACCGCGCTCGATTACATGGCCGACCTCGGCGTGACGGCGGCGCTGATCCAGCGCGACGATCACACGCCCGAGCGCGTCTCGACGGTGTTCTGGTTCAACTTGCTCGTGTCGGGCGGGTTGTTCGTGCTTCTGCTCGGGCTCGGGCCGCTCTACGGCTGGTTGCAGGGCGAACCGACCGTCGGCTGGCTGCTCGTCGCCTACGGCGGCAAGCTCGTGCTGCAGAACGTCTACTCGATCCCGTTCGCGCTCCTGCGCAAGGAGCTGCGGTTCTCCGACATCGCGAAGGCGCGCGTCGTCGCGCATCTGGCGGAATCGGGCGCGCGCATCGCGTTTGCCGCGGCCGGCGCGACGGTGTGGTGCTGGGTGTTCGCCGCGCTCGTCCGCGCGGTCGTGTTCGGCGTGATCATGCAGGCGCGCCACCCGTTCGTGCCGCGCCTCGTGTTTCGCCCGCGCGAGGTCACCGAGTACGTGCGGTTCGGGGCGCGCGCGGCCGCCAGCCAGGTGCTGTACCAGCTCTACACGAGCATGGACGTGCCGATCATCCTCTACTTCTTCGGCGCGGCGGCGGCCGGCATCTACACGCTCGCCGATCAGATCGTGCTCGAGCCGGTCAAGACGATCGCGAACGTCGTCATCGACGTCGCGTTCCCGACGTTCGCGCGCCTGCGCAACGAGCCGCGCGCGTTGATCGAGCAGCTGATCAAGTTCACGCGGCTGAACCTGATCGCGATCCTGCCGTTCGTCGCGCTGATCCTGCTCGTGATTCCCGACTTCCTGCACGCGTTCTATCGCGGGTGGAAGCCGGCGGATCTGGATCTGGCCGCGACCGCCGCGCGGCTCCTGTGCGTGATGGGCTTCTTCCGCGCGCTCGGTTTCCTCGGCCCGCCGCTGCTCGACGGCGTCGGCCGGCCCGAGCTCACGTTGCGCTACATGGTCGTCGCGACGATCTGCGTGCCCGGGTCGTTCTGGCTCGGCGCGGTCGTGCTCGGCGACCGCCTCGGCTTCCTGTCGGTCGCGGTGTCGTGGGCGATCGGCTACCCGCTCGCGTTCGCCGCGCTCGCGTATCTCGTCGTGCGCACGATCGGCCTGCCGATCCGCGAATACGTCAGCGGCACGATCGGCATCGTCGTGTCGTGCGGCCTCGGGATCGCAGCCGGGTTCGGCGTGGCCGCGCTCGTGCCCGCGATGGCGCACGTGCCGCACATGATCGTCGTCGGCGGCGCCGCGCTCGCGGTGACCGCGGCGCTGCTCGCGAGCTGGCAGAAGATCACGCCGGGGGCGATCGCGAAGAGCCTGCGCGGTTAGCGACGCACCCGCGCGGTTACTCCCATGCAATATCGATCTCGTCGTCGTCGCCCATGGCCTTCTCGAGGATCTCGAGCAGCTCGGCGTCGGCGCCGTTGTCGGAGAGCAGCTCGAGCGTGTCGCGATCGATGTAGTAGTCCTTGTCGGTGTCGTGCTCTTCTTCGAGCTGATCGACCAGGAACGCGAGCTGCTTGTCGTTGATGGTCCCGATCGCGTCTCCGGTATCGAGGCGGATCAAACGCGGCATGGTTCGAGTCTGCCGCAACCGCGTCGTGTGCTACAAGGCCTCGTGGCCGAGCTGCCGGAACGCGTCGACGTCGCCATCATCGGGGGCGGGTTTGCCGGGCTGGCGACGGCCTGGGCGTTGCGCCGGCGCGGCGTCGCCGACGCGATCGTGCTCGAACGCGAAGCCGAGATCGGGCGGTTCGCGAGCGGGCGCAGCGCCGGGCTCGGCCGCCAGCTCGCCGAGGACGACGACACCGCCGCGCTCGCCGTCCGCGGCGCGCAACTGATGCGCGAGACGCCGCACTGGCGCGAGACCGGCAGCGTGATGACCTTCGACGACGCGGCGCTCGCGGAGGCCTACCTGGCGCGCGCGGCCAAGCACGGCGTCGCGGTCCAGCCGCTCGACCGTGCCGGCGTGCTCGCGGGCTGGCCGCAGCTGGCCGAGCTGCGCGTCGAGCGCGCGATCGCGGTGCCGAGCGACGGCGTGATCGCGGTGCAGCCGCTCCTGCGTCTGTTCGCCGCCGACGCGCAGGTCGCACTCGGCGCGCGCGTCACCGCGGTCGAGGCCGGCCGCGTGACCACCGCGCGCGGCGTGCTCGCCGCGCGCGTCGTCGTCGACGCGTCGGGCGCGTGGGCGGGCGGGCTCACCGGCGACGAGCCGCTGCTGTCGTACAAGCGTCACGTCTTCATCCTCGAGGCGGAGGCCGCACCGCAGGCGCCGTGGCTGTGGCACCTCGGTTCCGGCGAGATGTACCTGCGCGGCGACGCGGCCGGCATCCTCGTGTCGCCGTGCGACGCGTCGCGCAGCGAACCCGGGCATCAGGACCCCGATCTCGTCGGCGAGGAGCACCTGCGCAAGCTGCTCGACGACACGACGCCGGAGCTGGCGGCGGCGCGCATCACGCGGCGCTGGGCGTGCCAGCGCGCGTACACGCCGGATCGCAAGATGCGGCTCGGCCGCGATCGCGATCGGCCGTGGCTGGTGTGGGCCGCCGGGCTCGGCGGGCACGGCGCGACCGCGGCGCCGGCCGTCGGCGAACGGGTCGCCGAGGCCGTCGTCGCAGCGCTGCGCGGCTAGACGGTGTAAGAACGGGCGTGTTCGCGCTCGAGCTGGTCTTGCGGCAACTCGCGCTGTTCGAGCCGCTCCGGCCCGACGAGCTCGGTCGCATCGCGCGCCGGTTCACCGTGCGCGAGCTCGCCGCCGGTACGCGCGAGCCGCCCGATGCCGCGCCGCGCATGGCGGTCGTCGTGAGCGGCGAGATCGACATCGAAGTGATCGAGGCGCACGGCGCGCTGCGCGCGCGGATGATCGAGGGCGACGCGTTCGGCATGCACGCGCTCGCGACCGGCGAGTGCCAGCCGTTCGCGCTCGCCGCCGGGCGCGGCTCCGCGACGATCGCGGTGATCGATCGCGCGACGTTCGAGCAGGTGCTCGCCGAGTTCCCGGTGATCGCGCTGCCGCTCGCGCGCGCGCTCGCCGACGAGCTGCGCGTGCGCGACGACTTCCTGCGCCAGCTGCTCGAGCTCCACGCCGCGAACCTGCCCGCCGCCGAGCTCGCGGCCGCGATCGAAGAGCGGCGCGCCGCGCGGCAGAAACGCGGCGCGCGGATCACCCGCACGACGCCGCGCGGCCTGTTCCGGCGCCTCGTCGTCGAACGCGGCGCCGAGCCCGCGTTCTGGATGCTGGTCGGATTCGTCGCGTCGCTCGGGGGCGCGCGCCTGATCGTGCACCTGATCCTCAAGTACGGGCTCGAGAAGCGCCTGTTCGCGCTCGTGCCGGGCAACGACCCCAACCCGATGCACATCCATCACTTCAACTACGGGCTGTTCCTGATCGGCGTCGTCGGGCTCGTCGCGCTCGCGCCGCTCGGCCGCCGGATGTTGCGCGGGCTCGCGTTCGTGTTCGGGCTCGGCGCGGGTCTCGTGTTCGACGAGTTCGCGCTGTTCTGGAACCTCGACCCGGAATACGCGCAGCGGATGAGCTTGATCGCGGCAGGCGTCGCCGCGGCCGTGCTCGCGCAGCTCGTGTGGTTCGGGCGGTTCTGGGCCGCGCTGGTGCGGCGCGGCTGGCTCAACCTGCGAGGCGCGCGATGACCGACGACCGCATCGGCGCGTTGCGCGCGGTCG
The DNA here is from genome assembly GCA_035500135.1 of Kofleriaceae bacterium. Taxonomy (GTDB): domain Bacteria; phylum Myxococcota_A; class Polyangia; order Haliangiales; family Haliangiaceae; genus JABFXX01. Next base: position 9,306 of record DATJXL010000065.1, read on the forward strand.
AGTTTCTCGCGCCGCTCGACGACGCGACGCTCGCCGAGCTGCTCGCGGCGACGCGCGAGGTTCGTTACGCGGCGGGCGACACGATCGTGTCCGAGCTCGAGACCGGCGCCGACGTGTTCGTGCTCGCGAGCGGGCGCGCCGAGGTCTACGTCGAGCCGCGGCGCGGCGAGCGCAAGCTCCTGCGCACGCTCGAGCGCGGCGGCGCGTTCGGCGAGATGTCATCGCTGACCGGCGGCCTGCGGTCGGCGACCGTGCGCGCGCTCGAGACCGTCGACGCGCTGGTGATTCCCGACGACGTGTTCGATCACCTGCGCGAGCGCCGCCCCGAGGTCGCGCTCGCGCTGACGCGCACGCTCGGGGCGCGCCTCGCCGATGCCGACCGCACGGTCGACGCGCTGCTGTCCGCGCGCGAAGCCGCACCCGCATCCGACGCCGCGCCGGGGCGGCAGGTCGACTCGATCCGCCGCATATGGCGCACGCTCGTCGTCGAGCGCAAGCGCGACGTCCTGTTCAAGACGCTGCTCGCGTTCGTGCTGACGCTCGTCGCGGTGCGGCTCGTCGTCTACGCGTCGTTCCGGTTCGACGTCGCGCCGCGCGGGATCCTCCGCGCCGCGTACGTTACTGGATTTGCGCTGCTCGTGGTGTCGGCGGCCACCGCGCTGCTGACGTTCCGCCCGCGCCTGCGCACGCTCGTCGCGTACGCCTACGGCATCGGGCTCGCGCTGATCTTCAACGAGCTCGGCGTCACGCTCGCGTTCGACATCTTCTACAAGGACATCCACACGCCCGATCCCGACGTGCCGTTCGACGTCGAGCGCCTGTATCGCCGCACCGAGGGCGTGCGCGCGGTCGCGATCGCGCTCGTCGTGCTGATCCAGAGCGTGTATCTCCGGCAGTTCTATCGCCGGCTGTGGTTCATCGCGAAGGTGCGCCTCTTGCGCCTTCGCCGGCGGCGACCGGCTACTTAGCGTCGTCGCACTTCGACGCGCCGTTGTCGCCGTCGAGCTCGTTCGCGGCGAGCGCGCACTCGACGCGCGCCTTCGCCATCTTCTTCGTGCACGTGTCGATGAACTCGTTCGAGACCTTGTCGGTCACGAGCCCCTTTTGTTTCGCGATCTCGGCCTTGAGCGCGTCGCTCGACGCGGCGGCCGAGGCCTTCTTGAACTCGAGGTCGACCATGTGGTCGAGCAACTGCTTGCACTGATCCTGCGACGGCCCGTTCTTGCAGCCAACCGCAAGCACGAGCGCGAGCACGCACGCACGCATCATGGCCGCATCGTATCACGCGCTGCGCGGCGTGCGGCGTCGAGGTGTACGAGGATGTCGTGCTCGCGCGGCGCGAACCGCGCCGCGTGCTCGAGCACCCCGACCGCCTCGCGCGCCTTGCCCTGCGCGTAGAGCAACCAGCCCCAGCTGTCGAGGATCGCCGGATCGCCGGGGGCGAGCTCGCGCGCGCGGGTGAGGTAACGCTCGGCGTCGGGTAGCCGCAAGTGGGCGTCGGCGAGCAAGTAGCCGGCGAGGTTGAGCGCGGCGACGTGGTCGGGATGCGCGCGGATGAGGCTCTCGAGCAGCGCGAGCGCGCCCGGCACGTCGTGCGCGCGCGCGCGCACGCGCGCGTCGACGAACGCGCGCTCGTCGTCGTCCTTCGCGAGCGGAGCGATCAGCTGCTTCGCGCGTGCACCGTCGCCGGCGGTGAGCGCGGCATCGGCGAGCGCGCGCGTGGCCTCGATCGCGGCCGGCGTGCTCGCCGCGATGCCGGTCGCGAGCTGCGCGGCACCGGCGTCGTCGTGGTTCGCGAGCAGGAGCTCCACGCGCACGAGCTTCGCGATGCCGGTATCCATCGCGTCGAGGCGGTCCGCGATCGCGGTTGCCGCCGCGAGGCGGCCGAGGCCGATGTCGAGGCGCGCGACCGTGGCGAGCGTGTCGGCGTCGCTGCGATCGTCGTCGAGCAGCGTCAGGAGATCGACCGCGGCCTGCATGTCGTCGGCCTCGCACAGGAGCCAGAACAGCTCCTCGGCGATGTCGAGCGGCTGGGCCGCGCGATCGAACGCGCTGCGCGTCTGCACGATCGCCTCGGCGAGCTTGCCGGTGCGGCGCAGCGCGCGTGCGAGGTCGAGGCGCGCGTCGAGCTGATCGGGATCGAGCTCGAGCACCACGCGGAGCTGGCCGATCGCGTCGGCGAGCGCATCGCGCGCGTACAGCCGCTGCGCGAGCCGGTAGCGGCCCTCGACCGAGGCCGGGACGTGAGCCACGAGCTGGCGCAGGATCGCCTCGGCGCGCCGCGGGTGTTGCGCGGCGAGCTCGATGCGCGCGATGCCGAGGTACGCGCGCTCGTCGGTCGGCTCGAGCTCGATCGCGCGCTTGTACGCGACGGCGGCCTCGACGGGCACCGACTTCTCGAGCAGCTCGCCCGACGCGAGCCACACCTGCGCGTGGTCGGGCCACTGCGCGCGCGTCTTCGCGAGCACCGCGCGCGCCTCGTCGGGGAGCTTGGCCTTCGCGAGCGCGCGTGCCTCCTCGACCGCGATCATCGGCTGGTCGGGCGCAGCCGCGGCCGCCGCGGCGAGCTCGTCGGAGGCCGCCGCCGCATCGCCGGTCTCGAGCGCGAGCTTGCCGGCGAGGTAATGCGAGTACGCCGCCGGCGGCAGCGGCGCGAGCGACACCTGCCGCGCGTGATGACAGGCGAAGAGAAGAGTTACCGCCAAGGCGCCAGAGACGCCAAGGCGCCAGGAGAAGTGGATCGGGCCCCATCCACTCTCTGCTGGCGTCTTGGCGCTCTGGCTGGCGCCCTGGCGGTAATTCTCCCTCTTCAAAGCGGAATGTTGCCATGCTTGCGCGGCAGGTTGGCTTGCCGCTTGTTCGCGAGCATGCGCAGCGAGCGCACGATCGTCCAGCGCGTGTCGCGTGGGCGGATGATCTCGTCGATGTAGCCGAGCGACGCGGCCTTGTAGGGGTTCGCGAACGTGTCGCGATAGTCGTCGGTGAATTTCGCGCGGGCCTCGGCGCGCGCGGCTTCGTCGCGGATCTTGTCGAGCTCGCCGCGGAAGATGATGTTGACCGCGCCTTCGGGGCCCATCACCGCGATCTCGGCGGCCGGGTACGACACGTTGACGTCGGCGCGGATGTGCTTGCTCGCCATGACGTCGTACGCGCCGCCGTACGCCTTGCGCGTGATCACGGTGATCTTCGGAACCGTCGCCTCGGCGAACGCGTACAGGAGCTTCGCGCCGTGCTTGATGATGCCGCCGTACTCCTGGTTCGTGCCCGGCAGGAAGCCCGGCACGTCGACGAACGTCACGAGCGGGATGTTGAAGCAGTCGCAGAACCGCACGAACCGCGCGGCCTTGATCGACGCGTCGATGTCGAGGCAGCCCGCGAGGTGCGCGGGCTGGTTCGCGACGATGCCGGCCGGCTGCCCGTCGAAGCGCGCGAAGCCGCACACGATGTTCTTCGCGTAGTCCTTGTGGACCTCGACGAACTTCCCGTCGTCGACGACCGCGCTGATGATCTTCTTGATGTCGTACGGCTTGTTCGACTCGTGCGGCACGACCGAGTCGAGCGCGGCCTCGGCGCGATCCGCGGGATCTTTCGTCGCGCGCACCGGCGGGTCTTCCTGGTTGTTGCCGGGCATGAACGAGAGCAGCTCGCGGATGCGCGCGACGCATGCCAGCTCGTCGGGCTCGGTGAAGTGCGAGACGCCCGACCGCGACCCGTGCGTGGCCGCGCCGCCGAGCGCCTCCTTCGTGACCTCCTCGTGCGTCACCGTCTTGATCACCTCGGGGCCGGTGATGAACATGTACGACGTGCGATCGACCATCAGGATGAAGTCGGTGATCGCCGGCGAGTAGACGGCGCCGCCCGCGCACGGGCCCATGATCGCCGACAGCTGTGGCACGACGCCGCTGGTCAGCACGTTGCGCAGGAAGATGTCGGCGTAGCCGGCGAGCGACTCGACCCCCTCCTGGATGCGCGCGCCACCCGAGTCGTTGAGGCCGACGACCGGGCACCCGATCTTGGTCGCGAGGTCCATGACCTTGCAGATCTTCTGGGCGTAGGCGCCCGACAACGAGCCGCCGAACACCGTGAAGTCCTGCGCGAACACGCACACCGGGCGGCCGTCGACCGTGCCGTGGCCGGTCACGACGCCGTCGCCGAGGATCTTCTGGTCCTGCATGCCGAAATCGCCGCAGCGGTGCGTCACGAACTTGTCGAGCTCGACGAAGCTGCCGTCGTCGAGCAGCGCCGCGATCCGCTCGCGCGCGGTCAGCTTCCCGGCCTCGTGCTGCTTGGCGATGCGCGCCTCGCCGCCGGCCACCTGGGCTCGGGCTTCCATTTCTTCGAGGCGAGCGATTGGATCCTGCGGCTTCACGCGGCGTACTGTAGTTCCATGCCCAACGTGAAGGGAAGCGCGCTGTCCTCGCGCGTTCTCTGGGTCGAGCTCGGGCACGGCGCGGCCGGGCTCGCTCGGCTGACGAAGCAGGTTTCGCCCGACCTGCGTGCCACGATCGAGAGCCGGATCGACAAGGCCAAGTGGTATCCGTTCGATCAGTTTGTCGAGCTCAACGTCACGATCGACCGTTTGTTCGGCACCGGCGACCTCGCGCTCGTGCGCGAGCTCGGTCGGCGCGGCGCCGACGCGAATCTGACGACGATCTACCGCCTGTTCTACAAGATCGGGAGCGTGCACTGGATCCTCGGCCGCGGCGTCCGGCTGTGGAGCGCGCACTACGACTCCGGTTACTGCGAGATCCACACCCGCGGCTCGCGTGGCGCGGTGTTGCGCGTGCACGGCTTCGCGACGCCGCACCAGGCCCATTGCCTGTCGGTGATGGGCTGGGTCGAGCGCTCGGTCGAGCTGTCGGGCGGCAAGCGGCCGATCGTCGAGGAAGCGAAGTGCCGCACCCGCGGCGACGAGCTGTGTCAGATCGACATCAAGTGGGAGTGAACACGAACGGCACGCGCAGCGTCGCGCCGGTCGGGCTGGTGTGCATGGTCTGGAGCTGCTGCTTCATGCAGTCGGCGACTGGCGCCATCCCCGATGTCGCGGTGGTCTCGAGCTGGACCTGGCCGTAGCCCGACGGCAGCACGTGGATCGTGAGCACGATGCGGCCGCGCAGCGTCGGCTGGCCCTGCAGCGCGTTCTGGTAGCACGCTCGCACCATCGGCGAGCGCGCCATCATCACGCGGCGCAGGGTGTCGTCGCCGATCGCGCCCATCACCATGCGCGGCTCGTGCGTGCCGGGCTCGGCGTAGGGATCGATCTGCTCGAGGCGCTCCTCGAGCGAGATCGACACGCGTGCGACCACCGTTCGATCGCCGGCGAGCGTGAACGGCAGCGAGCGCTTCGAGCCGAGCGCGGTGATGTCGAGCGAGCCGGTGACCGGACCGGTCCCCGGCGTGCCGCGGCTGATCTCGACGAGGTAGTTGCCGCGCTTGAGCGAGCGGATCGCGAGCTGCTCGCGGTCGGGGCTGTTCGCGTCGGTGACGATCGCGTCGGGCTTGCCGCCCATCCACGACACGCGCGTGCCGTCGGGCGTGACGAGCGAGATGTCGAGATCGGCGCCGCCGGTCCACTTGCCGGTGACGACCAGGTCGCCGCCGGTCTTGGCGGGCGCGGGCTCGGTCGTCGCGACCTTCTCGGCGGCGTCGCGCGCGGTGTCGTCGGGCAATGCGCGGGCGATCAGCTCGGCATCGCCGTGGCGGCCGAGCGCGCGCAGGCAGCGCAGCGCGCGGCCCGCGTAGCTCGCGTCCTTCGGCGCGATCGCGGCGAGCGCGATGCGATGGCTGCACGCCTCGGGCGCGCGGCCGATCTGCTCGTACGCCTGCACCATGCGCTCGTGCAGCGCGGCGCGATCGGCGTCGAGATCGACGAGACCCGCGAGCGTGCGCAGCGCGAGCTCGCGCTGGCCGGCGCGGCCGAGCAAGTCGGCTTCGTAGCCGAGCGCCTGCGGATCGAGGCGGTCGCGGTCGAGCCACTTCGCGGCGACGTCGCGCGCGCGGTCGAGCTCGCCTGCGTACGACAGCGCCTGCACCAGCGCGCGGTGGCGCTCGCGGCTGTCGGGGCTCTTTGCGAGCGAGCGCTCGGCGTCGGCGATCGCCTTCGCGATGCTCGGCGCGACGGTGTCGTACGCGCTGATCGCGGGCACGCGCACCCAGCGGCGGATCATCGCGAAGTGCGCCGGCGGCTGCATCGGGCCCATCACGCCGCCGAAGCCGCCGCCGCCGCCGGTCGGTGCCGGCACCGGGCTCGTCGTGACCGCGACCGGTTTCGCCGCCGGCTGCGGCGCGGGAGCCCGCGGCGTCTTCTGGATGTCGCGCGGCTCGGCCGGATCCGGCTCGTCCTCACCGGCACTCTCGAACTTGTCGGAGTCCTTCTTCGCGTGTGCCAGCGCGACGTGGAGCCCGGCACGACGGCCGGTCGAGTCGGTGGCCGCGTTATCCGCGACCTGCAGCTCGCCGCCGGTCGCGACCTCGTCGAGCGAGTCCTCGCCGGTCCACTTCTCGCTCGGCACGTGGCGGTCGACGCCGAACGCATCGAACATCGCCTGCGACTCGAGCACGAGCAGCGAGGTCTCGCGCGACATCACGCCGTACGCCTGCGACAGCGCGACGATCTGCGCGCGGTCGTCACCGGTGCCGGCCTGCTCGCGCTGATCGATCGCGAGCGAAGCCCACAGCCGGGGCACGAACCGGTTGCCGGCGCTCGTCGAGACCGCGAGCGTCAGCGGATAGCGTTGCTCGAACGGCTGGCCCGCGACGGTGCCGCGCAGGATCGCGTCGCCGTGGACGTCGCCGGTCACGCGCGCGGCGACGAGCACTTCTTCGCCGGCGCGCAAGGTCGGCAGCGTCGTCGGCGCGACATCTGCGAGCCCGGGCGGCAGCTCGAGCTTGGCATCGCGCAGCGCGCTGCCGTACGTCGACTCGAGCGCGGCGAACGCGGCGCTGCCGGCGCGCTCGCCCGGCCGCCACGCGAGGAAGCTGCCACCGCCGCCGCGCGCCGCGGCCGCGAGCAGCGCGTCGTCGGCATCGGCGCCGATGCCGATCGTCGTGACGTGCACGTTCGCGTCGCCCATCAGCGCGCGCTCGACGTCGGCGACGCGGCGGAAGCCGGTCGACGCGAAGCCGTCGCCGACGTAGATGACCCAGCGATCGCGCTCGGCATCCGAGCCGGCGACCGCTTCGCGCGCGGCGCGGATCGACTCGACGACGTCGGTGGCGCCGGCCGCCGTCTGCTTGGCCAGCCACGCCTTCGCGTCGGCGAGCGCGTCGGGCGTCGCGGCACGCAGGTCGCCGAGCTTGCGGCAGTCGGTGTCGCACGTCATCACCGAGAACCGGTCGCGGCGATCCATCTGCTGCACGAGCTGCGCGGCGAGCTCGCCGGCGCGCGTGAACCGCTCGCCGACCATCGACTGGCTCGAATCGAGCACGATCATGAAGTCGCGCGGCTTGGTCTCGCGCCAGCGCGGCAGGTTCGGCCGCAGCGCGACCACGGCGGTCGGCCGGGCGTCGGCGGCGACCGTGCGCTGTGCCTCGATCACCTTCGGATCGATGCCGACGTTCTTCTTTGCCGCGAGCTTGTCATCGGGCGCGACAGCCGCGCCTCCGGTGAACGTCCACGCGCGGACCTCGGCGTCGCC
>DATJXL010000066.1:0-9373 GCA_035500135.1 Kofleriaceae bacterium
CGCCGGTCGCGCCGACACCGGTCGCGCCGCCACCGGTCGCGCCGGCACCGGTCGCGCCGCCGACCCCGCCGCCGACCCCGACCCCGACCGCGATTGCGACGCCGTCGCAACCGCCTCCGGCTCGAACCGTCGAGCCGCCGCCGCCGAAGCCGCCGACGCATCATTCGCACGCGAATGCTCACGCGTCGAAGTCGCCGCCGGTCTCACCGCCGAAGCCGCCTCCGACGAACCCGCCGCCGACGCCGCCGGCGGGGACGCCACCGCAGATCGATCCGTACGCCGATCGGTGATCGACCCCGCAATCGTCACGGACAGCCATGATTCGTCACCGTATCCGCGCCGGTGATGAGGTCGGGCTTGCCGTCGGCGTTGAGGTCGCCGACGTACGGAGTCCCGAACGAGGTCGGGCTTCCGACCGACACGTCGTAAGGCGGCTCGAATCCGCCCTGACCGTTGTTGATGAGGACGGTGAGCGAGCCCTGCGCGGTGTTCTGCGTGATGATGTCGGGCTTGCCGTCGCCGTTGAAGTCGCCGGTCACGACCCGCGCGGCGTCGGCGTCGATCGTGGTGCTCGTGGGCGATCCCGGGACGCCGGCCGAGCTCGAGAGCAGCACCTCGACGAGCGTGCCGCCGGCCACCGTGACCATGTCGCTGCGGCCGTCGCCGTTGAAATCGGCCACCGCGACCGCGCTGCCGGTGTAGCCGCCGACGAACGCGCCGAACGTCCCGGTGCCGCTGCCGAGCGCGACGCTACCGGGGACCGCGAGGTCGACCACACCGTCGCCATTGAAATCGCCGGTGGCGAACGAGTACTCGTACCCGAAGGTCTGCTTCGCGGTGAACTTGCTGCCATTGCCGATCGCCGCCACCAGGCCGTCGTTGCCGTCGTAGAGCAAGAGGTCGGCCTTGTGATCGCCGTTGAGATCGACCAGCGACATCACCGGCGGATCGTCGTAGTAGTTGCTGCCGTTCGTGCACGAGTCGTCGTACGTGAACGCGGCGCTCGTGCTCGCGAGCGTGAACGAGCCGGCGCCGTTGCCGAGTAGCACGAACGCCTCGCCCGCCGAGCAGAACGTCGTGCCGTCGCCGTCGGTGGATGCCGAGCCGCCGAAACCGGCGATGATGTCGAGCTTGCCGTCGCCGTTGATGTCGCCGACCGCGAGCGACAGCGCCGTGCCGCTCGTGGGGAGCGACGACGACGTGTACGCCAGCGTGAACTGGCCGTTGCCCTGGCCGAGCTCGACGATGACCTTGCTGTAGTCGGTCGCCGACGTCGACGCGATGTCGAGCTTGCCGTCGCCGTTGAAGTCGCCGACCGCGAGCTCGGGCTGCCCGCTGTACGAGGCCGCCGCGAACGACGGCAGCGCGCACGTGAAGGTCACGGTCGCGGTCAACGCGAGCCCGCCGGCCGTCGCCGTCACCGTCACGCCCTCCGCCTTGGTCGAGGTCAACGTGCTGTGGAACGTGCCGGTCGAGTCGGTCGTGCCCGTGGCCGGCGAGAACGTGTTGCCGGAGCCGGTCGCGGCCAGGCTGACGGTCTGGCCGGTGACGCGGTTGGCGTGCGCGTCGGCGAACATCGCGGTGAGCACGACCTGGGCCCGGCCGTCGGCGAGGACCTGCGCGGGGCTCGCGACCAGCGTCGAGGTGGCCGCGCTCGGCGGGCCGGCGACGAACGTCGCGGTCGTGGTCGCCGTCGGCGAGGTGAAGCCGGCAAACGTGGCGGTGATGGTCTCGGACTGCGCGACCGTGGACGACGCGGCGGTGGTGCACGTACCGTTCGCGCCGGTCGTGCAGCTCGCCGGCGCCAGCGCCGTCGCCTGACCGGCGGCGGTGAACGTCACGCCGACTCCGGCGACCGGGTTGTGCTGGGCGTCGCTGGCCGTCGCGGTCAGCGTAACCGCCGCCGAGCCGTCCGCGGTCGCCGAGCCCGAGGCGGCGAGCGCGTAGAGCGCGGTCGCACCGGCGACGAACGTCACCTGCGTGGCCGCGGTGAACGAGCCCGCGGTCGCGGTCACGGTCTTCGTCTCGGCTCTCGTCGCGGTGAGCAGCGCCGAGCACGTGCCGGAGGTGTTCGTCGTGCACGACGACTGCGATAGCGTGGCGGTGCCCGCGGTGATCGCGAACCCGACGCTCTGCGACACAACGCCGTTGCCATAAGCGTCGACCACGGTCGCGGTGAGCGTGCTGGCGGTCACGCCGTCCGCGACGATGCCGGTCGACGGCGCACCGGCGAGCGTGACGCTGGCCGCGGGGCCGGGCACGAACGTGACCACCGTGGTCACCGCGGCGCCGGAGAAGCTCGCGGTGATCGTCGTCTGCTCGGCCTTGGTCGAACGCAAGGTCGCGGTGACCGTGCCGGTCGCGTCGGTCGACGCGGTGGCCGGCGACAGCGAGTTGCCCGACCCGCTCGCCATCAACGCGACCGCCTGGTTCGCGATCGGGTTGCCGTTGCCATCGACGATCGTGGCGGTGAGCGTCGTGGTCGTCGAGTTATCGGCCGGCAACGTTTGCCGGCTCGCGGTCAGCGTGGAGCGCGACGCGCTCGGCGCGCCGGCGACGAACGTGACGGGTGTCGAGATCGTGACGTTGTCGGTGACGAACGTCGCGCTCACCAGCTTGCCCTCGGCGCGCGTCGACGCGAGCGTCACCACGAACGTTCCGGTGGCATCGGTCGCGCCGCCGGTGGCCGACAGCGTGTTCGCCGTGCCGGTCGCGTTCACCGCCACCGGCGCGCCGGCGATGCGATTGCCGTTGCCGTCGGCGACGACGATCGTCACGGTCGCGGTCGCCGTGCCGTCGGCGGTGATCGTCGTCGGGCTCGCGTTGATCGACGACCGTGCCGCGTTCGGCGCACCTGCCGTGAACGCGATCGCAGCGGTCTGCGTGATCGCGCCCGCGGTCGCGGTGATGGTCTCGTGCTGCACCACGGTCGCGACCGCGGTCGCCTCGAGCTTGCCGCTGGCGTTCGTCGTGCCCGACATCGGCGACAGCGTGGTCGCGCTGCCGCTCGCGGCGAGCGACACCGCCTGGCCCACGATCGGGTTGCCATTGCCATCGCGCACCGTCAGCTCGAGCGCGATCTGCGACACGCCATCGGCGGTCGCCGACGCGGGCGAAGCGACGAGCGTGGTCGTGGACGCGCTCGGCGCACCGGGCGTGAACGTGACGTTCGTGCTGGTGCTCGACGACCCGAACGTCGCGGTGACCTGCTCGGACTGCGCGGTGGTCGAGCTCAGCGTCGTCGTGAACTGGCCGCTCGCGTCGGTCGTGCCGGTGGTCGCGCCGAACGTGTTCGCCGTGCCGCTCGCCGACAAGGTCAGCGCCTGGTTCGGCACCGGGTTCGAGCTGGCGTCGCGGATCGTCACGGTGAGCGTGACCGGTGTGCCGGCGGTCCCGCCCGCCGGGCTCGCCACGATCGACGACTGCGTCGAGCTCGGCGCGGTCGCCGTGAACGTGACGGTAACCATCGCCGTGGAGCCGCCGGTGAAGGTCGCGGTCGCGGTGTCGGTGCCGACCGTCGTCGATGACAGGGTGGCGGTGAACGAGCCGGTCGCGTCGGTCGTACCGGTCGACGGCACGAGCGTGCCGGACGGCGCGCTGATCGCCACGGACTGCCCGGAAATCGCGTTGCCGTGCGCATCCGTGACGTGCGCCGTCAGCATGGCGCGCGTGATGCCGTCGGCGGGCACCGTCGCGGGCGACGCGGCGAGAGTGTGCACGGTGGCCGGGCCCGCGACGAACGTGACGGTGGTCGTGGCGCTGCCGCCGGCGAACTCGGCGGTCACGGTCTTGGTCTCGGCGACGGTCGAAGCCAGGGTCGCGCTGACGATGCCGGCGGAGCTCGTGGTCGCGCCCGACACGACCAGCGTGTTGCCCGAACCGGTCGCGGTGATCGACGCGGTCAACCCGCCGATCGGATTGCCATGCGCATCGAGCGCGCTCGCGGTCAGCGCGGCCGTCGCGTAGCCGTCGGCGACCGGTGTGGGTGCGCTGCCCGCGGTGATCGTGTACGACGCGGGTGGACCGGCGACGAACTGCAGCGACGTCGTGGAGCTGTAGCTGGCGATCGCAGCCGTGATCTGCTTGGCTTCGGCCTTCGTCGACGCGATCGTGGCGCTGAACGTGCCGTCGGAGTCGGTCGTGCCGGATGCGGGTGCCAGCGTGTTGCCCGAGCCGGTCGCCGTCAGCGTGACGAGCTGATCGGTGACGCGGTTGCCGTGTGCGTCGGCCACGGTCGCGGTCAGCGTCGCGATCGAGCTGCCGTCGGCGATCACGCTCGACGTGCTGCTCGACAACGCGACGGTCGCCGCGGCGCCGGCCGCGAACTCGACGACGGCCTGCTCGGACAGCGCGCCCGACGATGCCGACACGGTCTTGGCCTCGGCGTGAGTCGAGCGCAGGCTCGCGGTGAACGTGCCGGTGGCGTCGGTGGTGCCCGACGCCGGCGCCAGCATGTTGCCGCTGCCGGTGACCGCGAGCTCGAGCGACTGGTCGGCGACCGGGTTATCGAACGCGTCGCGGGCCACGAACACGATCGTCGCGGTCGACGTGCCATCCGCGGTCACCGTGGTCGGGCTCGCCGCGAGGGTCGAGTGCGCGGCGTTCGGCGGTCCTGCCACGAACGTCACGTTCGCGGTCGCGGTCGCACCGGCGATCGCTGCGGTGACGACCTTGAGCTCGGCGCGGGTCGACGTCAACTGCACCGTCAGCTTGCCGTCGGCGCCCGTCGTGCCCGAGCCCGCCGACAGCGTGTTGTCGGAGCCAGTGGCCACGAGCGTCACCGCGGTGCCGGCCGCAGGCCTACCATCGGCGTCGGTCGTTGCAGCCACCAGCGTGATCGCCGAGCTGCCATCGGCGGTCGCGGACAGCGTGCTCGTCGTGAGGGTCACGCCGACCACCGGTGCGGCATCGGGCGGTGCGTCGGAGCCGACGCCACCGTCTGGACCGTGGTCCTGTGGATCGAACTGTTTGCCGGGAATCGAGCAAGCTGCGAGCACGACGAGCACGACGGCTCGCGACGCGCTTCCGGGCGACGTGCGCATGGACCCCTCCGACGTGAGCTACGGCGAAGCCGGGCATTCGGTTCACTGCCGCGAGCGGCGGGGCGTCCTGCCTCGCCGGCCGCGCGCGAACGCTCCGTCCGTGGTGCGCAGTCGATGCGGGAGCAAGCGCTCGTCGGTGCACTCCCTTCGCGAACCTGTCCGACGAGTCCGCGCGGACGTCGCGGGGCGCGGCAAGCTTCATGCAGCCATGACGAGCGGAGCCGAAAGGAACCGCCATGCGTCGAGCCACACGTGTCATCGCCATGATCATCGGCATCGGCCTGGCCGGCAGCTGCTACACCGAGGTCGACTATCCGTACGTCGCGGGGCCGGACCTCGCCTATGTCTCGCCGGGCGTCGAGGTCGTCGCCGGATATGACTATCCGGTGTTCTTCGTCGACGGCCTGTACTGGCTGTGGTGGGACGGGTTCTGGTACTCGTCGCCGTTCTGGAACCACGGCTGGAGGTGGCCGCGCGAAGTTCCGCCGCGAATCCACGGCATCGCGCATCCCGAGAGCTACGCGCGTTTTCGCGCGGCGCCCGGTTACGGCGTCCGGCACGCGGCGGGTTACTCGGCGAGACCCACGCCGGGCTTCGGGCCGCATCCGACGCACTTCGTCGCGCCGGCGATGCGCGGCGCTCGCCGGTAGCACGATCTCCTGTGCACGCCCGCCACATGACGCGTTCGCTCGATGGCTCGTCGTTGATCGTCGGCTGTCAGCGCCCGCGCGCGGCCAGGCGCCGCCGTGCACGCGCGCTACTGCAGGTAGAGCCTGCGGATCCGGTGGTTGGCGGTGTCGGCGATAAAGATGTCGCCGTTGGCCGCGACGGCGAGGCCGGCCGGGCTGGAGAACTGCGCGAGCGCCGCGGGACCATCGGCCCAGCCGGCGCCGGTGGTGCCGGCGATCGTGGTGACCGCGCCGGTGGCCGTCGTCACGGTGCGGATCTGGTTGCCGCTGACGACGAACAGCTTGTCTCCGCTCGGGTCGATCGCGATCGCCGTCGGGAGCTGGAACTCCGCCGACGCGCCGATACCGTCGACATTCATCGCCTGGCCATCGCCGGCGAGCGTCGAGACCACGCCGTCGGGCGTGATCTTGCGAATGCGGAGGTTGTACGTGTCGGCGACATACACGTTGCCGGTGCCGTCGACCGCGACGCCGGCGGGCTGATCGAAACGCGCCGCGGAGCCGGTGCCTTCGGCGTAACCCTGCTCCAAGCTGCCTGCGAGCGTGCTGACCGTCCCGTCGGGCGTGATCTTGCGGATCGCGTTGTTCCCGGTGTCGGCGACGTAGACGGTCCCCGTGCCGTCGACGGCGATCCCGCGCGGGATGGCGAACTGGGCCGCGGCGCCGCTGCCGTCGAGGAAGCCGGACATCGCGGCCATTCCTGCGAGCGTGGTCACGACCCCTGAGCTCGTCATCATGCGGATCATGTCCACGCCCTGGTCGGTGACGTAGCCGGTGCCGGCGGCGTCGGTGGCGATGCCGTACGGCTCGTCGAACTGTGCGGACGGGCCCGTGCCATCGTTCCACCCGAACTCCCCACCCGCCAGCGTCGTCACGACCGACTCGCTGGTCACCTGGCGGATTCGGTCGACGTCCGTGACGTAGAGGGAGGTGCCGCTGATCGCGATGCCATAGGCGTTGTTGAAGCTCGCGGCCGAACCAACACCGTCGACCGACGTCCCGGTGCCTCCCGATCCGGCGACGGTGACCACCATCAGCGCGGGCGCTGCATCCGGCGTCGTTCCGGGCGAGGAATTTCCGCAGCCTGCGATGCACGACAGAGCGAGAGTCGACCTCACGAGCGATTTCATGTTGCGGGCCCTTCCTGCCCGGCACCGCCGGGGGCCCGTTGATAGCCACGAACGCGCGCGACGCGATGTTGCGATTCGGTTACGGCGGCGGCGGACGCACTTACAACGTGTCGCCGACGCGATTTCGCTTCCGCCAGCTTCGAGCGCACGCGGACAGCTGTTCTTCGATCCAGCCCAGTAGCGTTGTCACTGCGGATTGAAGAAGCCGAGAAACCCGAAGTCGTCCACCGTCATCGGCGCCGCCGTGTTTTCACGCCGAGCGCGGCCGGCTGCGAGCACACGCGGTCGCGGTCAGCCCGACCCGTCGACTCGCTCGACGACGATGCGGCCCTCGGCCGAGCGGATCTCGTAGTCGAGCTGCCTGAGGAACGACAGCCCGAGCAGGCCATCGATGCCGATGCCCTCGGGCAGATCGTGCGCGTGGATCTGGAAGTCGCTGGACGTGAATCCGAGCGCGGCGAACCGCGCGACGCGGATCGTATAGCCGGCTTCGGCACCGATCGCCGAGCGTACGACCGTGACCTTCTCGCCGTCGCGAACGCTGTAGCCGAGCTCGTCGAGGACGTCCGGACCGAGCAGCGTCTGACTCGCGCCGCTTCTGACCGAAGCGCCCCCATACACGGGCGGCGACGATGATCAGGTCGTCGTTCGTGTCGAACCGCGTGATCTTCACAGAAAGATCAGCGGGACTTGCGGCGCGCGGATTCGCCCCGTGAAGAAGTGGCCCATGCTCTCGTACTTGTCGCGCAATGGCCGCGCCTGGATCAGCGGCTCCTTGCGCGTCTTGCCGTGCCCCGCGACGCGCGCGGTCTGAAACTCGAAGTCGGTGTCGTTGACCCAGTCGACCTCGACGAGCACGACCCATTCGTCGGGGTACCGCTCGCAGATCTGCTTCCACGTCATCGGCTCCGAGACGTGCGCCGCTTCGGTGGCCATGTCGCGATCGTGTGCGGATCGCCGCCGCTGTCAAGTTTTCGACGAGGTGGCGATCGCGCGTCAGCGCGGCACACGCAGCAGGTTCCTCTCGGCGTGCGCGAGCACGTCGATCATCTGATCGAGCATCGGCTCGTTGGCTGCGTGCGTCGTCGCGACCGGTGCGGCTGTTGTCCAAGGCCGTGTGGTTGACGCCCGAGCGCGACGGCGCCAGTCGACGGCGGTCCGCGCGTCGCGGATGACGGTCCCGCGGCCTGCTAGGTGCTGTTCAGATGCACGATTCTGGTAACTCGACACTCGAATCAGTTACCAAGACGGGATCCGGCAAGCGATGAGCCACGTCCGCGCAACGCATCCGCGCGATCTTTGTTGGTGCGCAAGAGGAGACTCGAACTCCTACGGTTTTACCCACTAGCCCCTCAACATAGACGACCACGAGAGATGTCGGCAGCTTCCGCGCGAACCAGTTACCCGGTCGCGCCGATTCCGACGAAAGCTGCTGACGGACCGTGGTAACTGGCGATTTGGGACCAGCGGTCGATCGCGAAGATGTAATGGCGTTGCACGTGCGAGCCGATTACATCAGCGAATGTCACCCTGGCTCGTCGACTCTGTCCGGCAATCGCTCGGCATTCAATGCCCCCGGTAGTGGCGACGGCGCTGGATCAACACGCCGACCGCAAACGTGGGCAACGTGCTCCAGCTTGTCACACGGGACGACGCTGGGTGTTTCGGCCCGGGTGTCCAGACTCAAGGTGGTCAGGCCGGGTTCGTGTTCATGACCAACGTCGCGCAGGCTCAATACAACGCGTGGACACCGGATCCGATGCTCACGGGCGACACGTGGCATCAGCTGGCAGTGCGTTGGGACGGAACCAACGAGTCCGTGTTCCTCGATGGCCAATGCGCGTGCACCGCGCCGCCGGACCAGCAGCTCGCGATCGACGATGACGTCGAGTTCGAGATCGGTTGCGACATGCTCGAATCGAGCTACACGCTGGGCGCGATCGACGAGGTTCGCATGTACAACCGCGCGCTGTCGGATGACGAGATGGCGCAGCTCCAGGGCGTCGGCGGTCGCGCCGTACCGGCAACGCAGGCGTGCTCGGCGACCTGCATCATCTCCGCCGGCGGACCGTAAACCGCGTCGCTGCCTTCTTGCGCGACGCCGCGCGTTTTCTGGTGCGCAAGGCGAGCGATCCGTGACCTTATCGAACGCGTGCTCCAGTGGTGGCTGGGCGGCTTCGCCGTGCGCGCTCACCACCAGTGCGCGCGGCGGTCGGCGATCGGCGTGAACGCGGCCGACACGGTCACGCTGCCGTCGATCGACGCGCCCAGGTAGGCATCGAACACAAACTGGCTGTCGCTGTGCACCTCGAGCCCGGGGCCCATCCCGACGCGGAAACTGTCGAACGTGAGATCGTCGAGCGACGAATAAACGCGCCCGGCGTCGACGAACAGGTAGACATCGGCGTAGGTCGAGACATCCCAGTAATACTGGACGGTCGCGAGCGCGGCGACGCGATCGCGGAAGCGGTCGTAGACGTAGCCGCGCAGGAAGTCGCCGCCGAGGTGCGGC
>DATJXL010000067.1:0-15260 GCA_035500135.1 Kofleriaceae bacterium
CTCATCGCATCCTGGGGCTGAAATCGGTCCCAAGGGTTTAGCTGTTCGCTAATTAAAGCGGTACGCGAGCTGGGTTCAGAACGTCGTGAGACAGTTCGGTCCCTATCCGTCGTGGGCGCAGGACGCTTGAGAGGAGCTGACCTTAGTACGAGAGGACCGGGTTGGACGGACCGATGGTGTTCCGGTTGTCACGCCAGTGGCATCGCCGGGTAGCTATGTCCGGAAGGGATAACCGCTGAAAGCATCTAAGCGGGAAGCCCCCCTCGAGATAAGGCGTCCCAAATGCAGCCAATGCACCAGAAGACCCCGCGTAGACTACGCGGTTGATAGGCGCGATGTGGAAATGCCGCAAGGCATGGAGCTAACGCGTACTAATCGGTCGGGCGGCTTGACCACCTATATTTTCCCACGCAGCGCGAGCTGCGTCGGCGCCACGCAGGCCACCACGCCTGCGGCTGGAGGCGCGCCGGGAGAAGGTCAAAGCCATCACTCTAGTTTGCTATTCCGATCATGACGCTTGTCATCGTCTCGGGACTGCAAAGCACGATCATAGGCACTCACCAGAGTGCAGCTCTGAGCTCGCTGGACACCAAGCCAGCACGCTTCGCACTTCGAATGTTTTTCCTGGTGGCTACACCGGAGAGGTCACACCCGTTCCCATCCCGAACACGGAAGTTAAGCTCTCCAGGGCCGATGGTACTGCAGGGGCAACTCTGTGGGAGAGTAGGACGCTGCCGGGGTTTTGAAGGCCCGCTCGAACGAGCGGGCCTTCATCTTTTTCGGCGCGCGTGTTATCGCTCGCGCCCTATGAACAAAACGTTGGTCGTGTACGTGGCCGTGGTGGCGCTCGCCGCGTGCGGCAAGAAGAACGATGCGCCCGCGCCGGCACCCGCGCCCGCGCCTGCGCCGAAGACGGTCGAGCCCGCGAAGAAGCCGCCCGAGGCGCCGAGCCCCGATCCGAAGCTCGTCGAGCGCGGTGCGTACGTCGCGAAGCTGGCCGGCTGCGCCGTGTGCCACACCGCGATCGGCCCGACCGGTCCCGACTTCGAGCACGCCTACGGCGGCGGCCTCGAGATGCCCGACACGTTCGGCACGTGGCGGACGCCGAACATCACGCCCGACAAGAGCACCGGCATCGGGTCGTGGACCGACGACCAGATCGCGGCCGCGATCCGCGAGGGCGTGCGCCCCGACGGCAAGAAGCTGTTCCCGATCATGCCGTACGCGAACTACAACCGCATGACCGACGATGACGTGAAGGCGCTCGTCGCGTTCTTGCATACCGTCAAGCCGGTCGAGCGCGTCGTCGCCCCCAACAAGGACCTCAAGATGGCGCCGATGGACATGCCGAAGCCGGCGAACCAGCCCGACGCGGCCGACGATCCGGTCAAGCATGGCGAGTACCTCGCGTCGCTGATGCTGTGCAGCCACTGCCACTTCTCGCCGGACCCCAAGACGTTCGCGCCGGCCGGCCCGGACAAGATGTTCTCGGGCGGCCTGGCGATGCAGCTGCCGATGATGGGCACCGGCACGCTGTACTCGCGCAACATCACCTCGGACAAGGACACCGGCATCGGCAAGTGGACGGCCGAGCAGATCGCCGCGACGATCAAGACGATGACCAAGCCCGACGGCAAGATGATCTCGGGCCCGATGCTGTTCTTGCAGGGTCAGTGGAGCCAGCTCGAGGACAAGGACATCCAGGCGGTCGCGGCCTACATCCACCAGCTGCCGGCCGTGAAGAACAAGGTGCCGGACTCGACGTTCAAGCCGAACGCCCGCCCGCCGGGTCCAACCGGCCCGGGCCCGACCGGCCCGATGATTCCCGAATCGCGCGCGAGGCCGGCGAAGGACGCGCCGGTCGAGAAGAAGTAGCCGCCGAGCGCGATCAGCGCACGCGAACCAGGCGGTAGTCCTTCTTGCCGCCCCGCACGACCAGCATCGTCTCGGTCGCGAGGTCGGCGAGCGTGACCGTGCGCTCGACGTCCGCGATCCGGACGTTGTTCAAGTACGCGCCGCCTTGCGTGACGAGCCGGCGCGCCGCGCCCTTGGAGTCGGCGACGGTGCGCGCCAGCAGATCCACGATCGTCACGCCGGCCGCGAGGTCGCCGCGCGCGATCTCGACGGTCGGGACCGTGCCGGCGAGCAGCGCGAGATCGTCGTCGGTGAGGCCGGCGAGCTCGCCGCCGAACATCACGCGGCTGGCGGCTTCGACCCGTGCGATCGAAGCCGCGCCGTGCACCCAGGTCGTCATCGCGTGCGCGAGCTCGCGCTGCGCGAGGCGCTTGGCGCGGTCGGCGTCGTGCTCGCGCAACAGGTCCTCGAGCTCGGCGAGCGGGCGCAGCGAGAACACGCGCGTCAGGCTCGGCGCGCGCGCATCCTCGACGTTGAGCCAGTACTGGTAGAACGCGTACGGGCTGGTGCGCGCACCGTCGAGCCAGATCCGCTCGCCGGTCGAGGTCTTGCCCATCTTGTTGCCGCTCGAGTCGAGGAGCAGCGGCGCGGTCAGCCCGTACAGCTGCATCATGCCGAGCTTGCGCGCGAGCTCGCAGCCCGCCGTGATGTTGCCGTATTGATCGTTGCCGCCGACCTGCAGCCGGCAGCCGTGCGCCTTCGCGAGGTGCACGAAGTCGAACGCCTGCAGCAGCATGTACGAGAACTCGGTGTAGCTGATGCCGTGCTCGCTCGACAGCCGCGCCGCCACCGAGTCCTTCGCGGTCATGTAATTGATCGTCAGGTGCTTGCCGATGTCGCGCAGGAACTCGAGGTAGCCGATGCCCCGCGTCCAGTCGGCGTTGTTGACGAGCACGACGCCGTCCATGTCGAGCAGGTGCGCGAGCTGTGCGCGGATGCCGGCGACGTTCGCGGCGAGCGTCGCGTCGTCGAGCAGGTTGCGCTCCGCGCTCTGGCCCGACGGGTCGCCGATCATGCCGGTCGCGCCGCCGACCACCACGATCGGGCGGTGCCCGGCGAGCTGGAGGCGCTTGAGCAGGATCGTCGGCACGAGGTTGCCGACGTGCAGGCTCGACGAGGTCGGGTCGTAGCCGGCGTACGCGGTCACCGGAGCGTGCTTCGCGAGCAGCTCGGCGAGCCCCGCGCGGTCGGTGACGTTCGCGAGCAGGTCACGCGCGGCGAGCTCGTCGATCAACGGCAGCGGCAGGCCAGACGACATGCGCGAACCCTACCGCAATTCGTCGACGAGCCGCACGAGCAAGCGCCGGCAGTCGTCGAACACCGCGGGGATCTCGGTCTCGTCGTCGAGCAAGTCGACGAGCCACGTCGAGTCGAGCAGCCGCGCGGTGACGAGCCAGTCGTCGGGCAGCGCGCGCCCGGACGCCTCCGCGTAGCCGCGCGCGAACCCGGCGCGGAACTCGGAGTCGTGGCGGTTCGCGTAGCGAAACAGGCTGCCGATGTCGAACAGCGGCGAGCCGGTCGTCGTCGTCTCCCAGTCGATCAACCCGCCGACGCGCCAGCGCGCGCCGCGCCGCTGCACGATCACGTTGCGGTGGCCGAGGTCGCCGTGCGACAGGCACACCGCGCCCCACGCGAGCTTCGGCTCGTAGGCCTCGAGGCCTTTGCGGAGCGCGTCGGCGCACGGCACGCCGATGCGCGTGCGCGCGCGGCCCTCCGACAGTTGCGCGTACGCGCGCTCGAGGATCGCGGTGAGCTCGAACGACTCGGTCGCGTCGGTCTTGGCGAGCCACGCGAGCACGCGCCCGAGCGGCTCGGCGAGCGCCGCGAAGCCGTCGGTCTCGCCGGCCTTGCGCAGCTCGTGCAGCGTGACGCCGTCGATCCAGCGGTACACGATCGCGAGCTTCTTGTCGTCGACATGCACGACATCCGGGACCGGAATGGTCCCGTGCAAGAGCGTGAGTGTCGACAGCTCGGTATCGAACCACTCGCGGTCGCCCGCGTAGTGCTTGACGCCGAACACGTCGCCGTTCTCGAGCACCACCTTGTGGATCGTGTTCGTGAGCCCGCCGTCGACCGGCTCGACCCGCGCCACCGGCCCGCCGACGATCTCGGCAAGCTCGCCGCGGCTCACCTCGAGCAGCGGGAACACGCGAACGTTGGTGACGGTGGGATCGAGACCCACGGCTCATTGTAGCGTAGAGGCCGTGCTGCATACGGCCTCTACGTCATTCGCCTCGCGAAGCGCCCGGCTGTACGGAGCAGACGGCTCGCCGAGGCTCGCCTACCGCGCGTAGTCCGACGCGCGGGTCTCGCGAACGACCACCACGCGCACCTGACCCGGGTACGTCGCCTCGGTCTCGATCGCGCGCGCGATCTCCTTCGACATCACGACGGCCTGCGCGTCGTCGACCGTGTCGTTCATGACCATGACGCGGATCTCGCGGCCGGCCTGCAGCGCGTACGCGCGCTCGACGCCGCCGAACCGCTTGCAGATCGCCTCGAGGTCGGCGAGCCGCTTGATGTACGACGCGAGCTGTTCGCGGCGCGCGCCGGGCCGCGCCGCCGACAGCGCGTTCGCGGCCGCGACGATGTGATCGAGCAGCGCCTGCGGCTTGACGCCGGACTCGTCGCCGTGGTGCGACGCGATCGCCTGCCACACCTTCGGCGATTCGCCGTGCTTGCGCGCGAGCTGCGCGCCGACGTCGGCGTGCGAGCCCTCCTGCTCGTGGTCGACGGCCTTGCCGATGTCGTGGAGCAGACCGGCGCGGCGCGCGAGCTTGACGTTCGCGCCGAGCTCGCTCGCGATGAGACCCGCGAGGTAGCCGACCTCGATCGAGTGGAGCAGCACGTTCTGGGCGTACGACTGACGGAACTTGAGCTCGCCGAGCATGCGCACGAGCTCGGGATGCAGCCGGTGCAGGCCGAGGTCGAACACGGCCTGCTCGCCGGCCTCCTTGCACGACTTCTCGACTTCGTTCTCGGCCTTGCGCACGACCTCCTCGATGCGCGTCGGATGGATGCGGCCGTCGGCGACGAGCGCGCCGATCGCGAGCCGCGCGATCTCGCGGCGCACCGGGTTGAAGCACGAGATCGTGATCGCCTCCGACGTGTCGTCGATGATCATGTCGATCCCGGTCGCGGCCTCGAGCGCGCGGATGTTGCGGCCCTCGCGGCCGATCAGCCGGCCCTTGAGGTCGTCGGACGGCAGCGGCACGACCGCGACCGTGCGCTCGTGCACGAACTCGCTCGCGAACCGCTGGATCGCGGTCGCAACGATCGTCTTGGCGCGGGCGGTCGCGTCACGCTCGGCCTCGTCCTCGATGCGCTTGATCTCGACCGCGGCCGCGGCGAGCGCCTGCCCGCGCACGTCCTCTTCGAGCTTCTTGCGCGCTTGCTCCTCGGACAGGCTCGCGATCTGCTCGAGCTTCTTGCGCGCCTCGGCCTGCGCGGCCTCCGCCTTGTCGACCGCGGCATCGGCCTGCTTGATCTTGCCGTCGACGCTCTGCTCCCTCTTCGCGAGCTCCTGCGCGCGGCGCTCCGCATCTTTTTTCGCGCGGTCCAGGTCGCGTTCCTTCTGCGCGACCTCGGCCTCGCGCTTGCCGAGCTCGGCCTTGCGCGCCTTCAGCTCCTCGTCGAGCTCGGCCTTGCGCTTGCGCGCGGCTTCCTTGCCCTCGACCTCGGCCGCGCGCTGGATCGCGTCGACCTCGGCTTGCGCCGCCGTGCGGATCTTCTCGGCCTCGGCGGCCGCGGCCTCGCGCGCGCCACCGTCGCCCTTGCCACGGCCGAGCCGCGTGCCGAGGAAGACGCCGGCGGCAAGGCCGATCGCGACCGCTATGAGCACGAACACCGGATCCATCACTGCACCTCGGCACCCACCCTGTACACGCCGGCCTCGGTCACGATCGCGTGCAGCCGCACGTCGTGCGGATCGACCGGAACCTCGGCGACGAGCTGGCACTCGAACGCGAGGCCGATGCGCTGCGCGCGCGGCGCGGCGGCCAGCGTCGCGTCGTAGTGGCCGCGGCCCCAGCCGATGCGGCCGCCCGCGCGATCGAACGCGAGCCCGGGCACGACGAACGCGTCGATCGCGGCGAGCTCGACGACCGTCGCCGGATCGGCGGCCGGCTCGCGCAGCCCGAACCGCGCCGGCACGAGCTCGTCGATGCGCGCGGCGTGGAACGCCAGCTCGCGGGCGCTATCGACGACGCGCGGGTACACGACGCGGGCACCGCCGGCGCGGGCGAGCGCGTCGAGCGCGGTGGTGTCGGCCTCGCTGCCTTTCGGCGCGTACAGCGCGACGACGCGTGCGGTCGCGATCAGCTCGCCGGCGCGCCGCGCGATCTCGGCGCTCGCGGTCGCGCGAGCCTCGGCGCTCAGCGCGTCGCGGCGCGACAGGATCGTGCGCCGGGTGACGGGCTTAGCGCGCGGGCGTGACGGATCGATCGGTGGCACCAGCAGAGGCGCGCATCATACCCTCCGCTCAGCGCGAGGTCGCGTGCTGGCGCATGATGAAGTTCGCGAGCGGGCGGCGGTGGCGCTCGATGTCGCCGACGAAGCGCAGCGCCATGCCGGCGCGCGGCGTGTGCTCGATGCGGACGACCTGCGCGTTCAGATGCAGCGTGTCCTCGCCGGGAAGATCGAGATCGACTTCGAGATCGGCGCCTTCGTCGACGATGCGCGGTGCGCGCATGAACAGACCGCTGCGCGAGACGTCCTCGACCAGCCCGTCGATGACAACCCCCTGAACGCGACACTGAGCCCGTGCTCGGACGGGAACTCGAACAGCTGCCCGTTGGTCCATGTAGTCAAAGGGAGGTTATGACCCTACGTACAGAAAAGCAAGCTGATTCGCCCCCCTGGGATGGTAGCAATACCGGAGTGGCTGCGGATGACGACCATAGCGACGAATCGGGTCGGATCCAGCTCGGCGAGCCGCCGCGCACGGCAGGCGGATTCGCGGCGCTGTGGAGCTCGGTAAAACACCTCCAGCGCGATTCCGGGATCCCGCGCGGCGGCAAGGCGCTGCTCGCGATGAACCAGGCGAGCGGCTTCGATTGCCCGGGGTGCGCGTGGCCGGATCCGGCGGCCGACGATCGCAGCCGCTTCGAGTTCTGCGAGAACGGCGCGAAGGCGATCGCGGAGGAGGCGACGAGCGCGCGCGCGACGCCGGAGCTGTTCGACCGGCTCACCGTCGACGAGCTGCGCGCGCTGTCGGACTTCGAGCTCGGCCAGCTCGGCCGGCTCACGCATCCGATGCTGCTCGACGACACGCGCCGTTACCGCGCGGTGACGTGGGAGCACGCGATCGCGGTGGCGGCGTCGGCGCTGCGCGCGGCCGGGCCGGCGGCGAGCGCGTTCTACACGTCGGGGCGTACCTCGAACGAGGCCGCGTTTCTGTACCAGCTCGTCGGCCGGATGTTCGGCACGAACAACTTCCCCGACTGCTCGAACATGTGCCACGAGTCGAGCGGCGTCGCGCTCGGCGAGACGATCGGCATCGGCAAGGGCACGGTGTCGCTCGCCGACTTCGACGCGTGCGACCTCGTCTTCGTGATCGGCCAGAACCCGGGCACGAATCACCCGCGGATGCTGACGTCGCTGCGCGCGGCGGCCAAGCGCGGCGCGACGATCGTCTCGATCAATCCGCTGCGCGAGGTCGGGCTGTCGCGGTTCGCGCACCCGCAGCATCCGCTCGACATGCTCGCCGGCGGCGTCGCGCTCGCGAAGCACTTCGTGCAGGTGCAGATCGGCGGCGACCAGGCGCTGTTCCTCGGCATCGGCAAGGCGCTGGTCGAGCGCGACGACGCCGGCGAGCGCGTGCTCGACCACGAATTCCTCGCGGCGAAGACGATCGGCTTCGAAGCCTGGCGCGATCACGCGCGCGCCGTGCCGTGGCGCGCGATCGCGGCGAGCGCGGGCGTCGACGAGCCGACGATCCGCACGATCGCGGACATCTACGCCAACTCGCGCGCGGTGATCGCGTGCTGGGCGATGGGGCTCACGCAGCACAAGCACGCGGTCGCGACGATCCAGGAGATCGTCAACGCGATGCTGCTCCGCGGCAACCTCGGTCGTCCGGGCGCTGGCCTTTGCCCGGTGCGCGGCCACTCGAACGTGCAGGGCGATCGCACCATGGGCATCGACCATCACCCGAAGCCGGCGTTTCTCGACGCGCTCGCCCGCGCGTTCGACTTCGAGCCGCCGCGCCAGCCCGGCTGCGACACGGTCGCGTCGATCCAGGCCATCGAGCGCGGCGCGATCCGCGCGCTGTTCTGCCTCGGCGGCAACCTGGTTTCGGCGATGTCCGATACCGAGCGCACCGCGCGCGCGATCGAGAGCTGCGCGTTCACGGCGAGCGTTGCGACCAAGCTCAACCGCACGCACCTGTATCCCGGCGCGTGCGCGCTGCTCCTGCCGTGCCTGGCTCGCAGCGAGGTCGATGCACGGGCGAGCGGCGCGCAGTTCGTCACCGTCGAGGATTCGATGAGCATGGTGCACGCGTCGCGCGGCGTGCTCGCCCCGGCGAGCGACGAGCTGCGCAGCGAGCCCGCGATCGTCGCCGCGCTCGGCGAGGCGCTCGTCGCCGGCGGCGTGCCGTGGCGCGAGCTCGCGGGCGATTACGACCGGATCCGCGAGCGCATCGCCGATGTCGTGCCGGGCTTTCACGACTTCAACGCGCGCGTGCGCGAGCCGGGCGGCTTCCAGCTGCCGAGCTCGGCGCGCGACGGCACGTTCACCGCGATCGGCGGCCGCGCGCGGTTCACCGTCGCGGTGCCGCCCGAGCTCGCACTGCCGCCCGGGCGGCTGCGCATGATGACGCTGCGCAGCCACGATCAGTTCAACACGACGATCTACGGGCTCGACGATCGCTATCGCGGCATTCGCGGCGGCCGCCGCGTCGTGTTCGTGCATCCGTCCGACATGGCCGCGCTCGGGCTGGTCGAGCGCCAGAGCGTGGATCTCGTCTCGGAGTGGCACGACGGCGAGCGCGTCGCGCCGGCCTTCGTCGTCGTGCCGTACGAGCTGCCGCGCGGCAACTGCGCGACCTACTTTCCCGAGGCCAACGCGCTCGTGCCGCTCGACTCGATCGCGGACCGTTCGGGAACGCCGACCTCGAAGTCGGTCGTGATCCGGCTGCGCGTGCGTTAGATTCGCGCCATGCGCTCGATCGTCTTGCTCGCGCTCGCGGCGTGTGCGCATGCCGCGCCACCGCCGGCACTCGCGCCGGCACCCGCGCCACTCGCGCACGATGGCACGTACATCACCGTGCGCGGGATCAAGACGTACTACGAGACGCATGGCAGCGGTCCGCCGCTGCTACTCCTGCACGGCGGCACCGGCTCGGCCGACGACTTCGATCGCAACACGCCCGCGCTCGCCGCACACTTTCGCGTGATCACGCCCGAGCGCATGGGCCACGGCCGCACCGCCGACGTCCCCGACCGGCCGTTCGACTATCACGAGATGGCCGAGGACATGATCGCGTTCATGGACGCGATCCACGTCGCCAAGGCCGACCTCGTCGGCTGGAGCGATGGCGGCATCGTCGCACTCGACATCGCGATGCATCACCCCGACCGCGTCGGCAAGCTCGCCGTGACCGGCGCGAACTTTCGCGTCGACGGCCTCGCGCCGGAGATCGTCACGTGGCTGCGCGACGTCAAGCCCGATGACTGGCCCAAGACGATGCTCGACAACTACAAGCGGCTGTCACCCGACGGCGCCGCGCACTGGCCGGTCGTGTTCGAGCGGCTCCGCAAGATGCTGCTGTCGCAGCCGAGCTACACGAACGAGCAGCTCAAGACGATCACGGCGCCGACCCTCGTGATGGCTGGCGACGACGACGTGATCCGCATCGAGCACACCATCGAGCTCGCGCGCACGATCCCCGGCGCGCAGCTGTGCATCTACCCCGGTGGTGGCCACTTCTGGTTCAACAAGAAGGCCGACGCGTTCAACGCGATCATCCTCGAGTTTCTCGCCGCGCCTCCGCCGACGGGTCAGTGACCGTACATCGCGTGCGGATGCTGCATGAACTGCAGTGTCTCGTCGTGCTGGGCCTGCCACTCGTCGCGCGTGTGGCAAACCTCGCGCGACATCAGCGAGCCCGTGCGCGGCTGGTCCTCGCACACCACCTCGTCGCCGCGGGCGACCTGACCGCGTGGCGCTTGCTGGCTTCCAGTCGCGCACGCCGACAGGGTCAGGACAGCTGCCAGCAGGATGCGAGTCATACGCCCATCATAACGCCGCGGCCGGGCCAGGCGCCGCGAAAACACTCGCCTACATGTCGTGCGCGCGGATCACGGTCACGGTCGAAAGCCGCGTGATGCCAGGCGCGATCCCGTCGAGCGGCGCGCGGCGCAGCATCGCGTGCGCGAGCTCGGTGCGGTTGCGAACACCGAGGCGCTCGAACACCTCCTTCAGCCGCGCCTTCACCGTGTTGATCGAGATCGCGAGCTCCTTGCCGATCGCCGCGTTCGACTGGCCGCGCGCGGCGAGCCGCGCGACTTGCAGCTGGCGCGGTCCGAGCGCGCCGCCGGGGCGGCGGCGCGGAACAGCTCCGACGCCGCGCCGCGTGCACCACACCGCGAGCTGGGTCGCGACCAGCATCAGGGCGCGTTCGAGCGCGCGCGACGGCGGCTCGGCAATGGTCCACGCGATCGCGCCGAGCTCGCCATCGTTGCCGACGAGCGGCACGGTCAGATCCGCGGGCTCGGCAAAGTCCGGGCTCGCGACGGCGAGCGCGATCGAGCCGTGCACGAAGCGCAAGCCGATCCACGTGCCACGCGCGCCGAGCCGCTTGGCCTCGTCGCAGACGATCGCTGCCGCGTCGATGAATCGCTCCGCCGCCTCGACCCGCCGCGCGAACATCGATCCACGGTAACGACGTGCAGACGAGCGCTCCAACATCTAGTAGCGGCAATGTCCGGACGGCACCCGGACGGGTGCGGGGAAATGCCGGCAACGGGCCGCAATCGTCCGCACCGCGCTCGATCGGGTACTGCTCGCGCGCCGCGCGTTCCGGCCGAATGTCGAGATGGACGTCCCCACTCGTTTTCATGCGCGCCGGCTCGAGGCCGCGCACGCGATCGCGCGCTTCGGCGTGCGTCTGCCCTTGCCGCTGTTCTGGCTGACGAGCAACATCGTGTGCCGCGCGCTGCTGCCGGCGCTGCGCGGCCCGCTGCGCTGTCCGACCGCGTACGGCTTCGATCTCGTCGTGCGCGCGACCAACGGCGGTAACTACTACCGCTGCGGTTTCTACGAGCACGGCACGATGCACGTGATCGCGAGCTGCCTGCGCGCGGGCGACGTGTTCGTCGATGCCGGTGCGAGCGTCGGCCAGATGTCGTTTCATGCCGCGCGCGCGGTCGGCGCGAGCGGCCGCGTGCTCGCGTTCGAGCCCGCGCCGGAGCGCTACGACGATCTCGCCGCCGGCATCGCCGTGAACGGGTTCGCGAACGTCGACGCGTCACGGGCCGGACTCGCGGCGCAGCCCGGTGAGCTCGCGCTGTACATGCGGGGCAGCCCGTCGATGGCCGACCAGACTCGCACCGCAGATGTCGTGCGCGTGCCGGTGCGACCGCTCGACGACGTGCTCGCCGAGCACGCGATCGATCGCGTGCGCTTCGTCAAGATCGACGTCGAGGGGCTCGAGCCGGACGTGCTGCTCGGCGCCCGCCGCCTGCTCGCTTCGCCCGAGCCGCCGATCGTCTGCTACGAGCTCGGGATCTACGACCACGCTCGCGCCGTGCACGACATTCTGCCGGCGAGCTATGCGCTGTACCAGCTCGCCGGCACCGCGCATCGGCCGTCGCCGCTGGTCGAGCGCGCGCCGCACGAGCTGCGCGCCGACAACGTGTTCGCGATCCCGCGCGCGCTCGTGCCGACGCTGCCACGCACGCTGTTCGCGCCGCGCGCGCTACCTGCAGCCGCCTAGCGCGACTTCGGGTAAGCTTCGCCGCCATGTCCGAGCCCGCGAACATCACGATCACCCTGCCCGATGGCGCCGAGAAGCACGTGCCGGCCGGCACGACGGTCGCGGAGTTCGTGCGCACGCAGATCGGCGCGGGGCTGGCGAAGGCGGCGCTGTTCGCGAAGTACGACGGCGCCGACGTCGATCTCTCGCACGCGATGGATCACAGCGCGCCGCTCGCGATCTTCACGCCGAAGAACCACGAGGGTCTCGACCTCGTGCGCCACGATGCCGCGCACATCGTCGCGTCGGTCGTGCAGAAGCTGTTCCCCGGCACGCAGGTCACGATCGGCCCGACCACCGACGAAGGCTTCTACTACGACTTCTATCGCGAGAAGCCGTTCACGCCCGAGGACCTCGAGGCGATCGAGAAAGCCTCGAACGAGGTCATCAAGGCCGACCTGCCGTTCGTGCGCGAGGAAGTCTCGCGCGACGCGGCGCTCGCGCTGTTCGGCAAGCTCGGCGAGAAGTTCAAGCTCGAGATCATCGAGGACATCTTCGCGAAGGGCGCGAAGACGCTGTCGCTGTACAAGCACGGCGACTGGGTCGACTTCTGCCTCGGCCCGCACGGCCCATCGACCGGCCGCGTCGGCGTGATCAAGCTGCTCTCGGTCGCCGGCGCGTACTGGCGCGGCGATCACCGCAACGCGCAGCTCCAGCGCATCTACGGCACCGCGTTCTTCACGCAGAAGGAGCTCGACGCGTGGGTGACGCAGCAGGAAGAGGCGAAGAAGCGCGATCACCGCAAGCTCGGCAAGGAGCTCGACCTGTTCGGCTTCCACCCGGCCGCACCCGGCGCGGTGTTCTGGACCGCGCGCGGCACCGTCATCTACACGATGCTGCAGACCGCGATGCGCAAGATGTGCCTCGCGAACGGTTACGAGGAGATCAAGACGCCGCTGCTCTACAACAAGATGTTGTGGGAGCGCAGCGGTCACTGGGGCAAGTACCGCGAGAACATGTTCTTGATCCTCGACCCCGAGGCCGATCCGTCGCTGCCCGAGGAAGAGCGCGCGTCGTACTCGCTCAAGCCGATGAACTGCCCGTCGCACTACCTGTTCTATCAGATGAAGCGACGCAGCTATCGCGAGCTACCGTTGCGGCTCCACACGCAGGACGTCCTGCATCGCAACGAGGCGACCGGCGTGCTGAGCGGGCTCACGCGCGTGCGTCAGTTCCAGCAAGACGACGCGCACATCATCTTGATGGAGTCGCAGATCGCCGACGAGGTCGCGCGGCTGACCAAGCTGATCGCGAAGGTGTACTCGGCGTTCGGCCTCGAGTTCACCGCGAAGTTCGCGACACGTCCGGCGCAGAAGATCGGCGATGACGCGCTGTGGGACAAGGCGGAGGCCGCGCTCAAGGCTGCGCTCGAGCAGACCGGCCTGCCGTACGAGCTCAAGCCCGGCGACGGCGCGTTCTACGGCCCGAAGATCGACTTCGACGTGGCCGACAGCATCGGCCGCAAATGGCAGCTCGGCACGATCCAGCTCGACTACAACGCGCCCGAGCGGTTCGAGCTCGGCTACATCGGCGCCGACAACGTCGAGCATCGCCCGGTCGTGATCCACCGCGCGATCTACGGCTCGTTCGAGCGCTTCATCGGCATCTTGATCGAGCACTTCGCCGGCGACTTCCCGGTCTGGCTCGCGCCCGAGCAGGCGCGCATCATTCCGATCTCGGAGGCGCAGCTGGCTTACGCCGAGGAGGTCGCGGCGAAGCTGCACGCGTACGACCTGCGCGCGACGGTCGATCTCTCGCACGGCACGCTCAACGCGATGATCCGCGACGCGCAGCTCGCGAAGGTGCCGTACACGCTCGTGGTCGGCAATCGCGAGGTCGAGGCGCGGGGCGTCAAGCCGCGCCGGCGCGGCACCGGCAAGGATGCCGACCTCGGCATGATGTCGCTCGACACGTTCCTCGCGCAGCTGCGCAAGGAAGCCGAGATTCCGTACTGATCGCTACTGCCGGTTGCCGGCGTACGACCAGGTGTGCACGCCGAGGTAGACGCCGGCCATCCAGTCGCCCTGCGCGATCAAGCTCGTGCCGACGACGCCGCCGACCGAGCACCACGGCGACAGCCAGAGGTCGAGACGGCCGCGCGCTTCGAGCATGCCATCGACGTGACCGTCGCGCTCCCACGCGAACGTGTACTCCATGACGCCGCCGGCGACCTCGGCGGCGAGCGCGAACGGGCCGAGGCCGCCGCGCAGGCCGAGCGACGCGAGGCCGTCGACGACGAGATCGGGCGTGCTCGTGTCGAGCGAGTCGAGGTTGCCGAAGTTCCCGAGCTCGAAGTCGACCGCGCCGTACAGGTGACGCGACAGGCCGAAGCCCATGCGCTCGTCGAACAACAGCGCCGTGCTCGTCGAGCCCTTGCCCGCCGTGGGCGGCTTGGGACCGACCGTGCGGGCGGCCGGCACGACCGATGGCGGTGTCGCGGTCGAGCCGAACGTGCGCTCGTTCATGCCGAGATCGAAGAACACGTACGGGTCGAGCAGGTTGCGCCCCCACGCGCCGTAGCGGTCGCAGCGGCGATAGCCGACCACGTCGTTGTCGTCGACGTAGCACGGCCGACCGTCGTCGCCGGCCGGGCAGCACGGCAGGTCTTCGGAGTCGGAGTCATCGGCGAACGCCGCCGGCACCGGCATGGTCGCGAGAATGCTTGTCACCAAGAACGCGATGCGAGTGGTCACTGGGCCTCCGAGGGTTGCGGGCGCGCTGCAAGACACAGCCACACCGAGGGCGCCGCGTGCGCGATCGACGCGGCGTCGACACAGATGTCGCGAAGCGGAACGTCGCTCTGGTACGAGATCGCTTCGCGGCCGACCGCGCGCCCGTCGAGGCGTGCGATCGAGAGCTCGTGGAACGGATCGTACGCGCTGAGCGCGAGCTGCTGGCCGTCGGACGTGCGACCGAACAGGTCGGCCATCGCGAGGTCGACGATCACGGGATGGTCGCAGCGGTTGCCGAACGCGTACGACACGACCGCGTCGCCGGCAGGCAGATCGGGCCTGCGTTCGATCGCGAGATCGAGGCAGTCGATGCTCGCCAGCTGGCCAACAAACGACTGCATCGGCGATTGGAAGGAGCCCGGCTGATAAGCGCAGCCGACGAGGGTGAGACCAATCACGACGATCGCGCGCATGCGGTCGCACATCAGCAATTCACCGACCGGAACACGCGCGCGAAATTCAGCGGGCTTGCGCGCCGCTCGTGTGCGCGTCTCGAGCGCCATGGTCACGGATCACCGTGCGTCGCTCTCTTGCGCCACAATCCGAGACGCACGCGCTCGTGGCCGAAATCGCGGTCGCACGACGCGTCCGTGCGTGTGATCCCGGCGGCACATGCGCTGCAATCCGTCGAGACATGA
>DATJXL010000068.1:0-56804 GCA_035500135.1 Kofleriaceae bacterium
ACGTCGCCGTCGACCACGCAACACTCGGTACCGGCTGCGTCGCTACCGCTTGCCGGGCAGGTCCAACTCCTGCTGAGGCATGAAAGAGGTTTCAGCTATCGATCACATCGCGTCCTCCTCTTCGGGAATCTCCGTCGCAACCCTCCAGAAGCCCTTGAAGCGGCGCCACCCCTGAAAATGACGTGTGAGCGTCGCGTACAAACGGCCGGCGCCGGACGAGCCGACGTACACGATGTCGCCGCCGATCTCGCGGATCACGTACACGCCGGACTTACCCCTGAGGGCGCGAACCCAGTCCGGGTACGGCTCGCCGCTCGCGCCGACCTGGCGATAGACGAGGCCCGCGTTGCGCGCGACGAGCGCGTTCGGATCCGGCACGACTTCCCATGCGCGCATCACGATCGACGGATCGACGCGATTACTCGGCCCACCGAGCCATAGCTCGAAGTGCAGATGCTTCAAGCGCTCGGCGTCGAGCGGCGACGCGCCGATCGTGCCGAGCGATTGGCCAGCGCGAACGTGATCGCCCTTGGCCACCGCGAGCCGCTCGAGATGAGCATAGAATGTCGCAACCTTCGCCGGCGAGTGATCGATCACGACCGCGTAACCCGTTGGGATGCGATCGGCCGACCGCACGACGCCATCGGAGGCCGCGAGCGCGGACAGCCCGTCGGGCATGACGAAGTGCGGGGTGCCGTTCGACGTGCCGGGCTTGAACGTGTCGGCCGCGACGCGCGCGAACATGATGTCGACGCCGCCGTGGCGCGGCAGTCCGGGGCGCGGCGAGTCGAAGCCGTCCGAGATCACCGGCGCGCGACCGTTCCATCGCGGCACCGGCCAGGCCCAGCGACCGGGCAGCGGACCGGCGAACGCCGGCGCCGGCGAGCTCGTCGTGTTGGCGCGCTTGCCGCGACGCGACCACGCGTACCACACAAGCGCACCGGCGCCGGCGATCCATGGCAACCTCGACACGTCAGTCCTCCGCGCTCTTCTCGCGCGAACGCGTGATGAGGTAGAGCCCGAGTAGCCCGCCGCCGACGAGCAGCGGCGTGCCGAGACCGGCGAGCAAGCCCTTGCCGGTTTCGTTCACGATCTTGCCGAGTCCGTGCCCGGCCTTCGCGACGAGGTCGGCCGCCTTGCTCGCCGCGTGCTCGAGGTTCTCGGGCAAGTGCGTGACGCTGGTCTTGAGCGAATCGACGAACAGGTCCCACTTGCCCGGCGATTCGTCGCCGATCGCGACCTGCACGGCGACTTCGAACGAGGTCCGCCAGAACTCGTTGTTCTTGGCATAGACGTCGTCGGGCTTACCGCTCTTCGCGAGCAAGTCGACATCGGCGATAGCGGCATGCCACTTGTCGACCGCGGTCTTGTAGCCGAGCACTTGCTTGGCGTTCGCGAGCTGCGTCGTCCAGTACGTCGCGATCTGGAGCACGTCCGCGTTTGTCGAGCGCGGGATGCTCATGTCGCTGCCGCCCATGCCCGCCGGCGGCGGTAGCTTGTCGGAGCCGCGCTTGTCGGCGAGGAACTTGCGTTGCGCGTTCCACATGTCGTCGTACGTCTTGATCCCGTCGAAGCGCGCGATCGCGCCGTCCTGCGACGGGCCCGCATTGCGGAGCTCGGCATCGCCGAGGTGATCGGCGAGCACGCCCCACAGATCCGGTACGGGGACCTCATCGAGGTACTCGCAGACCTCGGCGACGGCGGACCAGAACTCGCGGTTCTTGGCGTACGTCGCCTTGTGCGGCGCGATCGACGCGCGCCATGCGTCGTCGCGCACGGCTTCCCAGCGCTGGCCGAGCTCGCTGGAACGAAACCGCGCCTGCAGGCTCGGATCGATCACGGACGCGATCGTGATGACGTCGCCGTTGGTGGTGTTCGGCCAGGCCGCACCGTCTTTTTCGGTGAGGCCGCGGACCTCCTCGGCGCGCTCGCGGAGCGCGTCGAGTCCTTCGGTCCAGGTTCGAAATGAAAGCGTCATGGATGACTCCCACGGGAAATGCGATCGGGGGTCGGGGTCGCGCGCGAGGTGGCGCGACCGTTATGGGTTGGTTGCTACTTCGCTACTGCTGCGGATCGGGGCAGTCCCACGCGGGGAAGAACCCGCGCGGAACGATGATCGCGATCACGCGCGGCTCGGTCGCCGCGGTGGTCGCGCTCGGGCTCGAGCTCGCGCTTGCGCTCAAGCTCGGACTCGACGTCGCGGCCGGAGTCGCGGCCGGCGCCGGCTTGTACGCCGGCGCTCCGCCCCCCAGCCACGACGTCAGGCCCGACCAGATGGTCTTGGTCGCCTGCGGCTGACCGTTACCGATGTACGCCGGCATCGGCTACCCCACCAACTTCGCGACGAGGCTGCCCAGCGTACGGATCTGCTCGTCGCGCTTGGCGTACGACGCGAGCGAGCTCTGATACGTGATCAGGTTGCTCACGTCGGTCACCGCGTCGCTCGTCGCGACCGGCGCGTCCGGCAGGGACATCAGCGCCGCGAACACCTGCGCCGCCATGTCGACGATCTTGCCGGCCGACAGCCGATCGAGAATCGACGGGCCGTAGCCGTACGGGCTACGCGTCCCCCAGTACCCGGGGCCCTGCGGACCCCAGTAACCGGGCGGCGGCGCACCCCAGGGACTGGGCCCCTGCGGGTACATGGCCGGCGACTGGCCGGCCACACCGATCGTCCGGAAGCCGGACGAACCCGGCGAGCTGATCATCATCCGGTTGCCGCCGACCTGACCGGGCCGGCGATTCTCCGAGCTGATGAAAGCGTTGCGCTCGTCGACGTAATAGACATCTGCATCCGTCATGCGTTCTCCTCTCTTGGCCGCGCCGCGCCTCGCGCGCGACCCCGACCCCCGATCGCTTTCTAGACCTCGTCTCCGCCGACCAGCGCGAGCTGTTCGCGCGCCTGGTTGAACGCGGACTCGATCGATCCTGGCGGCAGCGCGCCGGCGTTTGCGGGCTTCTTCAGCTGCGGCGCCTGCGCGGTCTGAGCGGTGGCGACCTGCTGCTTGCGCTCGCGATCGTCGATCACCATGAGCGCGAGCTGGCTACCGGCCGCGGACATCACGCCCGCGCCGACCGAGCGGATCGCGGCGTCGTCGCCCTTCCAGGCGAGCCCCGCGCCGACCGCGGCGAGCGCGGTCGCGATCGTCTTGGGTGCCCAGCCCTCGTGCGCGAGGAAGCTGCCCGCGAGCGCGGTGCCGGCGGCGCCCGCGGCGGTGTAGCCGAGCCGGCGCAGCGGCGTCTCCGGGACCTGCTGCTTCGGCGCGCCGCGCGGCGCGGCATTGCGGAGCTTGTGCTTTCCGAACTTGAACTTTTTCTTCTTGGCCATGGCTCTTCGTCCTTTCAGGCGGCGAACGCGACGTGGGGCGCGGCCGACGGCGCGCCGTTGCGGCGGCGCGCGAAACGGCGGATCACCACCGTGGGCTTCTCGTGCGAGTCCGCGCCGGGGCAGCGGACCACCGCCGGTACGTACGACGGCAGATCGATCAATGTCGCGAGCGGCTCGAGCAGCTCGGAGCTGTCGATCCCGAGCTCGATCTCGATCGTGCTCAGGATGATCTTGAGCACGAGCAAGAGGTCGGCGAGCTTGAACTGCGCCGCGCGGCCGTCGAGCCAGTCGTAGACGAACTCGCGAATGTTCGCGATCGCGTCCCACTCCTCCTCGTAGGACGACGCCTTGGCGGCGGCGTTGAGCATGCCGTCGATCACCTCGCGCAGCGCCGCGACGAGGTCCTTCCAGTCGTAGACGATCTCTTCGTTGTCTTCGGTCTTCACGGTCTCTCTCTGTCTCCGGGCAATGCCCGGCCATGCCCGCGCGCGGCGGGCGAATCCTGGGGCTCGGCGCGCACCATGCGCGACGCGAGCAAAGCGAGTCTGATGATGGTTGCTAGGCGGCGCGCGCGTACGTGCGGGCCGGCTCGAGCTTGAGCACGCGACCGACCGCGCGCATCAGCTCGATCGGCGGCACGCGCGACGGCTTGCCGTCGAGGTAATCGAGCACGAACACGCGGAGCGTATCGATCGCGTTGGCGGCGTCGTCGTCGCTGGCGACGCGCTCGGCGAGCCGGCACGCGCGGTCGACGACGTGGCGCATCTTGGCCTTGACGATGCGCCACTCACCCGCGAGCTCGCGGCTCTCCTGGAAACGGCGCCAGTCGATCGGTTTGTCGTACGTAGTCATGATCTTCTCCTTTCGTGGATTCATGCGGCGCGCTGCTGGAGCGATGCGAACGTGGGAAGCTTCGGCGGGTGCGCGAGCGGGCCGAGCGTCATGCCTTGCTTGTTGGCCTCCTGCTCGACCAGGTTGAACACGTCGTCGCCGATGCCGAACGAGCCGAGCTCCGAGCGCAGGACCGACGCGCCGATATCGACGCCGACGTTCGCAGCGATCTTCGCGAGCTGGCTCATCCACGGCGACGGCTCGAGGCGGAAGCCACCGATCTCGAGCGCGAGGTTGCGCTCCCTGCGCTCGAGAGCCTGGTCGAGCAGGTCGGCGATCGCGCGTGCGGTCGTGCGCACGATCGAGATCGCGCGGGCACCGTACTTGCGCGCGGCGCGCTCGGCGAGCGCGAACATCCATCCGATCGCGCCGATGTCGCCGGCGTGGGCCGGCGCGGCGCCCTCGTTGACGAGCCGGAGCACCGCATTGCGCGCGCGGCGCAGCTTGCGGCGGCTCGGTCCGTTGCGGGGCACCGCGCCGGCCTCGGCGAGCGTGGACGTCCACTCGATCGCGTCGCGCGCGTCGACCGCGACGGGGCCGTCCGCTTCGCACGCGAGACCGCACGCGACGCAGTTACGCGGGACGTTCGGATCGAGGATGACCGGCGCGCCGTTCTCGACCGGGAACGTGTGGAGGCCGATCGGAAGATCGAGCGTCGCCAACTGGCGGACCGGCTGCGGATCGATCAGCTCCGCGATCGCGAGATACATCGCGGCGCGCTCGACACAGTTCGGGTCGTCGGCAGGCACGCGGAGTCGCTGCGGCGGTTCGCACGCATCGACCTTGGGCCCGTCGTTCTTCGCGCCGTCGTCGTCGCGCTGGGGCAGGCTGCGGATCCAGCGCACGAGGCTGCGCGTCGTCGGATGCTGCTTCGCGAGCTCGACGATCACCGGATCCTCGTTGGTAACGAGCTCGCGGATCACCTCCGTGATCGATCCGAGACACGTGTAGTCGTTGAAGGGCAGGGCGATCACGGGGCACCGCCCGTGGCGTTCGCCTTCGCGATCTCCCTACGGATCTCCGCGACGGCGTCCTCGACGCTGAGCTGCCCGAGCTTGTCCATCCACGCGACGAGCTGCTCGTGCGAGAAGTTGGACGCCGCGCGGCGCGCGAATTCGGCTTCCTCGGGAGCGAGCGCGTTCTGGATCGCGACGAAGTGCGCCGCCTGCTGGAGATCGAGCTTCGGCGGCTCGGTCGTACTGGTGTCGCTCGGCGCGGCGGTCGGCGTCGCCTCCGCGCTCGAGGTCGGCGCTGGCGTGCTGGCCGTGGGGGTCTTCGCCTTCTGACCGCGTGCGGCAGCCTTGCGCCAGTCGAGCACGTCGGTGAGATTGCCGGGCAGCTTGACCTGGCCGCTCATCAGGCCCGCGACGAGGTATTGCACCGCGGGGCCGACCATCGGCTGCAGCAACTCGACGAAGCTCGCCGTCTTGCTCTTCGTCCCGGTGTCCTCGCCGCCATCGTCCTCGCTGTCCTCGTCCTCGCCGTCCTCGAGCGCGGCCATCGGCGGGCGCGCCGGCAGGCCCGCGCCGTCCGCCGCGCGCAGGAGCGTCGCAGCGGCCTCCATCATCTGCGGGAAGCGCTCGACGACCGACACGGCGATCATCGACTGCATGCGCATCGCTTCGATCACGATGTTGTCGCTCTGCTTGCCGAACGACGCCGCCGACACCACCGGCCCGATCGCGCCAGGCCCCTCGCTCGACGCCGGCGCCGAGTCGAAGTTCACCTGCACGTAGCCCGACGGCGCGCCGACGATCGGCTTGTTGTCGGCGTCGACGAGGTCCAGCCGGTAGCGGCCCGTGCTGTCGACCTCGGCGCGCAGCTCCTCCATCTGCGCGCTGATGGGCAGCACGAGCGGCAGCCCATCGCGCCCGTACACCACCTCGGGCGAGCCCTTGTGCCGCATGCGGCGCACGCGCCAGCCGGTGGCGTGGGCGGGCACCTCAAACGCCTCGCCGTTGATGTTGAATGCCAACTCGCTCATGAAAAGTTCTCCCTTCATGAGATATGGGCGCGCTGGAGGCCGAAATTAACGGCGTTATCCGATCCCCTTCAGCGAGCGGGAACGATTCCGCTGGCGCCTCAGCGACATCGTGCACGCGCTGACTCGGATCGATTTCTGTTACCGAGCTCGTTTTGAAAATCGTTGGCACGCGCTTGCGGCCGACTGGCCCGACCGCGCCGCGTTCGTGCGATCGTCATTATGGTTCCATCCGAGTCGCCTGGGATGGCCCGATCGAACACCCCTGGACTGGGCCTTGGAAAGGGTGCCGGACTCGGTCTCGGCCATGGTCACCTCGGGATGTGATGTCCCGAGGTTCTCGACGGAAGACGCTCATGAAGATCGTGCCGAGGGCTATACCCGCGCAATACTCGATCGAACGCCCTCGCTGACGCGCGATCGGACCCCGGTTGCGAAGCGGTCGTTGGCGAGGTGCGCGCCGCGGGCGGTCGACCATCGAACTCCGGCGGCAGTTCTTGTACCAGGGTCGTGGCAAGGGGCGTATGTGCCTACGAGCTGAATGTCGGGGTACGGCCACTTTTCTCGCGCGACCATGCCCGGCGCACGCCGCTCGGGTCCATCGTTGGTCCCATTGCAAGATCATCGATAGACCTTGATGATTGTAATGTCGGTTCAGAAGGAGCGGCTCGTGGGACTCGTCAAGTGTGAAGACTGCGGACGTGAGGTCTCGGACAGAGCCGCTGCATGTCCACACTGCGGCTGCCCGACCTCGAAGAGACGTCCTTCCGAGGCGACAGTTACGCCTTCGGCGTCGCAACAACCAACGCATCCTTCGCAATCCAAGAAACGTCTTCTCCTGCTCGGCGTGCTGGGCGCGATATCCGTCAGCATCGCGGTAACCGCCCTCGTTGTGCACTACCAGGCTGCGTCGAAGGAAGCCGAGATCCACGCAAAACAGCAGGCAGAACAGGATGCTCGCGATCTCGCGGCCGCACAGGCGCGGGACAAGGCGGCAGCTGAGTCTGAGGCGGCGAAACTAGCGTTCGAGGACAGACGCGAGAACTGTGATAGGGCCGCGTGTGATCACTATCGGCTCCTCGGGGCTGGACGTGATCTCGCCCTTGATGAGTGTTGCCAAAAGTTCCCTCCGAGCGAGCCGGCGATTTCGTGCCCCAGCAATGCGCGTCTTGTCGCGGCCGCGGGCTCGATGATGCTGTCTAAAGCTCCGAGCGGCGCTCTGTGGAAGGAGCCAGCGATTGAACTCTGCACGCCCATCAAGCTGCCGACCCCCGCTTGGTACGTCGTCGGCGATGTAGTGCAAGATTCGCCGATGTTCCGGACGGAGCGCTTCCATCTGGTGATAGATGCGCGAGCATGGAGGCTTCTCGCCATCAGCGAGCCGGCACAACGATCCACGCATCAGGTCTGCGACGCTGTTCAGCTTGCAAGCGTCGAGGATCATGGCGAATCGCAAAGTGCGGTCGTGACGCGTGAGCGTTGCGTGGATAAGATGGAGCAAGCGCACGTCGCCACCTATCGAGCGACGATATCGCCGCCACAGATTACGGTGGACTCAAAGTAGCCGCAGCGGACCGAACGTCAGCGGGAAGCGTCTGCTCCTGTTGAGGCTGCACGTTGAGACTGCACGTTGAGACTGCACCAAGGACCCGACGGCCTCAACATCGCTATCGATGTCCACGCGCGCTCGTGCAGTACGATCGGTCGGAACCTATGGCTACACCAGAGACGCTCGAAGCGGTTCGCGGCGCCATTCGCACCACGCTCAGCGAGTTCGTTAGCCGAAGCGCGCGGTCGATTGGAGTCGGAACGCTGGAGACTCTTCTTGGTTCGGGATCCGGAGTTCCTATTTTTTGTATTCGAACAGGTCGCACCTGAACGCAACCCCACGGGCCGCGTCGTCTGGGAAAAACAACTAGGACCGGCTGGACAGGGACGGGCATGGCGTCTGATCACGCCACCTCCATGGTTGGATACCAGCATTGTTGAGCTGTCCGTCACCATCGATGGAGTCGAATGGCAGCGCCTAGAGAAGGAACTTCACGCAGGACTATCGGAGTATGAACTCGTTGAGCGTGTCCGAAGACTCTGCAGCGCATGAGGGATCGGCCGAATGAGCGCGGTCGAGCACGCAATGCGCCAGCGATCACTCTGAGCTGGAGCTTGTGGTCTGCGACCGCGGCGCGAAATGATCGTCGTCAGACTGCGGCGCCCTCCCGCGGACGTTTCGCAACACGCACGCTGCCTCTTACGATCTCAGAGGCTACCCCTGCCCAGCGCTGCAGCTCAGCTGAGAAAGTCGTCTGCACTCGCTTCATCGATGCTTCTGCATCCATGAAGCTGAGATACGAATGCCGAAACCAGAAGCGCTTCGCTCCACCCCACATCACGAACATACACTCCTCCGCCATCGTGCTAACCAGCCCTGCTGCGTAGAAGTCGTCAGGCACGTTCGTGGCTTCCATGAACCGGTGCTCCCGCGAGATCCAGCGTCGCGAAATGACTTCGGGGTGGGTCGAAAGCCCGTAAATCCAACTCGTGCCAAATGAGAACGGACGCATGTTCCTGAAAATGACAGGAAGTGCGTTCGGAAGGTGGACGTCAAAGAACCGCATCAACGCGTTCGGCGTGACGGCGCACGCGGTCGCCGCGAGCGCCGCGATCCGGTTGAGCTGATGCGTGGGGCGCGCTACCTCGCGCGCGAGAACGCGAACGATCCCATGTTGTGGCTTCGAGACCTGGTGATCAGCGCTCGCGATCTCGATCTTCAGCGCAGCCGGGCAGCCATTCAGCAGGTCCGTGCTCGCTGCGCGCGACTGTAGTGCTTTCTTCGGGTCGCTCGCCGCGTCTCGAATTACCCACGCCACGACGAAGGGCTCCTCGTCCGGGTCGAACCATCCGACGTCGACGCGGGCGTCGCTCGTTCTGAGCGTGTTCCATGACACCGAAATGTCGGTGAAGACCGCGAAGCCGTGAGCCACGCCGGTGTTGGCGATGGACTCGACAACCTCGCTACGCAG
Organism: Kofleriaceae bacterium; assembly: GCA_035500135.1. Classification (GTDB taxonomy): domain Bacteria; phylum Myxococcota_A; class Polyangia; order Haliangiales; family Haliangiaceae; genus JABFXX01. The sequence continues at coordinate 9,221 of DATJXL010000068.1, forward strand.
GAAGTCGCTCATCGATCCACCTCGTCGCGACGCACCGCGTTCGCGAGAAGCCCCACCATCCCCAACGCGATATAGACGACGCCGACACACGCCTGCCCAACGCCCCAGATGCCCAAGACCACTAAGATGAGTGCGACCATTAGGACCTCCTACTTGTAGGAGGTATAAAAAATAACTCTATGAAGAACGGCTCGAGGAGCCGCATGCCCGAAACGAAGACCGTGTCGAGATCCGGGTAGCCGAATCGCGCGCATCGCGTGTCCTCCCCGCGGCAAGTCGCCCGAGGTCGTTGTCGTCGATCAGTTGGCCGGCGACACGTCCCAACCACCATCGTCGAGCATCTCATTGGCGCATTCGTGGTGGACGATCACAGGCTCTGGGTTAGCCAGCGCCGTGGTCGCGCGCAGGATCTTGTGATGGCGTCCGCGGAGCTGGCGGCTGCACGACCAGCAGAAACGATACCGCGGCTTCGGCGTCTTCGTCATTGCGATCTCCTACCCATGGCCGCGCATCAGCGTCGACGTGATCAAGTCCAGCCCACAGCGCTCGCGCTCGGGATTCGCGGGCTCTGGTCCCGCGGTGAACGCATGACCCTCGAATTCGTCGGTGCCGCCCGCCTCGCAGTGGAGACCGGCGACACACGCACATCGAACAAGCTGGTGCGCGAACGAGTCGGCTACGTGCTCGGTCGATTCGTTGTCTTCGTTCTTGTCATTCATCATCGTGCGCTCCGTTTGTTCAAGGTTGAGTGCCTATGCCATACCGAGGTCACGTGCGACCGCCTCGGGCGCCCACAGCATCGAGAGCACCGTTCCGTAGTCCGGCCGCCACGTCGCGTGCTCGACGATGTCGACGCCGTCCGGCGCGTCGAACCACGCGCATGCCGGGATCGGCTGCGCGCGATCGTCGAGCTTTCCCCTGCCAAACGGATCCCACGCGAGCGTGTCTCGATGGAGCCGCTGGCCCTCCGCGATCGTGCGCGTCCACGTCGGGCTCGGCGCGACCCACTCGATCACGCCGTTCCTCGAGAACACCGCGCAGCAACGCTCGCTCGACAGCTCGCAGAACCGGATCGCGGCGGTCAGGATCGAGACATCGAACTCCTTCTCAAGCTGCCGTGGCACTTCCAGTGACACCGGCGACACCTCGCAGCGCTTGCGCACGAGGAAGTCGGGCAAGAGTACGGCGCCGGCGAACGCGTTCGAGCCGATCTCGAAGCGGTGCAGCTTGCGCCCGCGCAGCGCCTTCGACGAGCAGATCATCGTCGGCGTCAGCGACGGGTGCTTCTTCAGGAAGTGATACAGCTCGTGCACGATCGCAAAGCGGCGCGCGCAGTACTCGGGGATGCGCGTCGGCAACACGATCTGCACGTGATCGGGCAGCCGGATCAGCTGCGCGCCTGCGCCGTCGAGATCGTCCTCGACGATCTCGATCTCGAACGCGTGCGCCCACTTCTCGGGCTGGATGTCGTCGCGCGACTTGACCGCGTAGTCCTTGAGGAACCAGTACGCGTCGAGCCAACCCTGCGCGACCGCGTCGCGCTTCTTCATCGTGCGCGCATGCTTCGGCATCGCTAGCCCCGCGGTCCCTTGCGGCCGGCTTTCTGCATGGCCTGGATGGTGCGCCGCAGGTCGTTGTCGCTGAGCTCGTCGAGGTTGCGGAACGCGAGCTGCACGTCGGGGCTCTCCTGGCAGAGCGCAACGAACAGCGTCTCGAGCGCCGCGCGCGGCAGCGCGAGCAGCGCCTTACTGATTGGCTCGCGCTTCTTGATCGGCGGCACCGTCTTGGGCAACCGGCTCTTGCGGTACTCGGCGATGCGCGCGTGCATGTCGGCCACGACGCTCTCCGCCCAACGCTTGTCGTCGGGGCTCGGCTTCGGGTCCTCCAGCTCCATCTTCCCGACCTCGCGCGTGATGATGTCGAGGATCCGCAGATCCTTCTCCTGTTGGTTCTTCGTCATCGGTCGTTCTCCTTTAGGCTCGCGCCTTGAGCGCGAGGGTTGCGTCGGTGAGGTTGCGAATGATCCGGCGCAGGCGGATGTACGCCTTGTGATAGGTGGCCTTGCGCATCTTGGTGTGCGTGAGCACGTCCTCCTTGGTCTCGCAGCCGGCGTCGTACGCGTCGAGGATGCGCAAGGTCGCCTTGTCGTCGCCGGCGAGCTCGCGGATCTGCGCGAGCGTCTCGGAAGCGAACACGCGCTTGATCGGGCGCTCGTGATCGCCGACGAGCTCGGACGCGTCGCACTCGGCCGCGTGGGACTCCGGGGTGCCGTCGCCGAGCGAATCGTGCGGGAAGTCCTCGGCATGCTTGCGATGCTTCTCGGAGCGGCGCTCGATCGTGCGGTAGAGGTGATAGCGCAGCGAGCACTTCGACGGATCCCAGCGCGTGATCCCGAGCCAGGTATCGCCGAGCGCATCGGCCACGAGACCGCGCGCATCGTAGTCGTCGACCTTCTTGCCGGCGGCCGCCACGGCGAGCACGCGGGTGCGCGCCCATCCGTTGAGCCCCTTGATCAACGTCGGCGTGCACTGCTTCTTGTACTGCTGGATCCAGTCCTCGCTCGGCGCATACTGCTCGGCGGCGGCGACGTCGCCGGTCTCGTTCTCGATCTCGATGTCCTGGCCCGTCTCGGCGCCAGTGTCCTTGGGAGGCTTCACGGGGTTCTCCTTTTCGGTTCGTTCGTGTGCCGCCGGTTCTCGCACCGGGATCTGACACTGAACACACGACCAGGTTGACAAGTCGGCGAGACTCCAACGGGAGTGCCGAGATCGGCACCCTTCGATCCGTCCGGTTTCCGGACGCGATCAGAGGGACCCCGTAGCGTTGCGATCATGGTGATGGCAGCAGCGAAGAATCCGAAGGGCATGCCGATCAGCCGCGTTCTCGTCGAGGAAGCATCGGCGAAGCGGTCGGACATCGATCTGATGCGCGCGGCCGGCGTGCTCGATTTCCACCGCGCGGCCGCGATCGCGTTCGCGAGAGCGCGCGCCGGCGAGAGCGTGCGCGCCGAGGACGTCAACCAGATCCTTCCTTGGATCCGCGAGGCGACGCTCGCGGCGAGCCTGTGCGCGATCGCGACCGGCGATCGCGCCGCCTGCTGGATGGGCTGCGTGCGCGATCGAATGTTTCCGGTGTCGGAGGCGGCGTCGCCGATCGAGATCGTCGTCTTGTACGCCGCGTGGCGCGCGGGCGCGCCGGCGGAGCAGATCGCACCCGAAGCGCGCCGTCTCGCGCACCAGCGCATCGGCGTTCGCGGCTGGGCGCTCCTCTTCACGCTCGCGACCGGGCTCGGCGACGCGAACCTGCTCGAAGCGGTCCGCCACTTCCGGGTGATGTCGCAGTTCGGCAGTGGACCCGAGCACGTCGCGAAGATCGATCGGATTCTCGGCTCCTCGATCACCGAGATCCTTGATGCAATGCCTGCAGAGCTGCCGCCGCAGGCCGCGCGCGGCTACACGATCCGGATCGCGCCGCGCGTCGGGCGCAACGAGCCGTGCCCCTGCGGCAGCCGCCAGAAGTTCAAGAAGTGCTGCGCCGACAAGCAGCCCAAGCTCGCGCCATCGCCCGTGGCGGGCCTGTCGTGGGACGAGTACGTGACGAAAGGTGGCGAGCACATGTCCGGCGACGACGTGCGCGGCTTGCCGCTGCACGAGCTCGGGCGCGTCGATCTGCGCCAGCTCGGCGAGATGTCGCTCGTCGCGGCGGCCGGCCGGTTCAACCGCGAGCGGTTATTCGCGCACGCCTCGCGCGCCGCCGACGAGCTCGCCCGCCGCGAGGTGAAGTACGTCGACGAGCTGCGCGACGAGATCCTCGCCGAGGCGCTCGACGCAACCGACATCGACGCCGCGGACGAGCAGCTCCGCAAGATGAAGGATCCGGCCGCGGCCGGCCTCCACAAGCTCGAGGTCGATCTGATGCTCGGCCGCGAGTGCGCGCTGGAAGCGCTCGCGAAAGCGGCGGACGAGGCAGTGCGCAAGGACGAGTCGCCAAAAGCGGTCGACCTCGCGCACGCGCTGCTGCGTGCGATGCCCGGTCTCGGGATCCTCGTCGCGCGCGGCTGCATGCGACCGGGGCGCGCGGTCGTCAACGATCACTTACTGAGCGGGATCGAGCACACGCGCGACGCGCTCAATCTGGCCTCCGGCGATCCGGCGTGGGATGTTCATGCCGCGCTCAAGCGCGAGCACGACGCCGACGAGGACGACGCCGCGCAGGACAAGCTCGCCGCCGAGGCGACCGAGCTTCGTGGCTCGCTGCGGAACGCGACAACGCGACTCGACGATCTCGAGCGCCAGCTCGCCGCGAAGCAGAGCGAGCTTGAGACCGCGCGCAGCGCGGCGCGCGCTGTGGAGCGCACGGCAGCCGCGAACGACAATGGCGGCGATCCCGACCGCGTGCGGCGCCTGAAGATGAAGCTCGAGGAGCTCGAAGGGCTCATGCGCGAGCGCAATGCCGAGCGCAGCGAGCTACGGCGCCAGCTCGCGGCCGTGACATCAAGCGCCCGCGCGCAGGTTGTGCCAGCGGGAGTCGACATCGACGAGAACGCCAACGATCGCTCGTGCGACCCTGTCGATGACGTCGAGCGCGACGTCACGCTCCCGTTGTTCAGCCGCAAGGCGCACGACGCGCTCGACGAGTTACCGCGCAACATCGCGGCCGAGGCGCTCCGCACGATCGGCGCGCTCGCTGCAGGCGACGCAGCGGCATGGCGTCGCGTCAAGCAAGCGAAGGACATGTCGCGCCCTGTCTTGATGGCGCGAGTCGGGATCCACTACCGGATGCTCTTCGCGGTGGAAGGCTCGGCGCTAGAGGTGATCGACGTGATCCATCGCGCTGATCTCGACGCGCGTCTAAAGCGCCTGCGCCGCTCGACGTGTGCGGGAACCTCCCATCGCCCGCTGCGAGCGCCGGCAACGCCTTCTTGATCGGGCGTGTATCCTTCGTTACGATGAAATGCTGGCTGGCGTCATCATCATGGAGGACATATGCGCTTGTCCCTTTGGGTAGGTTCGACTGGCCTGGCCGTAGCAGCATTCCTAGGCATACGAGACTCCGCACGTGCGGACACAATTGCCTTTGAACCAGCAGCGATCTCTATCGACGTGCCGACCGGCTGGAGCCGATCCGTGCAGGCCGACAGCGTCACCCTCACCGAAGGCCATCAAGATGCGATCATCGCGTTTGGAATGGTGGACGCTGGATCCAACAAGAACGCCGCTGACACGGCTCGTCGTGAACTAGAGAAGCGGCTGCAGAAGATAGCGTTCACGCCCGAGGAGAGTGTGACTATCGCAGGAATGCGAGGAGTGGCATTCGGTGGCCATGCTGTATCCGGGAATGTGAGTGTGACGCTAGTTATTGCGGTCATCGACACGCCCGCCGATAAAGACCTGCTGGTGATCGCTTTTGGAGAGGATGCAAAGCTGGCTCGACATCAGGGCGAGATTGCTTATGTTCTGGATCACGTCCAACCAACTACTGCGGCAAACCCAGCGGCACCTTCGCCAGAGCAATCGCCGGCCACCGATTCCAAGAACCTCAGTGTTTACGCTTCGGCACCACCAACGCTCTCGACGGCCGATCTTGGGCGCCCTTGCGACGATTCGTTCCACCGTATTCCAGGTCGCCTTGGAAGCCCTCTCTATGCACGACGCAAAGGAACCGTCGCGGGGTCTTCAGGCTTTCAGTCCGAGTTCCTCGAGGCAGATGATACGCGTGAACTGCAAGCCAATGCCGAGGGGTGGGGCATTGGCGCGGGCTCTGTCGACAGAGCGAAACAGCGTCGCTACGTCGTATATCGTGCCTCACAGCAAGACAACATTCTTGAGGTGGATGATACGGTAGACCCTGCTCACGAACCACCGCCCGAGGCAAAATGGTATATCGCATCAATCTTCGTCGGTAGAAGCTATGAAATAGTCGTGGAAGGTGACAAGACGAAATTCAATGTAGGTGTAAGGGCAAAGATCAAGGCGTTTGACCTCGGTATGAGCAAACTCACCGAATCTGGGTTTCTTCATATTACGGCCAAAGGCCGCGGATTGGTTCCAAAGAACGATTCCGACGGTGACGGACTCCCCGACGATGCCCTGTTCGCAAAGTCGCCCCAAGAAATCGCGAAGGCATACAAAGCGTCAACCGATCCTGTGCCCATGTACGTCGAGTACCGAAGCATTCCAGGGCGGGATGTGGCTATGCCGGCGAAACTGGAATGGGCATCCGAGCCAGTACCGGACAATGTGGTAGTCGAACGTGACCCAGTTCAGCAGTGTTATTGTGGCAATCACCACAATATCAATGTGAGATGTCAGGTTCGGAACATGGGCGGACGTCCGATGGATGTGACCGTCGGAGCGACCGCAGAGACAGGCAGTATGAACTATAGTGCTTCTGGAGCTGGCAGAGTTCAGGGGCTTAGTGCGGGACAAACAACGACAATCTGGGTCGATGCCGCTATCGACGGGGCCTTCATGGACTGCTCAAGTGCGAAGAGTTGCGTGTGCCGCCTGAACGCTTCGTACCCGTCCCAATAGGGGAACCTCTCCACGGGGTCGCCGCTACTCCCCAACCGCGAGCACCTGGCAGACGGCGCTTTGGACCTGCTCGATCGCTCGCGCTCGAGACTTGGTCTTGAGTGCGGTCGGGACTCGAACCCCGCGGAGCAGTTTCACAACCTCCGAGCCTTTGATTGCGAATGCAACGTTCTCGCCCAACGTGCCCTCGCGCTTGAGCATCGCTAATGCATTCAGCTTTGCGACGACAACGCCGATCACTAGTCCCTCATCCGTCGCGATAGGACCACCTGAGTTTCCCGGCTGGATCGGAACGCTGATTTGGAGCAGCCAGTCGAGATCAACCCACGCAGTCCGGCAACAACACCCTCGAAGTACTTCGGGTCCGAGCCCAATTCGTTGGGCAACGGGTAGCCGATCGTGAACACCTGCTGACCGAGACTCATCCGTCCAGTTTCATCGAACGCGAGGGCAGCATGCTTGGACGCACCTGGCACATCGAGGAGCGCGAGATCGCGCTCGACGTAGTCACGCAAGATGGTCGCTTCATACTTCGTGTTGTTGGCATCAATGACCGAAATCGAACGAGCGCCTTCGACGACGTGGTGGTTCGTAACGACAATCCCGTCAGCGGACACAAAGAAACACGAGCCTGACACGGTCGATTGAACTGGCGGCGGTGTCGGGTGAGGAGCCTCAACCTGCGGAGCTCTCGGTGCCGGAGTCGCCTGCGCGACCACTACACTTGGATGCTCTTCTCGCTGCGCTTCCAGTTCACGATAGCGTTCAAACTCGATGCTGTGCATCTGCGTTTCTTGAGAGTCGTGCCATGCTTGCTGATGGTTGAGTACTTGGTCGGCGGCGCACTGCTCTTCGGCAGATTCCGTCGCGGTCGATTTGCGGCGCCGATTGAAATCATCTTCGGCACGAAGTTGTGACGCAGCAACGCACGACTCAGGCAGACGATTTGGTGGGAGCGCTTGGCTGTCGAGCGCGATCGAGCGCAACACCGCAGCCGATCCCCGCGCCTCCGCGAACTAGGGGCCTGTGTTCGGCTTCAAGAGCGTCGAGTCCGGGCCGCGCGCTCGACGCAAGGTCGGTGCCGTCGAAGTGATGACACAGATTGCGTGCGTGGGTCCGCCGCCCACGAGGGCCACCGCGATGCGCCATCACCGCCTCGCGCGGGCGTTCGCGACCATCTCGTTCACCTTGGCGCTGAACCCGATGAGCCCACCCCATTCCCATTCGCTTTGGTCCGCAGCCCCTGGGTTGAGGTGTGAGATGTCCTTCGAGATGACTCGACCGTTACTGCCGTGCTGAACGTGAACGACGCCGTACGTTCGCTGGAGCGCGTCGCTCGCCGTCTTTAGAACCTTCTTGTCACCGGGCAGGCCCATTATCTTGCAGAGACGCGCGGGCCCATCGTTCACGCCGCGCAGGCGAGACATGCCCCAGATCACCTCGAGGACTGTCGGCGAGTGCGTCGACAGCGCCACCTTGTAGCCGCGTGCGAGCAAGTCGAGTACGACGGCCATCACCGCCACGATGGCCTTTGGATGGAGCCCCATCTCGGGCTCCTCGATAATCGCCCACTGCACCTCGCGTCGTTTCGGCGCCCCACCCGGCGGCAGTAGGTGATAGAGGCCGAGTAGCAGAGGGGTGAATTCGCGCTGGCCCGCCGTCCAGGCCATGAACGGCAACGTCGCCTCTTTCTCGTACTCAAGCACGAACTGCTTCCGCATACCGGATACGTCGAGCTTCAGCGTCGCGCCGTGGTACACAGCCTCGTCGATCAGCTTTCGGAACGCATCTTTCAGCCGCCGGTCGTGCGGGAAGATCTTGCCCTTCCCGACGAGCCCTTGGTTCAGCGACGTCAGGAGTTCTTCGCTGAACCGTCGCGCTACATAGGGTGTATCGGGTTGGTACTGCGTGAACGGACGCGGCCAGCCCTCGGCGATGGCGAGAGTCCTATGCGCTGGGATGTAGAACACCGCGTCCTCGCCCTTGTACGAGCGCGAACCAGCGACTTCGTCGAGCCGGAGGTCTTCGTTGCCAAACCGAAGCTGCGTCTCCCCGGTCCAGCTCTTCTCGAAACCACCACCGAGGTACAGCGCCGCGAAGTCCTCGGGTTTGTCCCACTTGAACCCGTGTTGCTTGAGCACGCGCACTATCCGATTCCGATCGATTGCGAGCTTGAGCAACTCCAGTACCAGGCTCTTGCCCGTGGCCTGCGGCCCGACCATCACGACGAGGTCCGTCGACGGCAAGACGATCGACTCGAGCTGCGCGAAATTCTGCACCGTGAGCATGGGCGGTGGCACTCGCGTAGAGGTCTGTCCACCGTTGTGGTCGCGGCCGTTGTGCGCGCTCACCGTGCCACTTGCGCGTGCTGTGCCGCGTCGTCGAGCTGTTGGCGGCGATTTCGGCTTCATCTTTCTCGCACCCCAACGATTCGCGGTGGGAGGGGGTGCAATCTTGCCGACGCCGACCTCGGTTTCACATTCCGGCCAACCTTTGCGACGTCGCGCCGCGGCCAGTACCGGAAAAGTGACCCCTTCTACCTTCTTCGGCTTTCCAGCCTCATTCCCCGCGAGCACGTCCCACCAGTTGCGGCGTTGCCCGGAGCCCCGCGCGCGCCACTTGGCCAAGATCGCGTCGATACGATCGGCGACGTCGTCATGGTCATTGGCGCGCAACCACGCGCGCGCGTCGTTCTCGGTCGTCATCGAAGTTCTCGAACTCACGCGTCAGCCCTGGAGGCAAAGACTGCGAATACAGTTGAGCCAGAACGCACATGGTGACCGTACCTTCAGGGGCTGACAAGAGCTCAACCGGTCGCCCCATGAAACTCGTGCCGCGCGCCAGATGGAGCATCAAGTTTGCCGGCGAGAGCGAGCAGGCGTTGCCGCCATGAGTGAAAACCCGTTCAAGCTGAAGGTCGGCTCGAAAATCAGCCGAAAACGACCCCACCTCGAACCCCACTTCCAGTTCATCAACACGAAACGCCTTGGGACACGGCGAGACGGTATGTATTAGGAACGTTTGTGGAAGTGGTGTCGAGATGAGTGGCTATTTACGAGTGTCCAACATTGGGAAGCTGACACTCTACCGCTGAGTTAATCCCGCAGGTCGGCGTAACCGTACCGGAAATCGGGCGCGGATCAAGAGGTGTCCGACGCGGGCGAACTGTTCCGCGAACGATTTCTCGACCCGAGGCGCTCGGGCTTGGCGCTCGGGGTAGCGCGAAATCGTTCTCGCGACGCTCGAGGCGGCGTCGATGCTCGACGCGCGAAGCGCTTGCGGGCCGATCGTCATCCGGCGAATTGTCAGCGCCCTCCCGCGTGCATTCACGCCGAATCACAAGGCACGTGGTTTGCTCTAGCGAATGACATCGGCGGCTCGGATGAGCTGCTCGGACAACTCGAACGGGAAGGACTGCTATAGGCACGAAGAGCCGACATCGACAGAGACGCCCATGGCCTCGGACGATGGTCGGTGAATGCCCGAAGAGATGCTCGAAGGAAGAACGTGCACGTAACGCGTGTGACGAGCGCACATCGGTGCGATGTCCAAGGCCGAGCCTGCGACGGTCAGACATCGGGTCGGCGATGGACCGACACGGCCGATGCGCGGAGAGACTTCACGAAGAGCGCAGGTGCCCGAGCTGCTCATCCGAACCGCCGATCCACCATGAAGACCCTGCTCACCTTGATCCTCCTGCTCGCCATCGCCGGGCTCTGCTTCTCCGGATACCTGTCGTATCGCGAACTGTGGGGTGCACCCGGTGCGGCGACGTGTACACCCGTCGGCGAGCCGGGGTCGGCGCTCGGTGCGCCGCCGTGCATCTATGGATTCTTCATGTACCTCGCGATCACGGTGTTGACGGCGATCGTGCTCGTGCGACGCCGCGCGGAGCGGTGATGTCGCCGCCGCCGATCGCTGGTCATCACGCGCTCGAGGCGGACTGCGAACGGCTGGTCGCCGCGGCGTTCGTAGAGGATCCGCGCGCGCTCGCGACTCGCTGGCGAGCGATCGAGGCCGAGCTGCGCGAGCACATGGCTGGCGAGGAGAACCTCGTCCTGGCCGCCTATCAGACTGCGGAAGCCGAGGCCCTGCGGGTCGAGCACGCGGAGATCCGGCGGCTGCTCGACGAGATCCGTGCCCACATCGATCGCGGTATTCACGCCGAGCGGTTGCGACGGCTTGTCGCCGCATTGCACGCGCATGCCGCACGGGAAGACACGAGGACCGACCATCGGTCGCCCACCTGACCGCGATCCGTGATGGCATGAGCGACGAACTCTCAGCCTGGGACGAAGTGCGGCGCCTCGGGAGCCGGGACGACCAGCCGATCGGGACCGCGCGGTTCGCGCATGAAATGCGGACGGCCACGCACGGCGAGCGCGCTCGTCAGCGAGTGGCTCCAGGCTTGACCGCCGCGGCCGTGCCGCGCTCGGCGTCGAGGATCGTCAACGTGGTCTTCGCGACCGCATCCGGGTTGAGCGAGATGCTGTCGATCCCCTGTTCGACGAGGAAGCGCGCGAACTCGGGATAGTCGCTCGGCGCCTGGCCGCAGATTCCGATCTTCCGGCCGCGCTCGCGCGCCGTGCGGATCACGCTCGCGATCATCCGCTTCACGGCATCGTTACGCTCGTCGAACACGTGTGCCACGATCTCGGAATCGCGATCGACGCCGAGCACGAGCTGCGTCAGGTCGTTCGAGCCGATCGAAAAGCCGTCGAACACCTGGGCGAATTCCTCGGCGAGGATCACGTTGCTCGGGATCTCGCACATCACGTAGATCTCGAGGGCGTGCTCGCCGCGCACCAGCCCTTGCTTGGCCATCTCGGCGACAACCTTCCGTGCTTCCTCGACGGTGCGGCAGAACGGGATCATCAGCTTCACGTTGACGAGCCCCATGTCGTCGCGCACCTTCTTCATCGCCCGGCACTCGAGCGCGAAGCCGTCGCGATAGCGCGGATCGTAGTACCGCGACGCGCCACGGAACCCGAGCATCGGGTTCTCTTCCTTCGGCTCGTACGCGGCGCCGCCGATCAGGTTCGCGTACTCGTTGGTCTTGAAGTCCGACATGCGGACGATCACGTCCTTCGGATAGAACGCGGCCGCGATCATCGCGACGCCTTGCGCGAGCCGCTCGACGAAGAACTCGGGCTTGTCCGCATAGCCGACGGTCAGTCCGTCGATCTCGGTTTTCACCGCGGTCGGTTGCTTGTCGTACTCGAGCAGCGCGAGCGGGTGGATCTTGATCGCGTTGTTGATGATGAACTCCATCCGCGCGAGCCCGACGCCGTCGTTCGGGATGAACGACAGCGCGAGCACTTCGTCGGGATTCGCGACGTTCATCATCACCTTCGTGCGGGGCCGACCCGACAGCGCCAGATCGATCTCCTCGATCTCGAACGCGAGCTTGCCGTCGTAGATGAAGCCGAGGTCGCCCTCGGCGCAGCTCACCGTCACCAGCTGCCCGGTCCTCAGCGCGTCGGTACCGACGATCGTCCCGACCACCGCGGGGATGCCGAGCTCGCGACTGATGATCGCGGCGTGCGCAGTGCGCCCGCCACGATTGGTGACGATCGCGGCCGCGTGCTTCATCGCCGGCTCCCAGTCCGGGTCGGTCTTCTCGGTGACGAGGATCTCGCCCGGCTGGAGCAGGCCGAGCTCGTGCACGTCCTTGATCACGCGCACCGGGCCGACCGCGATCTTGTCGCCCACGGAATGGCCGCGCACGAGCTCGCGACCGCGCTCGTGCAGACGATAGACGCGCAGCTTGTCAGGTTCTCGCTTCCTTAGCGACTGCACGGTCTCCGGCCGCGCCTGCACGACGAACAGCTCGCCGGTGCGCCCGTCCTTCGCCCACTCCATGTCCATCGGCCTTCCGTAGTGCTGCTCGATCGCGCACGCCCAGCGAGCGAGTACGAGGATGTCATCGTCCGACAGCGCGAACCGCGCGCGGTCCTCCGGCGGCACGGGCACGTTCTTCACCTGCTTGCCGCCGCCGACGTCGTACACGAGCTTGTACTCCTTGTTGCCGACGGTCTTCTGCACGATCGGCCGGAAGCCTGCGAGCAAGGTCGGCTTGAACACGGTGTACTCGTCGGGATTCACCGCACCCTGCACGACGTTCTCGCCGAGCCCGTATGACGCGTTGATCAGCACGACGTCGCGAAATCCGGTCTCGGTGTCGAGAGAGAACATCACGCCGGAGGTCGCCAGATCCGAACGCACCATCTCCTGCACGCCGACCGACAGCGCGATCTTCATGTGATCGAACTTCTTATCGGCGCGGTACGAGATCGCACGATCGGTGAACAGCGACGCGAAGCAGCGCTTCACCGCATCGAGCACCATCGCTTCACCCTGGACGTTCAGGTACGTCTCCTGCTGACCGGCGAAGCTCGCATCCGGGAGATCCTCGGCGGTCGCGCTGCTGCGCACGGCGACGTCGAGATGCGCGAGCTGGCGATACGCGGCTGCGATCTTGTCGCGTAGATCCGCTGGCAGCTCGGCCGCGAGGATCAGCTGGCGGACCCGACTGCCCCGCGTACGCAGGTTGTCGATATCGCGCGTGTCGAGCCCGGCGAGCGCCTCGCGGATCCGATCGTCGAGCTTGTTCGCCGCAAGGAACCGGCGGTAGCCGTCTGCGGTGATCGCGAACCCGTTCGGAACGCGGACGCCGCGCGGCGCGAGCTCCCGGTAGAGCTCGCCGAGCGACGCGTTCTTGCCGCCGACGAACGCGACATCCCCGACGCCGATCTCGTCGAACCACCAAACAAAGCCTGATCGGGACATGACCTTCGCGCGCGCATCTTCCGGGAGGGGACTCGGGCTCTCGTACATGGTGATTCTCCTGGGCGAGCACCATGCAGGCCGCGTTCCGCGCAGGAGCGGCCGCGCCCGCCGACGTGCTCAGCCGGCGAGCGCGATCGGCTCCGCGCTGCGAATGCGAGCGACGAGCCGGTCGTGGTGCGTGGTGCCGAGCAGGCTCGCGAACACGCGCTTGGGCGAGCCCCAGTCGCTCCAGCCCGTTCCTGCGACCGGGATGACGGCGAGCTCGCGCGCATGCGAGAGCACGTCGCGGCTGAAGTTCGCGCTCGGCATCGCGTGGTAGGCCTCGGCGAGCGCCGCGTCCTCGGCGAGACTGCCGATGGCGGCGGCGTACCGCTCGAACGCCGTGGTGTGACGCGGCAGGTACTGGCGAGCGAGCTCCCAGAACACGCGCACAGGACCTGCCGAGATGAACGTGTTCCACAGCCCGCCGTCGCACCACAGCTGCTCGGCGACGTGCGCCTCGGGCTTCTCGGCGAATCGCGCGACGGCGTACGCGCGAGTACGGCCGAGCTTGTGACCGCGGACGATCCAGCCGTACTCGACTTCCGGACCGGTCGGCGCGACTCCGATCAGCGACAGCCGCTCGTTCAGGACACCGTGCGCGCTCGCGCGAACGGCATCGGCGAGCGGCTGATCGTCGGCGACGTAATGATCGGACGGCAAGAACACGACGCGTGCGTGCGCCGCACGCGCGAGGATCCGCACGAGTGGCAGCAGGAGGCCGGGGCCGGTATCCAGGTTGCGCGGCTGGACGACGAGCTCGACGCCCGGATACCGGGCGAGCTGCTCGCGCGCGACCGCTTCGCGCTCGCCGGTCACGATCACGATCACGTGATCCGCGGTCGTCAGCACCAGCGCGCGATCGATCGTCTGCTGCAGCAACGACTTCTCGCCCGCGAGCACCGCGAACTGCTTGGGCAGATCGTGCCCGTAGAGCGCGCGCGTCAGCGGGGCGAGTCGCGTCCCTTCGCCACCGGCGAGAACAACGACGTAAGGATGACAGGCCGAGTCGATCATGGTTCCTCGCTACGGGACCGACCGCATTGCATGGCCCACGCCACGCGCTGGAATGGCATTTCGCGCAAATGGCGCGGGGGCCACGCGGTCGTGGCGAGATACGCGCAAGGCGTGCGACCGCGAGCCGATCACCGGACCAGTGTCGGGTAGAGGCGGGCGGCGATGGCGACCAGCGCGGCAAGGACGCCGGTCACGACCGCGAAGTCGAGCGGCAGGCCGAGCGAGCCTCCACCGACCATGAAATCGCGCAGCCCATCGACGACGTATGTAAGCGGGTTGGCGCGTGCGATCAGTTGCAGCCAGTGCGGCATCATCGGGAGTGGGTAGATCGCGTTCGACGCGAAGAACAGCGGCATCGTCAGCACCTGGCCGATGCCCATGAATCGCTCGCGCGTCTTCACGATGCACGCGATGCACAGCGAGAACGTCGAGAACAGCGCGGAAGCGAGCAGGACCATCACCGCCACACCGACGAGTGCGAGCGGATCGAACCGCGGCCCCGAGCCGAGCGCGGTCGCGATGACATAGACGATCGCGGCCTGAACGAGCCCGCGCACACCGGCCGACGCCGCCTTGCCGACGACAAGCGCGGTCCGCCGCGCCGGGCTCACCAGCAACTTGTGGAGCGTGCCCAGATCCCGCTCCCAGATCACCGCGATGCCGTAGAAGATCGCCATGAACAGCACGCTCTGCGCGAGGATGCCGGGCGCCATGAACGCCGAGTAACTGAGCGAACCGGTTGGGATCGCGCGCGTGCGTGTGAATACCTGGCCGAACACGAGCAACCACAACGCGGGTTGCACCGAGCGCGTGAACAGCTCGGTCGGGTCGCGCGCGAGCTTTCGGATCTCGACGGCGAGGATCGCCGAGATCTGATCGAGGAACGCGGTGGCCGATCGCGTGCGATCAGCCCAGGCGGTGAGCGGTGCGGCGCTCGCGTGCGACGGCACGGAAGTCTCCTTGTTCGGTGTCCATCGCGCCGGCAGCGGCGCGGATGAAGATGTCTTCGAGGCGGGTCGCACCCGAGGCGGCACGGAGGTCCGCGAGCGTACCGTCGGTCTGAATCCGGCCGTGATGCATGATCGCGATGCGGTCGCAGAGCAACTCGGCCTCCTCCATGTCGTGCGTCGTGAGCAGGATCGTCGTGCGGCCGCGTTCGCGCAGCTCCTTCAGGCGCGTCCACACGGTCTGCTTCGCGACCGGATCGAGGCCGACGGTTGGCTCGTCGAGGAATAGCACCTCGGGTCCGTGCAAGAGCGCCTGCGCGATCTCGAGCCGACGGATCATGCCGCCCGAGTAGCCGCGCACGAGGCGATCCGCTGCGTCGCCTAGCTCCATGAACGCGAGCGCGTCGGCGATCTTCTGCGTGCGCTCGCGACGTGGCACGCCGTACAGACGCGCCGACATCAGCAGGTTTTCCCGCCCGGTCAGCTGGCTGTCGGCTGACACGAGCTGCGGGACATAGCCGGTGCGCGCACGCACGAGCTGGGCCTTGCGAACGATGTCGTAGCCGGCGACGCGGGCGCTGCCCGAGGTCGGCGGCAACAGCGTCGTCAGCATCTTGATCAGCGTCGACTTGCCGGCGCCGTTGGACCCGAGCAGCCCGTAGATCGTCCCCGCGTCCGCGACGAGGCTCACGCGATCGACGGCGAGCACGTCGTCGAACGCGCGCGTGAGATCGCGGGTCTCGATCGCGGCGACCACGGTCACGCCACTCGACGGTCGCGGGGGCGACGCCCGCGCAGCGCATGCTCGAGCAGCTCCGCGAGCCGGACTTGCGTCGCCACCGCGGCGAGCTCGGGATCGTGAAGCTCACGCTCGTAGCGTGCAAACAGATCGGAAACCAGTTGCCCCATCGTGGTCGTCATGCGCCGCACGAGTTGCACGGCGCGTTCCAGTCGAGATTGCTCGGCCGAGCTAGAACGCGCGCAGGCCTTGCGAGAACGTGCTCGCCTTGCGCAGGTCCTGCATCCCGGCCCCTCGGGCATGCCGCTGGCCGTTCGCGAAGAATCTGCACGTCAGATCCGCTGGATGCGGACGGCGGTCCGCTTGTACTCCGGCGTGTTGGTGATCGCGTCGTGGCCGGGGCCGGTGAGGTGGTTGAGGAAGACGGCAGCCGTGTGGAACGTCGCGAACAGCTCGCCCTCGCGCACGCGGTCCGAGATCGCGGCCGCGAGCTCGGCCTGACCGTAACGGCTCACGAGCTGGACGCGGTCGCCGCTGCGGATGCCGATCCGGCCGGCGTCGATGGACGAGATCTCGACGACATCCTCGGGCTGGAGCTGCTGGTTCTCGGTGCGGCCGGTCATCGTGCCGGCGTTGAACTGATAGAGCCGGCGGCCGGTGTTGAGGACGAACGGATGCTCGCGATCGGGTTGCTCGCGGCTCGACTGGTACTCGGCCGCGTGCAGCGGCGCCGTGGCCGACGTCGCGAACGCGGTCGCGTGCAGCCGCTGGGTTCCGGGATGATCTTCCGACGGACATGGCCACTGCAGCCCCGCGTGCTCCAGCCGTTCGTAGGTGATGCCGCCGCCGGCCGGCCACACGCGCCGGATCTCGTCCCAGATCTCGCACGGCGAGGCGAACGCGAACTCGCGCGCGTGGCCCATCGCGGTGGCGATCGCGCACAGGATCTGCCAGTCGGCGCGCGATGGACCGCGAGGCGTGACGGCCGCGCGGACGCGCTGGATTCGTCGCTCGGCGTTCATGAACGTCCCGTCCTTCTCGTACGACGAGCACGCGGGCAGGATCACGTGCGCGAGCTCGCGTGCCGTCTCGTTCATGAACAGGTCTTGCACGATCACGAGATCGAGGTTGCCGAGTGCGCGTCGCGTGCGGTTCGCGTCGGGGTTGGTCAGCAGGACGTCATAGCCGATCGCCCACAGCGCCGCGAGCTCGCCGCGATCCGCGGCATCGATCATCTCGATGAGGTCGAGACCGTCGGACGTGGGGAGCTTCGCGCCCCACGTCTGCTCGAAGCGCTCGCGCGCGGCCTCGATCGGCACGTAGCCGGTCAGCCGGTGCGGCTCGCAACCCATGTGCGCGGCGCCCTGCACGTTGTTCTGGCCGCGCAGCGGGTTGACGCCGGTTCCGGGCAGCCCGACGTTGCCGGTAAGCAGCGCGAGGTTGGCGATGCACTGCACCGTCTCCGTGCCCTGGACGTGCTCGGTCGCGCCCAGGCCGTGGAAGAACAGCACCGGACCGCTCGCGGCGATCCGGCGCGCGGCCTCGGCGATCTTCGCCGCGTCGAGGCCGCAGATCCGGCTCGCGCGTTCCGGCGACCAGGGCTCGACACAGCGCTGCAGCTCGTCGAGCCCCGTCACACGAGCTCCCACGAACGCATGGTCCAGCAGGTCTTCTTCGAAGATGACGTGCGCGATCGCGTGCAGGAGCGGAATGTCGGTCCCGAGCCGCGGCTGGAGGTGGAGATCGGCGAACGCGGCCAGCTCGGTCCGGCGCGAATCGATCACGACGAGCTCGGCGTGCCTCCGCGCGGCCTGACGGATGCGCGCACCGATCACCGGGTGACTCTCCGTCGAGTTCGCACCGACGACCACGATCGTCGAGGCGAGCTCGATGTCGTCGAAGCAGCCGGTCGCCGCGCCGGTTCCGAACATCGCCGCGAGCGCGGCCGCGCTAGGCGCGTGGCACACGCGCGCGCAGCAATCGACGTTGTTCGTGCCGATCACCACGCGCGCGAGTTTTTGCGCGAGGTAATTCTCCTCGTTGGTCGCGCGTGCCGACCCCAAGATGGCGATCGCGTCGGGCCCGCGCGCGGCACGTACGGCGGTCAACCGCTCGGCCACGAACGCGATCGCTTCGTCCCATGTCGCCTCGCGCCAGCCGGTCGGGCCGCGAACCATCGGCGCCGTGATGCGATCCGGCGCATCGACGAACGCGAACGCGTAGCGCCCCTTGACGCACGCGTGGCCCTTGTTGACCACCGCGTCGCGCGAAGGCCGGACCTGGACGATGCGATCGCCACGCGTGCCGACTTCGAGCTCGCAGCCGACGCCGCAGTACGGGCAGGTCGTGCGCGTGAACCGCTCCGGCCTGCCGAGCGCGAGCAGCGATCGATCTTCGATCGCGCCGGTCGGACAAGCATCGGCGCACGCGCCGCACGCGACGCACGAGCTGTGGCCGAGCGGCACGTCGGTATCCGCGACCAGGCGCAACCGCCCGTCGCGTTCGACCGCGTGCCACACGTCCTGGCCTTGCAGCTCGTGGCAGATCCGCTCGCACAGGAAACAGTCGATACACTTCGCCATGTCGACGCGCAGGTAGGGATGCGAGTCATCGACTGAAGCGACTGACCCGCGCCGTTCTACAGCAGTGCCCGCCGGGAGTGATTCCCGACTCGCGATCACGGCGGGCGCTCCGCGCGGAGCGACTCCGTAAGCCGCGAACGCGTCGGCGAGGCGGCATGGTCCGAGCTCCGGGATCCGCTCGGCGAGCATGTCGAGGATCTCCCTGCGGCCGGCTTCGAGCTCCGGCGTGCGCGTCGCGATCTCCATCCCATCCACCGCGAGCGTCGTGCACGCGGGAACGGCCTTCGCCAGACCCGCGACGTGGACCAGGCACGACCGGCATGCACCGGCCGGAATCACGCGCGCGTCATTACATAGCTGCGGGATCGTCGCGCCGAGCGCGTCGAGGATCGTGCTGCCATCGTCGACCTCGATCGGCCGACCATCCACGGTGATGCGAGCCATATGTTCCTTGCGCGAATGCAAGCGAGCTGCCGGCGCAAGGGGTGCGCGTTATCGCACGCCGCCGATAGCGGACGTCGGGCACGCGGCGTGCTTGGTGTCCGCGCATGGCGCGCTTACTCGGCAACGGTCGCTATGTGCTGGGCGAGCAGCTCGGGGTGGGAGGTATGGGTGCCGTGTACGCGGCAGAGGATCTCGCGCGTACCGAACGCGTCGCGATCAAGCTCGCGCACAGCGAGCACATCGCGGCCGAGCTCATCGCGACGCACATGGCGCGCGAGCTGCGAGCTGGACGCGCGACGAATCATCCGAATGTCGTGACAGTTCTCGATGGCGGTTGCGAGGCAGGGCGGTCGTACGTGGTGATGGAGCTCGCGTCGGGGCGCTCGCTGGGTACGCTGGCAGCGGAGGGGCTCTCCATCCGTCGCGTCGGTGCGATCGTCGACCAGATCCTCGCGGGACTCGACGCGATTCATCGCGCGGGGTACCTCCACGGCGATGTGAAGACCGACAACATCCTCGTCACGCGTGAACAGGATGGTTCCGAGCTCGCGAAGATCATCGATCTCGGATTGGCCTGCGAGCAAGGCAGCGCACGGGTCGACGACGAGCACGTCATCTCGGGGACACCGCAGTACCTGGCACCCGAGATCGCGCTCGGTGGCGCAAAGACCGTCGCATCGGAGCTGTACGCCGTCGGCGTGATCCTCTACGAGTTGCTGACGGGCACCCCGCCGTTCAGCGGCGGTGCGATCTTCGAGATCCTGCGCAAGCACGTGGAGGACGAGGTCATGCCACCCTCGCTGCGTTCGCCGGAGCTCAGGCTCTCGATCGCGCTGGAGCGAGTCGTGCTTCGAGCCCTGCACAAGGAGCCTGGGGCGCGGTTCGCGAGCGCAGCGGAGTTTCGTGCAGCTCTGAGGGCCGCGACGAGCGTGTCGCTCGACGCAGCGACCGCGAGCTCCGCGTTCTCGACCACGAGCCCGACGCTGGAGTGGACCCGACTGGAGCTGCCGCCGCGGCCGCGTGCTCTCGGCACGTCCCCAGTGCCTGCGCCGTGCGGACGCGATCCCGTCGTGATCGTCGAAGCCGCTCTCGACGCCACGCGGACGCATCTTGCCGCGCATCGCTTGTCGGCTGCGCGAGACGAGCTCGAGGCGGCGCTGCGACTGCTCGACGACGACGCCTCGGGCGATCGCGTCGCCTGGCGGCTACTGCTGGCGCTGTCCGCGGTCAGCGACAGGCTGCGCGACCCTGTTCGCGCCCGCCGCATCGCGCGTCTCGCGCTCGACAGCGCCGCGCGGGCCGGTTCCGAGATCGGGCGCCGCCGCGCAAAGTCATTGATCGAACGGTTCGCGGGTCGGACCCGCCTGTGCGCGTGAGGACCCGGATCAGCGCTTCGCGACCATGCAGGTCGCGGTGCTGGGACACAGCGCGGCGAATTCCGGAGACGCTTGCAGGGTGGCGGGCGCACTCGCGCGGTCGACCTCGGCGAACCCGAAGCGCCGGAAGAAGTCCGCCGCCGTCGTCGTCAGCAGAAAGACGCGATCGATCCCGCTCGACCACGCGGTCGCCAGGCGGTCGGCGACCAGCGCGACGCCGGTGCCCTTGCCGCGCTCGCGCGGCTGGATGGCGACCGTCCGTAGCAGCGCGACATCCGCGTGCGCCTCGAGCGCCGCCACGCCGATCACCTCGCCATCGCGCCGGGCGACCGCGTAGCCACTCGGAAACCGGTCGGCGACCACCTTTTCCGGCAGACCGCTCGCCGCGACGAGGGTCTCGATCGCGCGCAGATCCGACCCGTCCGCCGGCCCGATCGCGACGCCCTCGGCGAGGTGCGACGCCGCGAACGTCCAGAGCCGCACGCGCAGGTCATCGCGCGCGCGCCGGAATCGCGCGAGCACTTCCTCGGCCGAGACGCTCGGATCGCTCGTCGCCGGATCGGGAATCGGCCAGTGCAGGCGCGCGAGCTTGCCCGGCCACACCGGACACACCTCCTCGGCGCACAACGTGATGACGATATCGACCGTTGCCGGATCGATGTCGTTCACCGACTTGCTGTGATGCGCGGTGATGTCGATGCCGATCTCGCGCATCGCCGTGATCGCGTTCGGGTTCACGCGGCTCGGCTGGCTTCCCGCGCTTTGCACGCGCACGAGCGTGCCGAACAGGCGGCGCGCGAGCCCTTCGGCCATCTGCGAGCGCGCGGAATTCGCCACGCACAAGAACAGCAGCGAGCCGGGACGTGTCATCGGTGCGCCTCCGTCTGGAGCCAGCGCATGAGCGCGGCCGCACAGGCAGCGCCGACGATCTGCGCCGCGATGAACCCCGGCGCGTCGTCCGGCCGGATGCCGGCGAACGTGTTCGTCAGCATGCGGGCGATCGTGACCGCGGGGTTCGCGAACGACGTCGACGGCGTGAACCAGTATGCCGCGGTGATGTAGCCGCCGACCGCGTACGCGACCGCGGTCGGGTGCTTCTTGCCGACGCCCCAGATGACCGCGATCAGCCCGAACGTCGCGATGAGCTCGCTGAACATGAGCGGGACGCCGGCGCGCACGCGCTCGGATACTTCGAGCACCTTGATGTCGAACATCACATGGGTCGCGAGCACGCCGCCGACGCCGCCGATCGTCTGCGCCACGACGTACGGCGGCACCTCGCGCCACGGCCGCCCGCCGGATGCCGCGTCGAAGATGGTGACGACCGGGTTGAAGTTCGCGCCCGAGATTCCACCGAACGTGAGGATCAACGCGACGAGAGCGGCGCCGGTGGCGAGCGCGTTCGCGAGCAGCGCGAGCCCGACGCTGTCGGGGAAAAGGCCCTGCGCCATGATCCCGGAGCCGACGACCACCGCGAGCAGGAGCGCGGTCCCGACCGCTTCGGCCACGACGCGCCGGCCGAGCTGGATCGGCTGCTCCACGGCGGGGGCCCGGTCACTCATCGCGGTTCCTCTAGACATTCGTAAATCATGATATACACGTTCCGTGATTTCTAGCGCATCGGCCTTGGATGTTCGACCCCTTTCGCAGATGTTTCGCGCGCTCGGCGACGAAACGCGTCTGCGCATCGTCGCGTTGCTCGTCCATGGCGAGCTGTGCGTGTGCCACCTCGAGAAAGCGCTCGGGCTGAGCCAACCGAACGCGTCGCGCCAGCTCGGGATCCTGAAGAACGCCGGCATCGTCGACAGTCGGCGCGAAGGGACGTGGGTCTACTACGCGATCGACAAGCAGCAGCACGAGCTGGTGGAGACCCAGCTTCGTGCGCTGGCGCGGTCGTTCGGCGCGGAGAACGCGCTCAAGCACGATCACGCGAGGCTCAAGAAGTCCTGCGGCCCGAACGCGTGCAAGTGACACGGGCGTCGCGTCCTCGCGGCTCACGCCTCGATCGCGACGAGGTCGGCCCAGTTCGGCCCGGCTTCGACGCCGACCACGAGCGGGACCTCGAGCTCGAACGCGTGGCGCATCGCGTGCGCGGCGATGCGTGCGGCGGCCGCGAGCTCGTGCTCGGGCACCTCGAACAAGACCTCGTCGAGGATCTGCGCGAGGGGCTGCGCGTGCAGGCCGGCCGCGCGCAGCGCGCGATCGGCGTCGAGCAGGCCGCGGCGCGCGACGTCGGAGACCGAGCCTTCGTGCGTCGCGCGGCGCGCCAGGCGCTCCGCATACGAGCGATCGTGCGAGTCGAGTGACTCGAGCCCGCCGATCGGCCAGTGCCGGCCCGCGATCGTCTCGATGTAGCCGCGCTCGCGCGCGAGGCGCAGCTGCTCGTCCTGGAACGCGCGCACCAGCGCGTAGTGGCGATCGAAGCGTGCGATGTATTCCTTCGCCTGCTGCGCGGAGATGTTGAGCTGCTGCGCGAGCGCGCTCGAGCCCTGGCCGGCGAACGTCGCGAAGTTGACGACCTTGCCGAGCTGGCGCTCGTCCTCGACGATCGCGGCCGGCGGCTTGTCGAGCACCGCGGACGCGGTGAGCCGGTGCATGTCGGCGCGCTCGCGCAGCGGCCCGACGAGCGCGGGATCTCTCGTCAGGTGCGCGAGCACGTGCAGACCGAGCTGATTGTAGTCGACGGAAAACAGCATGTGGCCGGGCGCCGCGACGAACGCGCGGCGGATCCGGGCCATCTCGGGCGTGCGGCCAGGGACGCGCCCGAGATCGGGGCTCGTGTTGACGAGATGCCCGGAGAACGAGCGCGCCGGATACACGCGCGAGTGCACGCGGCCGTCGGCGTGGATGAAGTTGCGCAGCGAGATCAGCCAGCTGTCGCGCAGCCGACGCAGCTGCCGCCAGCGCAGCACGAGCGGCACGATCGGATGTGCGTGCTCGATCCGCTCGAGCGCCTCGATCGACGTGCCCCAGCCGGTCTTCGTGTGGCTGACGACGGGCAGCTTCAGCTGCTCGAACAGCACGGCGCCGAGCTGCTTGGACGAGTTGATGTTGAATTCGTGGCCGGCATGCGCGGTGATCTCGCGCTCGAGCTCGGCCTCGATCGCACCGAAGTCGCGCTCGGCACGCTCGAGCTCGGCGACGTCGATCGCGATCCCGTGCAGCTCCATGCGTACGAGCGTCTCGGACAGCGCGAGATACTCGGCGAGCAGCGCGGGCTCGATCGCGGGGGCGAGCTTCGTCCAGATCGCGACGGTCGCGTCGGCGTTGCGGCCGACAAACGCGGCCGCGCGATCGATCGACAGCTTCCCCCACGGCTTGCGCGCACCGCCGACGCCGCGCGTCGCGTCCTGATCGGGCAGCGCGCGACCGAGCGCATGCTTGGCCGCGGTCACGAGATCGTGCGGCGCCCAGTTCGACGGCTGCGTCAGGTGGGACGCCGCCGCGGAATCGCCGATGGATCCTGCGAGCGCGATGCCGTGGCGCGCGAGCGCGATGACCAGCGCCTCGCGCTCGTGTGCGAGCTTCGCGACGGACGGATCCTCGAGCCACGGCCGCAGCGTCGCGACGTCGATCGTCGGCCCGAGGCCGGCGAACGCGGCGTACAGCGCGGTGCCGCCACCGGCCGAGAAACCGAGCCCGGCCAGGCCGCCGTCGTCCTCGAGCGCGGGATCGACCGCGACCGGGCCGGCGCCGAGCGCGGCGAGCTGCGCGACCGATTCGCATGGCGCGACCGCGATCTGATCGGAGCTCGCCGCCAGGAGCTCGACGAACCCGAGCCGCTCGAACAGCGCGTTGTACGCGGTCGGGGCGAACACGCAGGCGTCCAGCTCGGCCGGCAACGGGCGCGTCGCGTCGAGCCGGGCACGCGCCAGCTCGGTGCGGATCGCCTCGGGGCCGGCGGCGCGCAGCGCGTTGCCGGTGCGGCCGCGGATCGCGCCCTCCGCGGCGAGTGCGGCCTCGACGTTCCCGAGCTCGCCGAGTAGCTGGGTCGCGCCCTTCGCGCCGATTCCCGCGACACCGGGCAGCGCGTCGTCGTCGCCGACCAGCCCGAGCCATTCCGCGACCTGGCCTGGTGGCACGCCGAATCGCTTGTGAACCATCTCCGGCGTGTAGCGCGCGTCCTTGTTCGCGTCGTACCACCACAGGCGATCGCCGACGAGCTGCGCGTAGCGCTTGTCGACCCCGACGACGACCACGTCGTCGCCAGCCGCCAGCGCCGCGCGTGCGTACGACGCGACGACGTGCACCTCGTCGCGCGCGGTCACGACCTGGCAGCCGAGCGTGCGCGCGAGCTCCTCGACGCGCGGCAGCTGCTCGCGCAGGATCGGCGGCCAGCTCGCGGGTGCGGGTCCGGCTTCGATCACCGCGACGGCGCGGGCTGGCACCTTGAACGCGATCGCGGACAGGATGCCGCGCGCGAGCGCGAACAACGCGTTGACGGGCTCGCCGGCGGGCGAGCGCCGATCGGTCGGCACGACCAGGAAGCCGCGGGCGAGAACGTTCGTCGCGGAGACGATCAGCGTGCGGTCGGCCATGGCCCGAGGCCTGGCCATAGTACTCGCGCCTGCGCGTCGCTCAACCCTCGACCGGCGCGCACAGCAGCGCCTGCACGTCGCGCACGGGCAGCTGCCAGTAGTCTTCCCAGATCACGCTCGCGAGCGCTCGCGACTGCCGGCCGCGCCGGTACGCGGCCCGCACGTGCCTCCACACGCGCCACCAGCCGCCGTGCTTCTTCGCGTGCCCCATCGCGAAGAATGCGACGAGCACGATGATCGGAAGCGGCCCCCAGCCGACGTTGCCGAAGTTGAACCACTGCAGCTCGAGCTCGCCGAGCTCGTCGGTGCCGTAGCCGGTCACGACGTGGAGCACGTCGTGCGCCTCGCGCAGCCGCGTCGCGACGTAATCCTGGTTGGTCTCGACCGGCAAGCGCGGCGGATCGAACGGCGTGATCCCGTTCGCCGCGAAGTACGCCGCGTACGCGGAGCCGAGCGACCGCGGCGGATGCTCGGCCATCGTCGCGAGCGCGACGGTCGTCGCGTTCAGGCGCGGCCGCTCGGCAAGCAGGCGGCGGCCTTCGCCGTGGCGCTCGAGGCGGCGCGTCACCTTGCGCAGCAGCGCGTGCTCGACACACATCTGGAAGATCGGACCGTGCAGCGGATCGGCCGGATTGGCGACGAGCCTGCGGAACGCGCGCAGGCCGGCGACGAGCCTGCCGACGAGGCTTCTCGGCAGGGCGACCCGGGCCGTTTCGCCGTAGGGCATGAGCGCGGTGAGACCGGGTGGTCACGACCGCGGTTGTCTGCAACCCATCTAGGCGTTTTTCGTGGCAGGCTCGGGGCGTGTTGACGGGTGCCCATATTCTGATCATGTCTTCCAACGCGCAGGCGGACGCGGCCTTCCTGCGAGATGTCCTGAGCCTGCCGCACGTCGATGCCGGTGAAGGCTTCCTGATCTTCGGCCTGCCGCCGGCGGAGCTCGCGATGCACGAGGCCGAGCCGTCGGGAGGCGGAAAGCACGAGCTGTACTTGATCTGCAAGAACGTCCAGGCGTTCGTCGACGAGATGACCGCGCGTTCGGTCGTGTGCGAGCCGATCGCGGAGCGCGGCTGGGGCACGGTCACGAGCGTCGTCTTGCCGAGCGGGATCAAGCTCGGCGTTTACGAGGCGCATCACGCGCGGCCGGCGGCGAAGAAGAAGGCGGCCAAAGCCCTGCGCGATGTCGCGAAGGCGGTGCGCAAGGCTTCGAAGAAGGCCGCGCGCGTGGCCAAGAAGACCGCGAAGAAGACCGCGAAGAAAGCCAAGCCCAGTTAGACGCTAGAGCACCGCGCCGAGGCCGATGCCCCAGTAACGCACGTTCTCCATCTCGCGCATGCTGCCGTAGCAGAACCCGCCGAGGTGGCCGCCGAACCGCAAGCCGGCGCCGACCTCGGCTTCGTCCGCGCCCCACACGGCCATCGACGACCCGTGCTTGCGCTGGTCGGAATCGAAGATGTAGCTCTGGCGGAAATACGCCATCGGATGCACCTCGGGCGACAGCTCGAGGATCGCGAACGCCTCGGCCGGCACCTTCCACGCGAACGGCAGGATTCCGCCGGTGATGCCGGAGAGGCCGAAGCCGACGGTCGCGCCCAGCTGCAAGTTATCGCCGACGAACACGCCGGGACCGAAGCCGATCGACATGTCGTACGCGAATCCAGTCGTGCCGCCGAGCGTCGCGCCGAATGCGAAGTCGTCGCTCTCGGCGACGCCGACGACCGGCGAGCCATGGATCTCGCGCGACGTGCCGCCGACCGTGACGAGCGCGTCGAACGTCGGCGCGGCCGTCGTCATCGACGCGATCCCGCGCACGACCGGCATCGGCTCGGGCCGTTCGACGCGCATGCCGCCGCCGAATCCCGCGGGGATGTGGCGATACCACGGCGAATCGGCGCGATCGTGGTCGTGGTCGGAGTCATCGTCGTCATCGGTCGTGACGAGGACTCCGCCGCGCGCGACCGTTTCCTCGGGCGATGCGCGGTGCAGCGCATCGAAGTCGAGCACGACCGCGGCGTGATCGAGCGTGACGGTCGCAGCGTAGCCGGTGCCCGTCGTCTCGACGTAGACCGAGTACGTGTCGCTCGGCAGCCCGAGGCTGAGCGCCTCGCCGGCCTCCTTCACGAGCTCGACCGCGACGCGGCCGGACTTCTCGACGACGGTGACGTGGCCGCGCAGCTTCGCGGCGAGCACGAGCGACGAATCGGTCGCGCGCAGGTCGGTGATCACGACATCGCCGGTGCCCGACAGATGCATGTCGTAGCTCGGATGCTGCGGCCCGTGCACGGTGTTCTGCGTGCGGCCGAGCGTCTGCTCGTACGAGAACTGATAGGCCTCGCTGAGCGTGATCTTGCCGTCGTGGTTGCGATCGGCGGCGCCGCGCAAGCCCGACACGAAGAAGTACGTGAAGAACGACGCGCCGATGCGGTCCGATTCTTGCGCGTCTTCGTCGGCCGAGCTCGACGACAAGAACGCGAAGCCTTCGACCTGATTGGACGTGTCGCGCAGAAACGGCGGCATCTTGTGGCCGCCCTTCATGCGCGTGAAGCTGCCCGACGCGCAACTGTCGACGATCGCGATTCGCACGTCGGCCGGCACCTCGCGAATGCGTTCGCGCAGATGCGCGTAGTCGTAATGCGCACCGCCGATCAGGATGCCGGTCTCGTCGGCGTGGCCGGAGTAGTAGACGACGAGCTCGACGCGCTGGCCGCGGTCGCGGCTGTCGCGCACGTGTCTCGACAGGCTGTCGAACGCAGCATCGAGATCGCGTGGCGCCGGCTCGCGCAACAGCGACAGGTCAGCATCGTTGACGCCGCCGAGCTGCTGCAGCACGTCGGCGACCGTCGCCGCGTCGTGGCCGGCGTAGCGCAGGTGCTCGCGCTCGTTGCCACCGTTGTTGCTGCCGACGACGAGTGCGAACCGGCGCAGCGGCGCGGTCGCGGTGGGGGGACCGGCGAGCGCGAGCGGCGCGGCGATCGTGGCGCAGGCGAACGCGAGCGAGAGGCGAAGCATCATGGCGGTCCTCATGGCGACACGTGGTTGGACGAGGTGCGATCCGGTTTGCGCAGGCGCAGCGACCACTGGCGAAGCCCGGCGGGCAGCTCGAGCTCGGCGTCGGCGCTGTCGTCGCGCTGCGCGAGCTCGTGCAGCGCGGCGAGGCTCGCGCGCAGATCGATCGGGTCGTTCGCGGTGATGAAGAAGAACCGCTCGAAGCGCGGTGCGTCGTCGAGCGAATACGCGTGCGGCAGCGACGTCGTCTCCGCGGCGAGCGCGGTCGCCTCCGCCGGCGCGTCCTCGCTGCCCGGATAGTGCAGCGTGACCACGCCGGCGCCGTCGACCGATGCGATCACGCCATAGCGGCGACCGCCGGCGTTGTAGCGCAGCTGGAGCACGTCACCTTCGCGAACCAGTGCGTCTTGCGCGAGCTGCTCGGCGCGGTCGCCGGCGTTGCGGAACACGATCAGCCGCGCCCTGCCCTTCACGCGCGTGCCATCGTCCCCCGCCGCGGTGTCGCCGGCCGGATCGACTCGCCCTGACTTGCCACCGAACACGAAGTGCGCGGCGAGCACGACCGCGACGCACGTCGTGGCCGCGCCGAGCACGGCAGCGCGCACGCGGCGCTTGCGTTCGGCGCGCCGGCGCGTCGCGACGGCGGCACGGGCTTCGATCTGCGCGACCGCCGGGCCAGCCGGAAAGCCGCGCAGCTCGCGAGCGTCGTCTTCGCGCAGTGCCGCGACACGATCCGCCAGCTCGCGCGCATCGTCGTCGCGCAGCGCCGCGAGGCGGTCGCGGCTCGCGGCAGGCACTTCGTCGAGCGCCGCGCGCTCGACCAGCCAATCGGGAAGTGGAGTCACGGGGAAACCTCCAAGGAGTGGAGCCGTTCGCGCAGGCGAGCCAGGCGCTTGCGCACGCCCGAAACCGACATGCCGACCTCGGCGGCGACTTCCTCGAGCGTCATCTGGTCGTGCAGGTGCAAGACGGCGATCAACGCGCTGTCGGCCGGTTCGTGGCGAAACAGCGTGTCGAGCATCGTGCGCGCGGCGGTGCGCGCCGCGGGGTCGGTAGCGGCCGCGATCTCGCCGAGCAGATCGGGGTCGCCGTCTTCGGGTCGGCGCTTGCGGCTGCGAATGCGATTGAGGCACATGTTCGTCGCGATCCGGAACAACAGCGATGATGGCGCGCGATCGTCGAGCTCGTCGGCTCGAGTCAGCACTTGAACGAACACGTCGTGCATGGCGTCACGTGCAGCCTGCTCGTCGCCGAGCAGCTTCCGGCATCGTCGGAGTACCATCGGTCCATAGGTCGCGTAGTAAGTGGCTGGATCGATAGGCACGGGCGATGACGGACCTCGGTGTA
The DNA here is from genome assembly GCA_035500135.1 of Kofleriaceae bacterium. GTDB lineage: Bacteria > Myxococcota_A > Polyangia > Haliangiales > Haliangiaceae > JABFXX01. Next base: position 38,578 of record DATJXL010000068.1, read on the forward strand.
ACACCGCAGCCCGGCGAAAGTGTCACTCGCTTCCGAGTGCCGCGAATCGCACCGCTTCGACGGTCAGCACGCACTCGCCGCTGCGCGCACGGGCGGTCTATGTTTAGCCATGGCCTGGACCAAGATTCCACCGGAGCATCACCCGCTGTTCGTCGCGGCCCTGCCGCGCGACCAGCGCATCGAGACGCTGAAGATGTTCGGCGGCGTCGCCGCGAAGGTGAACGGCAACCTGTTCGGCGGAACGTTCGGCCGCTCGGTGATGCTCCTGCTCTCCGAACCCGACCGCGCCAAGGCGCTCGCGCTCCCCGGTGCAGCGCCCTTCGACCCGATGGGCAACGGCGCGCTGCGCAGCGACAAGGTGCAGATGCCCGAGGCGCTGATGAAGAAGCCGGCCGAGCTGCGCAAGTGGGTGGCACGCTCGTTCGACTACGCGGCGACGCTGCCGGCGAAGAAGGCCAAGAAGCCGAAGGCGAAGAAGTCGTAGCGGTCAGCCCGCTGGCTCAGTGACGATCGTGGTGATCGTCGTGGTGCTCGAGCTGGTCGACCGCTTTCTTCGCCTCGTCGACGCGGCCCTTCGCCTCGAGCTCCTGCTTCTGGAGATCTTCGAGGCGATGCTTCGCCGCTTCGCGCTCGGTCTTGTCCTTCGCGGCCTGGACCGCCGCGGTCGCCTGGTTCACCTTCGCATCGAGGTCCGCGAGCTCGCGCGTCGCCTTGTCGAGGCGCTCGCGGCCTTCGCGCAGCTCCTTGTCGTGATCGCCGCCGGTGGGCGCAGGCGTCGCCGGCGGAGCCGCGGATGGCGCCGGCGCGGCAGGTGCGGCAGGTGCGGGCGCAGGCGCGGGCGCAGGCGCCGGTTCCGGTGCCGCGCTCGGTGCAGCCGCCGGCGCGGGCGCGGTCGTCGGGCAGCTGCACGCGCCGTACGCCCCGTTCGTACACACCTGGGCGCCCGAGCCTCCGCCGGGACACGCGCACGCGACGCTCGCACCTTCGGTACAAGCGTTGCTCTTGTTGCAAGCGGAGCCGCACAGCGCGGCGATCAAGGCGATGGTTGGGAGCCCAAGCTTCATGCGGCATTTGTACGCCAACTAGCGCACGAGCGCATCAAGCGCGGTCGCATCGTCGCGTTCGAACGCGAGCTCGGCCTCGAGCGCGAGCTTGTCGCGTCCGATCGTGACGACCGCGGCGAGCTTGTCGCCGTCGCGATACACGACGTGGGCGTCGCGCGCGTCGAGGTCGCCGTGGATCTCGGCGCGATCGAAGCGCTCGGCATGACCGACGTACCCGAGCGTCACGTCGTGATGCTGGCTCCAGAAGAACGGCACGTCGCGGCGGCGCGGCATGCCGAGCATCGCGCGCGCGACCGCCTGGCCGTGGCGCGTGGCCACCTGCCAATGCTCGACGCGGACCCGCTCGCCGCGCCACGGGAAGCGCGCGACGTCGCCGGCGGCCCAGATCCCGGGTGCGGCGCGCAGCTCGTCGTCGACGACGATGCCGCGATCGATCGCGAGCCCGGCGCCTTGCGCGAGCTCGGTGCGAGGGCGCACGCCGACGCCGATCACGACGGAGCGCGCCGGCAGCTCGCTGCCGTCGTCGAGCACGACCGCAGCGGGCGTGATCTTCACCGGCTTGCGGCCGAGCCGGAACGCGACGCCCTTGCCCTCGTGCACGCGGCGCACGAACGCGCCGACGTCGTCGCCGAGCACGCGCGCGAGCGGCGCCGCTTCGGGCGCGACGACCGTGACATCGACGCCCCGCGCGCGCAGCGATGCGGCGACCTCGAGACCGATGAACCCGGCGCCGATGATCACCGTCGGCGAGCCGCCGGCCGCGATCGCGCGGCTATCGGCGAGCGTCCGCAGCGTCCGCACGTGCGGCAGATCGATCCCGTCGATCGCCAGCCGGATCGGTTCCGCACCGGTCGCGACGAGCAACGCGTCCCAGCTGGGGGCCTTCCCGCGCGCGGTGCGCACGACGTGCTCGTCGACATCGATCGCGATCGCGGTGTCCGCGATGTACTCGATGCCGAGCGCGGCCAGTGCGTCGGCCCGGCGCAGGTACGCCCACTCCTCGGGCGCGCTACCGGCGAGAAAATCCTTCGACAGGTTCGGGCGATCGACCGGATCGCTGCCTTCTGCGGAGACGATCGCGATCGCGCGACGAAAACCCTCGGCGCGCAGCTCCTCGGCGCATGCGATGCTCGCCGCGCCGCCTCCGATCAGCACGACCGAGCGCGGCCCGCCGGCGTCTGCGACCTTCGCCTCGCGCTTGCCGCCGACGCGCAGCTTGCCGCCGTCGAGCGCGACGTCGTAGCACGCGACCGGCGCGAGCGCGCAGCCGTGCCCGCGGCCGGTCTCGAGATCGAACGCGGCGTGGTGCCACGGGCAGCGGATCCTGCCGTCGGCGACGATGCCTTCGGCGAGCGGACCACCGTAGTGCGTGCACGTCGCGCCGAGCGCGTGAACTTGCCCGCTCGCGCGGACGAGCACGACGGGCTCGCCGGCGACGTGACCGAGCAGCGGTGCGTGCTCGCGCACGTCGGAGGCCGGAACGCCTTGCTGCAAATCAGGGCCGGTGTCTGCCATGGCCGTGTCGTATCACGCGATACTGCGCGCATGCCGCACGTGCCGCGTCTTCACCCGCCCGCGCTTCCTCACGGCGAGCTGCGCGAAGTTCTGCCCGGGCTGTACTTCGTGACCGGCACGGTCCGGATGCCGGGCCCGTTGCCGGTGCGCTTCAGCCGCAACATGACCGTGGTCCGGAGCGGCGAACGGCTCGTCGTCGTCAACAGCGTTCGCCTCGACGACGCCGGGCTCGCCGCGCTCGACAAGCTCGGCAAGGTCACCGACGTCGTGCGGCTCGCCGCGAATCACGGCATGGACGATCCGTTCTACGCCGAGCGTTACGGCGCGAAGGTGTGGGTCGTGAAAGGCCAGCGCTACACCGCCGGCTTCGCCACGAGCAAGCCCGAGACGTACTTCACGCCCGATCACGAGATGGACGCTTCGACCGCGCTGCCGATCGCGAACGCGAAGCTGTTCGTGATGGATGCGCAGCCGCCCGAAGGCTTGCTCGTGCTCGCCGACCACGGCGGCATCGTGATCAGCGGCGACTGCCTGCAGCACTGGGCCCAGCCCGACGAGTACTTCAACTGGCTCGCGCGCATCGCGATGCGCGCGATGGGCTTCATCAAGCCGTACAACATCGGCCCGGCCTGGCTGAAGCAGTGCAAGCCGCCCAAGGAGCAGCTGTGCGCGATCCTCGACCTGTCGTTCGCGAACGTGTTGCCGTCGCATGGCGCGGCCGTGCTCGGCGACGCGCGCGAGCGCTATCGCGCCGCGATCGAGCGCGTCACCTGAGTGATGGCACGCATGGTGCTTGGTCGTCGCCGGATGAGCACGATCACGACCAAAGACGGCACGCACATCTACTACAAGGATTGGGGGGCGGGTCAGCCCGTGGTGTTCAGCCACGGTTGGCCCCTCGACAGCGACGCGTTCGAGGATCAGATGATGTTCCTCGCGGCGCGCGGCTATCGCTGCATCGCGCACGACCGCCGCGGCCACGGCCGCTCCGATCAGCCGTGGAACGGCAACGACATGAACACGTACGCCGACGACCTCGCGGCGGTCGTCGACAAGCTCGACCTCAAGCACGCCGTGATGGTCGGGCATTCGACCGGCGGCGGCGAGGTCGCGCGCTACATCGGTCGCCACGGCACGAAGCGCGTCCGCGCGGCCGTGCTGATCAGTGCGGTGCCGCCGCTCATGCTCAAGACTCCCGCGAATCCCGGCGGGATGCCGATGGAGGCGTTCGATCAGATCCGCACCGGCGTGCTCACCGACCGCTCGCAGTTCTGGCGCGATCTCAGCGGGCCGTTCTACGGTGCGAATCGTCCCGGCGCGAAGGTCTCGCAGGGCCTGCGCGACTCGTTCTGGCTGCAAGGCATGCTCGCGTCGCACCGCGCCGTGTTCGAGTGCATCAAGGCGTTCTCCGAAACCGACTTCACCGAGGATCTGAAGAAGATCGACGTGCCGACGCTGATCGTTCACGGCGACGACGACCAGATCGTGCCGTACGCGGACTCCGCGCCGCTGACCGCCAAGCTGGTCAAGAACGCGCGGCTCGAGACCTACAAGGGCGCTCCGCACGGCTTGCCGTCGACGCTCAAGGACCGCCTCAACGCCGATCTGCTCGCGTTCGTGAAGTCGGTCGCGTAGCCGCGATCGACCGGGAGCGTGCGCGCTAGCGCACCGCGTGCGTGCGCCGCGCGGGCGGGCCACGGAAGAACGGGCTCGCGCTCGGGCGCGGATAGGCCGGATGGATGCGCGCGACGTCGGCTTCGACGCAGCCGGCCTCGGGCGCGAAGCCCATCTGGAGGTTCTTGATATCGAACACCGCGAGCATGCCGGCGAGCAGCGTGTCGCCGATCAGCGAGCCGTCGGCGGCCGTACCGCCGCTCGTGAACGCCCAGCAGAACTGGCCGCCACCCGACGGCGTGAGGTAGGAGCGCGTCGGCGCGATATCGACCTGGAAGTTGCCGCCGCTCGCGAGCGGGAAGCTGATCGAGAACGGCGGCAGCATCGCGTCGACCATCGCGGAGGTCGCGCTCGCGTTCGTGACGCACGCGCCCTGGTCGGTATCGGCGAGCGTCGAGCCCGGGAACAGCGACTTGAACGCCGAGCTGTTGTTGACCGCGGACAGCATCGAGTTCTCGACCGCCGTCGGCACGAACGAGATGCTCGTGCCGGTGTCGACGAGCGTCGGGCCGAAGCTCGCGGTCGTGAGGCCTAGGCTCGTGCCGCCGAACGACATGTCGGCGATCTGCACCGAGTAGAACGGGTTGTTCTGGTCGTCGATCGGCAGCATCGGCGTGAACTGCACCGCGCTCGCCGCCGCGGTCGGATCGAAGCCGCCGAGCCACATGTCGCCGCGATCCGGGCACAGCCGGAACGCCACCATCGGGTTCATGCCGGCCGCCGTCGCGAGATCCATGTACGAGGTCGTGCCGGGCTCGAGCAGCTGCGACGGGCCGAAGCCCATGATGCCCTGGTACGAGTTGCCATCGAAGAACTGGCTCTGGTCGGTCACCGCGACGAACGACAGATCGACCGCGGGCGTGCCGGTGATCGACACCGAGTCCTTGTAGATCTCGCCCGACCAGCCGCTGCCGTCGGCGTACTGCGTGCTCGCCGTCATCTTGGTGTCGACCGCGGCCGAGCCGGGCGTGTACAGCGGGGTCACGCCGCAGCCGCTGCAACCGGTGGCTGCGACGCCGGTCGAGGTCGAGCCGGTGTCGACGATCTCGGTGAACGTGGTGCCGTCGATCGCGAGCGGCAACGTGTACGAGAACGCTTCCAGGCTGCCGAGCGGCACGTCGACGCCGGCTGGCTCCGCCGGCGCGTCGGGCGACGCATCCACGGTGTGATCGGAACTGTTGCCGCCACAGGCGACGAGCGCGAACGCGATACCGGCAGACGAAAGCTTCATGACGTTCGGACCGTACATCGCGTCGGCCGGTACACCCCATGTCCGATTCTGGTACGTGCTGACGGCTCGTCGCCGGATGCTGCGTCCTCGACGCCTCGCATGCGCGAATTGCGCACGGCGTCGCTACGTCGAGGCGTCCGACTTCACGGCAAGCACGCGATACGTATTGGACACGCGAGCCTTCGAGAGCAGCGGGCCGATCGCGTTGTCGAAGAACGTGCTCGCGAGGAGAAGCGGCGTGCCGGCGGTCCAGACCAGGACGCGCCAGCCCGACGCGAGCGCGCCGCGCCGCCGCCACGGCAGGCGCGGCGACGGCGCGATCCGGTCGAGCAGCAGGTACGTGGCGAAGAAGAAGTCGACGCGCTGGTGGGCCTTGCCGCGATGCCACTCGACCGGGTCGAAGCCGCGCTCGCGCAGCAAGCGCTCGAGGTTCGCGACGCTCAATAGATTGAGGTGCTGCGGCTGGAACCACGGCAGCCAGTAGCGGCCGAGCCAGCGGCCGAGCCAGAACTCGGGATCCGGAACTTCGATGAGCAGCGCGCCGCGCGGAGCGAGCGCGGTGTGCGCGGCCGCGAGCTCGGCGCGCGGATCGAGCGTGTGCTCGAGGTAGTGGCTCATGCTGACGGCGTCGTAGCGGCCGGCGAGCTCGGGCGCGAGCTCGGGGAACAGGCCGCGATAGCCGGTGTCGACCCAGCCGCGGCGCTTCGCCTCGTCGATCGATTCGGAGAGATCGAGCCCGTCGAACGTGGTGTCGGGCAGCTCCTTGCGCGCCGCGACGCAGAAGTGGCCGTGGCCGCAGCCGACGTCGAGCCAGCGCTTCGGCGCCGATCGGTTCGCGACCATGCGCGCGCGATTGAGGTACGGCTCGGCGCCGAAACCGAACACGAACTCCATGCCGGCCTCGCCGAGGCCGTCGTAGAAGTCCTTGTAGTAGAAGTCGAGGCCGGCCAGCGACAGCCGCGGATTCTGGAACACGTGGCCGCACGCGGTGCAGCGCTCGAGCGTGAACGTGCCCGGTTTGTGCTGGAGCAGGTCGCGGTTCTTGAGGTGCACGACCAGCTCGCGCGAGTCGCACAGCGGGCAGGTCTCGCGGCGCGGCTCGTGGAAGCGATCGAGCCCGCCGGCGATCGCGCGATCGTACTCGGCGGCGCGCGTCGCGGTGTCGTCGCTCGCGCGGAACAGCAGCGTGCGCGCGAGGAGCAGCAGCTCGAGCGGCGCGCGGAACAGCGTCGCCGGGATGACGTCGAGCGTGCCGAGCCGCGTGCCGGCGAGCGCGACGAGCGGCTGCGCTTGCCACGCCGCGGCGGCGACGATGCCGGGGACCGGCCGCGCGACGATGCCGAGCGCGAGCAGCGCGAGCACGATCGGCAGCCCGGCGAGCGCGATCGACGTCATCGGTCCGAGCATCGCGCGCAGCTGCGCGAACCGCGCGGAGATCGCGATGCGATGCGCGCGCTCGTCGGGAGCGATCGCGAGATCGCCGGCGCCGAAGTGCTTGAGACGCACCGCGAGTCGCGTGAACGCGAGATCGTCGGTGGGCGGCGTGATGTGCGCGCGCTGCGCGACGTCGGGCGTGACGACGACGGCGTGGCCGGCGGTGCGGCCGGTCGCGAGGCGATCGTCGCGATATTTTTCCGGATCGAGCAGCTGCGCGAGCGACATGGCGCCGACCGCATCGAGGTCGCGCGGGATCAGGTCGAGCACGTCGAGCTGATGGGCGCGCATGTACGCGCTCGCCGCGCGGCGCGTGGTGTCGGCGACGGTGACGCCGGGCGCGGAGATGACGTCGTGAGTCGGCGCGTCGTCTGTTTGCGCGAGAACCGGCAGCTTGCCGACGCGCGCGCGCATCCGCAGCGCGTCGAGCACGAAGATCGCGGCGAGCACGTAAAGCGCGACGGTGAGGATCACGCGAGCGCCTCCAGCGCGAGCGCGGCGGCGGGGGCGCCACCGGCGGCTGCAAACGACGCGCGGATGCGCGCGGCGGCTGCGCGGAATGCCGGCTCGGTTCGGACGCGCGCGACCGCGTCGCGCAGCTCGGTGGCTTGCACGCGCCCGAACTTGACGCGTAGGCCGGCGCCGGCGGCGACCACCTGATCGGCGACGATCGGCTGGTCGTCCTTGATCGGCGCGATCACGAGCGGCAGGCCGTGCGCGAGCGCCTCGCACGTCGTGTTGTGGCCGCCGTGACAGACGACGGCGTCGACGTGCGCGAGCAGCGCGAGCTGCGGGATGTAGGCACGCACGATGAAGTTCGCCGGCGGATCCGGCGCGAGCTCGGGCGGCGCGGCGAGCACGACTTGCACGGGCTCGTCGCGCAGCGCGGCCATCGCGATCTCGTAGAAGCGGCCGCTCGCCTCGGCGTTGACCGTGCCCATCGACACGAGCACGCACGGCCGGCGCAGCTGGTCGAATGGAAACGGCGTGTGCTCGGGGCGATCGCTGATCGACGGCCCGACGAAGCGATAGTGCGCGGGAAACGAGTGCGCCGTGCCGACGAGCTCGCGCGTCGAGAACGCGAGCACGAGGTGCGGAGAGATCTCGGCGAAGTCGGCGGGCGTCAGCCCCGCGTCGCGCTCGAGCGACGCGATCAGCGCGCGATGCCATTGCTTCACCGCCGGCAGCGACGCGAGCGGATCGATCACGCCGGCCGATGTCGTCGCGAGCGTCGCCCACGGCAGCGCGCGGCGGCGCGCGACGAGGCCACCCGCGACCGCTTGCTGATCGACGCACATCACGTGCGGCGCGAACTCGGCGACGGCGGCGTCGATGCCGGGCAGCATCTGGCGCGCGAGCGGAACGAGAAAGTCTTCCCACAAGAACTTCAGCGCCGCCGCGCCGCGTGCGGCGCGCGCGCGATCTTGCACGTCGCGCGCGTGGCGGTCGTCGATCTGCTCGGGCAGCGCGTAGAGACGCGCGCGGGGCGGCAGCAGCGGCCGGATCTTGCCGGGATGTGCGACCCACGCGACGTCGTGGCCGCGCGCCTCGAGCGCGCGTGCGACCGAGATCGTCGGGTTGGTGTGACCGACGAGCGGCGGGACGACGAACAGGAACTTCATCCTGCCACCCCGACAAACGCGGTCACGCGCTCGCGCACGTGCGCGGTTGCTTCCCACAGGACGGAGTGCGTGCAGCCGGGCAGGATCTCGAGCGTGCACGCGGGCAGCGTGCGCGCGAGCTGTTCGCCGCGCGCGCGCACGTCGGAGCGCTCGCCGTACAGCGCGAGCGTGGGCGCGGTGATCCGCGCGAGCTCGTGCGGCGCGAGCGCGGGCGACGCGCGGAGATCGGCGACGAGCGACGTGCCCTCGACGAGCGCCTCGGCGGCGCGCGCGAGCCGCGTCCGCTTGCGCTCGCTGTGGCGGCCGAGCCAGGCCTGGAAGTTCTGCGCGATCGCGGAGTCGCGCGCATCGCCGCGCAGCGCGAGCGTCTCGGCCATCTGCGCCGCCCAGCCGTCGGTGCCGTCGTGCGCGTCGATCAGCGCGAGCCGCGCGACGCGTGCGGGATGCGCCGACGCGAACGCGAGCGCGAGCAGCCCGCCGAAGCTGTTGCCGACGAGCGTCGCGCGCGCGACGTGCAGCTCGTCGAGCAGCGCCGCGAGATCGGCGACGAAGTCCGCGACCGCGTAGCCGCGCGGCGGCCGCTCGGTCATGCCGTGGCCGCGCAGATCGTAGAGGATCGCCTCCGCGCGCTCGGCGACCGGATTGGCGAGCGTGAAGTAGAAGCTCGACAAGTTGTCCATCACGAGCCCGTGCAAGAACACGACTGGCGCGCCGCGCCCGAGCCGCTGCACGTGATGGCGCACGCCGCGCACGGCGACGTCGCTCATGCCAGGAACTCCTCGAGCTCGCGCGCGAGCGCGTCGCGCGCGTCGAGATGCAGGTAATGGCCGCCCGGTAGCACGACGTGGCGCGCGGCCGGCAGCGCGCGCGCGAGCCGCTCGCCGCCCGGCGCGCACGCCGAGCTGTCGCCGTAGAGGAGCAAAGCAGGAGTCCCCACGCGCGCGAGCTCGGCGTCGGCGAGGTCGGGCTCGTTGCGAACGTCGGCGAGCAGCGAGCTCTCGAGCACGAGGAGCTCGAGTGATTTCATCAGGCGCTCGGCCTGGCGGCGGCCGCTCGCGACCGCTTCGCGCAGCGGCGCCGGCAGCGCGTCGAGCAGGCGCGCGGGCAGCTGGCCGTCGTCGGCAAGAAACGACGCCATCTGCAGCGCGCTCGACGGCGGCAGCGGCGCCTCGACGATCGCGAGCCGCCGCACGCGCGCCGGGTGCTCGATCGCGTAGCGCAGCGCGACGAGCCCGCCCCAGCTGTGGCCGACGAGATCGAACGGCTCGCGCAGATCCGCGGTCACCGCATCGAGATCGCCGGCGAGCGTGCGCGTGTCGTAGCCGCTCGCCGCGCGCTCGCTGCGGCCGTGGCCGCGCAGGTCGTACACGCGCACGCGATGCCCGCGCGCCAGCTGCGGCGCCGCCGTGAAGTACCAGCTCGCGAGGCTGCCGATGAGCAGGCCGTGGATCATGACCACCGCGGGTCCCGCGCCGAGCTCCTGAACGTGCGTCGCGCGGCCGGCGGCCGCTACGATCGGCATGACGCGATGAACTCCACGAGCTCGCCGACGGTGAGCGCGATGATCTGATCGAGCTCCTTCTTCGAGATCCAGCCGACGAAGTCGACGCCCGCGCCGTAGTGTTGCTGGAGCTTCTCGGCGAGCGCGACAAACTCGATGCTCTCGAGCTCGAGATCCGCGTTGAACGAGGTCGTCATCGTGATCGGTCCTGCGAGCAACAGCTCGTCGCCGGCGACCTCGACGACGAGGCGCTCGACCGTTCGCAGGATGTCTTCTCGATCGACGCTCATCGGCGAGTCCACGCGATAACGTAATCGCCCTCGCGCCGCGTGTCGACGACCAGGTCGATCGACTCTGCCGACTCTGCGCGACGCTCCGCGTCGCTGCGCGCCCCGGCAGAGCCGGGGCTTGCGATCGACAGCCTGCCGTCGGGCAGCGGCCGCGCGGCGAACCGCTTCGGATCGGTGATTCCCGTGCCGAGCGCCTTGGCGACGGCTTCCTTCGCGGCCCACAGCCGCGTGCGCGCCTCGTCGTCGTGCGCGAGCGCGAGCTCGTCGGGGGTGTACGCGATCGCGTCGAACGCGTCGCTGCGCGGCGCGATCTTCTCGACGTCGATGCCGACGCGCTGGCCCGGCTCGCCGACGATCGCGACCGCGATGTCGTCCTTGTGCGCGACCGAGATCGCGAGATCCGGACGGCCGACCACGACCGGCTTCCCGCTCGGCTCGTTTCCGATCTCGATCTCGGCCGGAAAGATCGGGCGCGCGGGATCGTCGCGCCACGCATGCAGGCGCACCGCGTCCTTGAGCGCGATCCGGCCGAGCAGCCAGCCGCGGCGAGCGCGCGGGCCGAGCCCGTCGTGCGCGGCACGCTCGCGTTCGGTCAGGTAGCGGCGCATCATCAGCTCGCGGGACGCTGCGGCGCGCCAGTGCTCGCGCGCGACGACGAACCCGTCGCGCGCGTCGGCGATCACGTTGCGCTCGGGATACATCAGCACGTCCCACACCGCGTCGTCGCTGTCGAAGCGGCGGTCCTGCCAGCCGGCGATGTCGGCCCATACGCCACCGCGCGTGACGAGCTGCAGATCCGCGGTGACGTCGGTCGGCGCGACGTCGCGCACGCGCACGTGGCACGCGACGCGCTCGCCGATCGGCGGCTCGGGCGCGAACAGCTGGATGCGGCGAATGCGCATCGGCATCGCGAGCCGATCGTGGGTCTCGGTCTGCATCACCCACCAGCCCATGAGCTGGCCGGCGCAATCGAGCAGCGCGCCCTCGGCCGGCAGCACGTCGATCGCGCCGTCGACACCGTTGTCTCCCATCGGGCCTAGCACCGACACGCCTTGATATGCGGGGCCGTGAAACATCCAGCGGTCGTCGTACATGCCGCGCGCGGTCATCGGCGCGGCATGCGGGTTGCGCAGCGGCTCGAGCGTTGCGGCCGGCGCCGGCGGGTATTCGTCCGCGAACCGGACCGTGCCGCGCGAGTAATCGGAGACCGTGACGTCGACGCGATCGGGATCGTCGTCGCGTAGCTTCGCGGCGAGCTCGATCTCGACCGGCGGCGCGACCGCGAGCCAGCGATACGCGCGGATGTCCTCGACCGCGATCGCGACGCGGCCCGGCGCGAGGCGCTGCGCGGCAGCGATCATCATCTGGATCGTCATCGTCATCGGTACGACCGGGTAGCGATCGCTGACGGTCGGCCAGCTCGCGGCCTGGCGATAGAAGCAGTGATCGAGCAACGCGGGATCCGACTCCGCCGACAGCGCGCGGCGCACGGTGACCGCGCGCGGCCGTTGCGCCGCGCGATACGCGTCGACGACGGCGCGGCTCGCCGCGGCGGCTTCGTCGAGCGTGGCGAGCAGCTCGCCGAGGATCGGATCGCCGGCGGTCGCGGCGCGTGGCATCGACAGCGACAGCGGCGGGACGCTGTCGCCGAGCCGCACGAGCGGCGCCGCGAGCTGGAGCGCGATCCCGGCGCGCGTCTCGGCCGCGCGGTGCTCGAACGATTCGACGAAGCCTTCGGTCCACAACGCGGCGCGCACGCGGCGGAGCTCGTCGTGCGCGGGCCGCTTCGCGCTCGCCGCCGAGATCGCGAGGTGCTCGCGGCCGCGCAGCGTGTCCTCGACGAACCCGGCGATGCTGCCGACGCCGAGCTGCACGAACGCGCGCACGCCGTCGGCGTAGAGCGTCTCGACGAGCTCGCGGAAGCGCACCGGCTGCACGAGGTGATCGATCGCGAGTGCGCGGATCGCCGCAGGCTCGTCGGGATACGGCGCGCACGTCGTCGCCGACCACAGCGGCACGCGCGGCTTCTGCAGCGCGAGCCCGGTGACGTGCGCGCGGTGCGGCGCGAGGTAATCGGCGAACAAGGGCGAGTGAAAGCCGGAGCGGAACGGCAGCTCCTGGCACAGCACGCCGCGCGCGCCGAGCCGCTCGAGCGCGGTGCGCACCGAGTCGCGCCGCCCGCACAGGATGCTCTGGTGCGGGCAGTTGTCGTGCGAGACCGCGACCGACGCGAGGCCATCGAGCGCGGCGCGTGCGCCGTCGGCGCCGCAGCCGACGGCCGCGAACACGACGTCGGGCACCTCGAGCGTGCCGGCGGCGAGCCCGCCGACGAACGCATCGGCCGCGTCGCGTGGGATCATCTCGGACGCGACCATGCCGGTCCATTCGCCGAGCGAGTGGCCGGCGATCGCGTGCGGCGTGATGCCGTCGCGCGCGAGCGCGCCGTGCAGGAGCTTGCCGAGCGCGAACACGCCGAGCCCGCGCAGCTCGAGGTCGCGCGAGGTGTTGCTCGTCGCGCCGAGCGCGGTCGCGATCGCCGGCGGCCCGTCGAGCTCGCCGACGTCGACCGCGAAGGTCGCCTCGACGCCGGGGAACACGAACGCGAGCTTGCCGCCGCTCCCGGCGAGCGGCTTCGGCGCGAACCAGATGTCGGACTTCCCCTGCCAGGATTTCCCTCGGTCGAGCACCTTGTGCGCGAGCGCGCGGCGCTCGGGCGTCGGATCGAGCACGACCATCCGCATCGTGCCGGTCGTGCCGCTCGCACCGGTGTCGAGCGCGGCGCGCAGCGCGTCGATCGAGTCGCCGGTGATCGCGAGCGCGTCGTCGCGCTTGCGTGCGCGCCGCCTCGTCGCCGCACCGCGCGCATCGAGCACGACGTGCGCGTTGATCCCGCCGAAGCCGAACGCCGAGACGCCGGCGCGTCGCACGCCCGGCGCGCTCCAGTCCTCGGCGCGCGCGAGCACGCGAAACTTCGTCGCGGCGAGCGCCTCGTGCGGCTCGTCGCAGTGCAGGCTCGGCGGCAGCACGCCGTGATAGAGCGCGAGCGCGGTCTTGATCAAGCCGGCGGCGCCGGCCGCGGGCATCGCGTGGCCGATCATCGACTTCACCGAGCCGAGCGCGGCGCGACGTCCGGTCGCCGGACCGAAGTGCTTCGCGAGCGCGCCGAGCTCGACCTCGTCGCCGGTCGGCGTCGCCGTACCGTGCGCCTCGACGAGGCCGACGCTGTCGCGATCGATGCCGTGCCACGCCGCGTCGAGCGCCGCGAGCTGACCGTCGGCGCGCGGCCGCATCGCGCTCGACTCGCGACCGTCGCTCGACACGCCGGTACCGCGGATCACCGCGTACACGCGGTCGCCGGCGCGCTCGGCATCGGCGAGCCGCTTGAGCACGACGAGGCCGCAGCCCTCGCCGATCAAGATGCCATCGGCGCGCCGATCGAACGGGCGGATCGCCGACGACTTCGACAGCGCGCCGAGCTGCGCGAACACCGACCAGAACGTGACGTCGTGGCAGACGTGCACGCCGCCCGCGATCACCGCGTCGCAGCGGCCGCTGTCGAGCTCGCGCACCGCGTGATCGACCGCGATGAGCGAGCTCGCGCACGCCGCGTCGACGGTGTACGCCGGCCCGCGCAGGTCGAGCCGGTTCGCGATCCGCGACGCCGCGAGGTTCGGAACCAATCCGATCGCGCCATCTGCCGCGAGCTCGCCGCTCTTCGCGACAAACGCGGCGCGGATCCTATCGATCGTGTCGCGATCGAGATCCGGCAGCAGCTCGCGCAGGGTGACCGCGAGCTGCTGCGCGGTGCGCGTGCGATTCGTCAGCCGCGCCATGCCCGTCGTCAGGTAGCCACCGCGGCCGAGGATCACGCCGGTCTTGTCGCGCGCGACGCCGCCGGCCGCGTCGCCGAGCGCGGCCTGCGCGACCTCGAGCGCGAGCAGCTGATCGGGCTCCGCGCTCTCGGCCGTGCGCGGCATGATGCCGAACGCGATCGGATCGAACGTCGGGGCGATGAAACCGCCGCGCTTGCACGCGAACGCGTCGGCGAGCGCGGGCTCGAGCCGCGACGCCGGCACGTCGCTGATCGCGTCCACGCCGCCGACGATGTTGTCCCAGAACGCGTCGAGATCCGGCGCGCCGGGGAACACCGCAGCCATGCCTACGATGGCGATCTCAGACATGCGGCTGTTCGGGTTCCGACGCGCGCCGCACGAGCGCACGCGGATCCGACGCGCACAGGATCACCTGCGCCTCGCCGCTCGGCGCTCCTACTTCCGCGAGCAACGCGTCGATCCCGCGCGCCGGCTCGATCAGCGCGAGCCCGCGCCGCGCGTACTCGCGCTCGAGCTCCGCCGACACCATGCCGGTGCCGGCCCACGGGCCCCAGTCGAGCGAGACCACGCGGCCGCGCAGCCTGGTCTGCAACGCGCGCGCGAGCTCGTCGAGCGCGTCGCCGGCGGCGGCGTAGTCGGCCTGGCCGCGGTTGCCGAGCGCACCGACGATGCTGGAGAAGAACACGACGAGCTTGACGTCGTCGCGCAGCTTCGCGGCGAGCGTGCGCGCGCCGGCGACCTTGGTCGCGAACACGCGGTCGAACGAGTCCGCGGTCTTGTGGCGCATCAGCTTGTCTTCGAGCACGCCGGCGCCGTGGATGACGGCGTCGATGCGGCCGCGCTGCGCGTAGATCTTCTCGATCAGCGTGCCGAACTCCGGCGTGCGCACGTCGACGGCGTGATACGTGCCGCGATCGCCGAGCGCCGCGAGCGTCGCGCGGATCTCGCGATCGGCGAGCGTGCGCGCGACCATGCTCTCGATCTCCGCGGGCGAGCGAAGCCCGCCCACGTCCACTTCGGGCTCCGCCGGCGTCTGCACGCGCTTCGCGAACAGCGCGCGCAGCGCCTTCGCATCGCCGCCCGGATCTCCGGCCGCCGGCAGCGGCGAGCGCCCGACGAGCTCGACGCGGCAGCCGAGCTTCTGCACGAGCGCGATCGCGACCTGCGCGGTGATGCCGCGCGCGCCGCCCGTGACGAGCACGACCGAGTCGCGATCGAGCGGAACCGTGCCAGCAGCGAGCGGGTCGGCGAGCGCGAGCTCGCGCGTGGTGCGCGCGCCGTTCGCATAACGGATCTCGACGTGCGGATCCGACGCGTGCAGCTCGGCGTGGACGATCGCGCCGGCATCGGCGCCCGCCTCGAGCGCGACCGCGCGCGCGTGCAGCTGCGGGTACTCGATCGCGAGCGTCTTGACGAGCCCGGCCGGGCCGCCGTCGCCGGCCGGCGCCGCGACCAGCACGCGCTTCGCGCCGCCGACCGCGGCATCGCGCACGCGCTCGAACATCCCGCGCATGTCGCCGGCCGCGCCGATCTCGATGTAGCCGTCGACCTCGCCGACCGCTTCGCCCGGCGCGAGCCGCCGCACCGTCGCGCCTTCGGCCTCGAGCCGCTTCGCGACCGCCTCGATGTCGCCGAACGCGGCGAACCGCTGGCCGGCGAACGTCGAGTGGCCGTTGATCGGCAGCGGCGCGGGCACCGTCGCGAGCCGGTAGCGGCCGACCGCGGCCGACGGGATCACCGGCTGCGAGTCGCGCTTGGGCGGCGCAGCGGGCTCGGCGGCCGCCGGCTTCCCGCCGCTCGCGAGCCGCTCGCCGAGCCAGGTGACGAGCGCGCGCAGCGTCTTGCGCGCCGCGAGCTCCTCGACGATCGCGTCGGCATCGCCGGCGCCGTTCTCGACGCTCAGGCCGAGCCGCTGCGCGAGCTCGCCGATGATCTCGATGCGCTTGATCGAGTCGATCGACAGATCGGCCTCGAGATCGAGATCGAGCCCGAGCGTCTCGGGCGGATAGCCGGTGCGCTCGCTGACGATCGACACCACGAGCTGGAGCGGATCGATCTCGTTCGAAGCCGGCGCGGACGCGGCCTTCGCCGCGATCGGCTGCGTCGGCGCGTCGATCACCTCGATCACCTTCGCGGTCGGCGCCGGCGCCGCGATCGCCGCCACGATCGGCACCTGCTCCATCATCGGCGCCGGCACGCTGCCGAGATACGACAGCATCACGTCGCGCTGCGCGGTGATCATCGAGCGCATGTTGCGCAGGAACTCGACGACGACGGTCTCGCGCTGCCCGGCGACGACCGCGGCTGGCGCGGGCTCGACCGACTGGATCGCGGCAACGACTGCGGGCTTGGCCTTCGTGATCGACTTCATCGGAGCCTCTCCGTTGGCAGGACGGGCGGTGTGCCCGTTGACGATCCAGGTCGCCTTCTTCGCGGGAATTGCCGCATCGAGATCGAGCACGACCGCGTCGCGGTCCCAGTACAGCGCCGCGGCATCGACGGCCACGCCGGCGACGGCGACTTGCGCCAGCGCGCGCAACAGGCCCGGAATCCCACCGTCGCACGCGACCGACACGTGCGGCCGCTCGCCGAGGATCTCGTCGACCAGGCGCGACAGCACCTGGCCCGGACCCGACTCGACGAACACGCGCGCGCCAGCGGCGTACATCGCCTCGATCTCGTGCGCGAACTTCACCGGCGACGCGACTTGCTCGGCGAGCAGCTCGCGCACTTGATCGGCGCCGTAGGGCGCGGCCGTGACGTTCGAGTAGACCGGTACGCGCGGCGCGCGCACGTCGATCGCGGCGAGCCGCTTGGCGAGCGCGTGCTTCGCGCCCGCGACCACCGGGCTGTGGAACGCGCACGCGACCGGGATGGTCTTCGCGGCGAGCCCCGCGCCCTTGACGAGCACGAGCGCCATCTCGATCGCGCGCGTCGGGCCCGACAGCACGCACTGCTTCTTCGAGTTGTGGTTCGCGATGACCACGCCTTCGCAGCCCGCGATGATCGGCGCGACCGCGTCGGCATCGGCGGCGACCGCGGCCATCGTGCCGGGATCGTCGCCGGCCGCTTCGAGGATGTACTCGCCGCGCGCACGGGAGAGCGCGAGCAAGTCGTCTTCGCCGATCGCGCCGGCGATGCTGAGCGCCGCGAGCTCGCCGTAGCTGTGACCGGCGAGCATGTCGGGCGAGACGCCGAGCACCTGCAAGAGCTCGGCGACCGCGAGATCGGCCATGCCGAGCGCGGGCTGCGCGACGCGCGTGTCGGTGAGCGCCTCGGCCTGCCGCGCGCGGTCTTCCTTCGTGAACGCCTGCGGCGGAAACACCAGCGGCGTCCACTTGCGCGCGAGTCCGAGGAAGCGATGCAGCCGCGGGAACGCAGTGAACAGCTCGGCGAGCATGCCCACCTTCTGGCTGCCCTGGCCCGGGCACACGAACGCGACCTTGCCGCTGACCTCTCCGGCGCGCCACACGCCCTTCTCGGCCCGCCCGGCCTTCGCCGCGGCGAGCTTGCCGCGCAGATCCTCGATCGACTCGGCGACGATCGCGATCTGCACCGGGCCGGTGCCGTGCACCGACGCCGTGCGCGCGACATCGCGCAGCCGCACGTCGCCGTCGGCGAGCCGGATCAATCGATCGAGCACGTCGCCGCCGCGGATCAGCACGAGCTCGGCGGGCCACGCGGGCGTCGCCTCGGCACCGCGATGCGACGCGATGATCGCGTGGAAGTTCGTGCCGCCGAAACCGAACGCGCTCACCGCCGCGACGCGGCGCTCGGCCGGCCACGGCCGCGCCTGATCGAGAAACACGAACGGGCTCTTGGCATCCCACGCCGGGTTCGGCGTCTTGATGTTCGACGTCGGCGGCAGCACGCCGTGGTGGATCGCGAGCGCGGCCTTGATCAAGCCGGCCATGCCCGCGGCGCACTTGGTGTGCCCGATCTGCGATTTCACCGAGCCGAGCACGCACGTGCCGCGTTGCGCGCCGGCCTTCGTGTAGACGTCGACGAGCGTCGCGAGCTCGGTGCGATCGCCGACGATCGTGCCGGTGCCGTGCGCCTCGAC
>DATJXL010000069.1:0-13975 GCA_035500135.1 Kofleriaceae bacterium
GGGTTCGGAAACGACGTCACGTCGGTGGTCGTGCCGTCGAACAGGTCGTCGCCCGGGTACGGCGCGTCGAACAGGCCGTGCGCGCGCGAGAAGTCGAGCAGCACGTGCGGGCCGGTACCGGCCGAGCTGCCGCCGCACGCCGCGATCGCGAAAACCAGAGCCCACCGGACCATCGCTTCACGCTAAACGAGGACGCTCGCGAGTACGAGCAAGAGTAGGATTCGGTAACGGCAACCTTAGCCCAGGAACGCGTGACCGAGCCCACGATACGTGGCGGCGCGCCCGACGACGCGATCGCCGCGCACGAGCACGTACTCGTTGAAGTGCTCGGCGAGCTCGCCGGCCTTCGCGTGGCGGAACAGCACGGGATCGCCGAGCGCGAGCGCGGTCTTCGCGCGGATCGGCGTCTGCACCTCGCCTGCCCCTTCATGCGCGAGTAGCTCGACGCCGGCGGGCAGCCACGGCCGCGGCAGCCGGTCCGCCGCCGGCGTGCCCGACGCGATGTAGCCGCCGCCCGCGCACGTGTAGATGCCGGGCGCCGGCGCGCGCGTGACCTCGAGCGCGAACCCCGCCGCCGGCATCAGCGTGAAGCCGGCGTAGTCGTCGAACAGGCCCGCGGCGACGAAGCCGGAGCCGGCCGTGACCTCGGTCAGCGCGTCGTCGCCGGCACTGAACGCGATCGAGCCGGTGCCGCCGCCGTTGACGATCGCGGGCGAGACGCCGCGCGCCGCGAGCGCCTCGACGCACGCGCGCCGCAGCTGCCGCACGTGCGGCGCCGAGCGCGCCTTGATCGCGCGGATCGCCGCGTTGCGCGCGCGTGCACCGGGCGCGCGATCGGTGAGGCCCGCGATCTGGGCCTCGTACGCGAGCAGGCCGGCGAACCGCAGCTCGCCGCGCGCGCGGATCTGTTCGGCGAGCGCGACGACGTCCTCGGGCGTGCGCAACGGACTGCGCCGCACGCCGAGGTGCGGGCCGCGGCCGAGCGGGCGGTACGACATGTCGACATCGATCGCGACCGGCACGACGACGCCCGCGCGCGCCGCGGCCGCCGCCACCGCGACGACGTGCTCGGCGCTGTCGATCGCGATCGCGGCGGTCGCGGTCCGATTCGCGGCGGCGAGCGCATCGAGCTCGCGCGCCTGCAACGTCGGATACGCGAGCCAGATGTCGCGATGGCCGGCCGCGGCGAGCAGCGCGACCTCGGCCGCGCTGTACGCGAGCAGCGCCGACGCGCCGGCGCGCTCGAGCACGTACGCGACGAGCTCGGGGCAGCGCAGCGCCTTGGTCGCGACCCGGAGCGCCTTGCCGGCGGCGCGGATCGGCGCGACGAGCTGCGCGACGTTTGTGTCGACCGCATCGAGATCGACGAACGCGGCGGGCAGCCGCTCGCCTGCGAGCGCGCGCCGATAACCATCGTAGCGCGCGCCGCCGTCCATCAATCGTCCGTCGACCCGCGGCGCTGCACCGCGAGCCCGACGACGATCGCCGCCGCCGGCACGATCGCGCCCGCGCTGGTCGCGCCGCCGGCATCGCACAGGCCGCCGCCGCTCGACGGCTTGGCCGGAGTCACGAAGTCGCCGGCGGCGACCGCCGCCATCACCTCGCTCGCCGCGCGGATGCCTTCTTCGGCGCCGCCTTCCATGTAGCCCTGCGAGTCGACCGACGTGTGCTCGCCCGCGAAGAAGATGTTGCCCTGCGGCGCGCGCTCGTAGCCGGCGAACGCCTGGTACTGGCCGACGCGCCAGTACGAGTACGCGAGGCGGAAGTCGGTGTCGTTGTGCGGCAGCGACAGCGTGGCCTTGCCGTTGTAGAGCGGCGTGATCGTCGGGAAGATCTGCTCGAGCTGGCCGAGGAACTGCGTCGCGACGGTCGCGATGTTCGTGCCCTGGTCGCCGACGTTCACGACGCCGAACGATACATCAGCCGTCTCGGCGCGGAGCAGCGTCGGCGTGCCGCCGGTGTAGCCGTTCAGGATGCCGCTCGTCCCCGGCTGCGCGCGCGTGACGTGCCACGAGCACTGGTTGCCGTTGTCGGAGAACGTCTCCTCGCCGTTGTCGACGCCCCACGCGCCGCTCGTGTTCCACAGCCGGCTCGTGAACTGCAGCTGCAGCTTCGAGCACAGGCCGCGGCCGAGCTCGGTGATCGCGCGGATCTTGAGCTGATCGAAGCCCGCCCCGGTGAAGTCGACCGCGTCGGCCATCACCGCGAACGGCAGCGCCAGGATCACCGCATCGGCGAGCACCTCGGTCGGCGTGACGACGCCCGACTGCGTGACGTCGAACGACATCGCGATCTGACCGCTCGGATCGAGCGCGATCTGCGTCAGCTTGCTGTTCAGCTGGATGATGCCGTCGCCGTAGTTCGTCGTCAGATCGTTCGCGATCGCGAGCGGCAGGAGCTGGTTGCCGCCGCGGATGTGATAGCGCTCGTCGGAGCCGCCGAAGATGTCGTAGTCGACGCCGTCGGGCAGGCCCGACAGCAACAGCACGAGGTTGAGCGCGCTCTGATCGGTGGTGTCGGCGCCGTACTCCGACGCGTATGCGGCATCGAGCAGCTGGCCCATGTTCGAGCTGTGGCCGCCCGGGACGTAGGTCTCGATGTACTCGTGCACCGACATGTTGTCGAGCGCGATGCCGGCCGGCGTGATCGCGTTGTAGAGCACGGTGCCGTCGTCGTTCGGCGTGCCGTCGTTCTTGTTCGCCGGGATCGCGGCGCACGAATCGGCGACGACCTGATCGATCACCGGCGTGAAGTCGGCGAGGACCTGATCGATCGTGTAGTACTTGCCGCCGAAGTAGTAGACCGGGTTCGAGTTGGCCGGCTCGGCGGCGGCCATGTCGTCGAGCGGGATGTTGTAACGCGCGCATAGCTGCATGATCGTCGTGTGGTCGGAGTCGACCAGCTCGCCGCACCACTCGGTCACCTGGTTGTCGGTCCAGTACGACGAGCTGCCGATCATCGGCGTGTTCGAGAACATGCGGCCGCCGAGCCGATTCTTCGACTCGTACACGGTCACGTTCGTCAGCCCGGCGTCGGTGAGCGTCAGCGCGGCCGCGAGGCCGGAGATGCCGGCGCCGACGATCGCGATGGTCGGATTGGTGTCGACCTTGCCACCCGCGCGCGCCAGCTTGGGCAGCGCGAGCACGCCGCCGGCCGCACCGGCCGCCGCGAGAAAGCTTCGCCGCGTCAGCCCGCCGCGCGCGGCGCGCTCGGCGCGCTCGGCGTGCAACGCCTTGACGTCGATCCCGCGGCGCTTCGCCACCAGGATGTCTCGGGCCAACTGCTTCAATGCCGCAAACGCCGCGCTCCGTGCCATGGTGCCCCACGCTACGAAGGGAGGCGCGGTCGTGTCAACTCGCCCCGAGGGCCCTCACGCGTCCACGACGAGATCGCGCACGGCGCGGGCCTGACAGGCGAGCACGAGGCCGCGCTCGCGATCCTTCGCGGTGAGCGCGTCCTGGACCTCCATCGTCACGTTGCCGGTGATCACGCGCGTCTTGCACTGGCCGCAGATGCCCGACCGGCACTCGAACGGGATCGCGACGCCGGCATCCTCGGCGAGCTCGAGCAGCGTGACCTCGGGCGTCGCCTCCGCGGTCTTGCCGGCGCGCGCGAACTGCACCGTGCACGACTCGCCGGGCTCGAGCGGCTCCTCGACCGGCGCGGCGCCGGGCTCGATCGGCGGCGGCGAGATGAACGCCTCCTGGTGGATCTCGGCATCGGGCACGCCGATCGCGACGAACAGCGCGCGCATCGCGGTCATCATCGGATCGGGCCCGCACAGCATGATCGGGCCGCGCACGAGGCCCGGCACGAAGCTCTCGATCATCTCGCGCGTGAGGTGGCCGGACTCGCTCGTGACGTGGATCTTCACGTGCAGGTTGGCAAACCGCGCCTGCAGGTACGCCAGCTCCTCGCGAAACGCGACGTCCTCGGCTTTTTTCACCGAGTACAGCAAGTACATCTCACCCTTCCAGCCGCGATCGGTGAGGCTGCGGATCACCGACATCATCGGCGTGATGCCGATGCCGCCCGCGACCAGCACGACGCGGTCGCCCTCGTGGCCGGCGAAGAAGAACTTGCCGGCCGGCGCCGAGACGTGGACCCGCGCGCCCTCGCGCCACGTGTCGTGCAGGTGCTTCGAGCCGTACCCGTTCGCCGCGCGCTTGACCGAGATCTCGCAGTACGCGCAGCGCGTCGGCGACGACGCGATCGTGTACGAGCGGTTCACGCGGCGGCCGTCGATCGTCAATTTCAGATTCAGGTACTGGCCGGCGACATGCGCGAACGGCAGCGGGCCGCCGCCCGGCGCGACGAACCGGAACGTCTTGACGTCGGGCGTCTCGTCGAAGATCCGCGCGATCTCGAGCTCGCCCGACCAGAACTTCTTCAGCTTCGGCCCCGCGGCGCGCGCCGCCTCGAGCTTGCCGCGCGCGTCGCGCACCTCGCGGTGCAGATTCGCGTAGTGAGCGACGATCCGGTACACGAGCAACGCCGCGAGCACGCCCCCGAACGCGAACGGCGCCACCTTGTCGGACTTGCGCTCGAGATAGAAGTGATACACGCCGGCGGGCACGATGACGTACGTCAGCCGGTGCAGCTGCTTCCAGCGCTTCGCGCCGAGCCGGCTCACCATGCGGTCGAACGACGTGATCGCGAGCGGGATCATCAGGACGAGCGCGCCGAAGCCGTACCAGAGGTAGTCGCGCGCGACGATCTCGTGGATCGTGCTGCCGACGTCGTGGTCGCGATCGAACCAGAAGAAGATCGCGAAGTGCACGGCGATGTACGTGAAGCCGAGCACGCCGAGGTTGCGCCGCACCGAGATCAGCGGCGCCCAGCCGGTGAGCACGCGCAGCGGCGTGATCGCGAGCGAGGCGACGAGCAGGCTCAGGCCGATGAGGCCGGTCGTGAGGATCGCGAAGTTCGTCTCGTCGACGCCGAGCTGGTGATGAGCCGCGTCCCAGCCGAGGATCGCCATCGGCACCAGGCCGTTGACGATCACGAGCCACTTCGCGAACCGGCCGTCGACGACCGGCGCCTGCTTAGAAGTGGGCATCGAGATCCATCCCCGCGTACAGGCTCGCGACCTGATCGGCGTAGCCGTTGAACATCTGCGTCTTGATCCGGCCCACGCCGATCCGCGACTCGGTCTTCTGACTCCAGCGCGGATGATCGTGGTTGGGATTGACGTTCGCGTAGAAGCCGTACTCGTCGGGGTTGGCCTTGCTCCACGTCGTCGGCGGCTCGCGATCGACGAGCGTGATCTTCACGATCGACTTGATGCCCTTGAAGCCGTACTTCCACGGCACGACCAGCTTGACCGGCGCGCCGTCCTGCGGCGGCAGCTCCTCGCCGTAGAGCCCGGTCGCGAAGATCGCGAGCGGATGCATCGCCTCGTCGAGGCGCAGGCCCTCGACGTACGGCCACGGCAGCCCGTTGTGCTCGCGCTGGCCGGGAAACCGCTCGGGATCGAGCAGCGTCTCGAACGCGACGTACTTCGCGGTCGACAGCGGCTCGACCTGCGCGAGCAGCCGCGCGACCGGAAAGCCGACCCACGGGATGACCATCGACCACGCCTCGACGCAGCGATGGCGGTACACGCGCTCCTCGGGCGGCGCGATGCGCCGGAAGTCGTCGAGGTCGAACACGCGCGGCTTGCCGCACAGCCCGCCGACCTCGATCTTCCAGCCGTCCGTCTTGAAGCCCTCGGCGGCGGCGGCGACCGCGTCCTTGTTCGTCGTGAACTCGTAGAAGTTGTTGTAGTGGACGATCGACGCCTTCGGCGTCAGCTCCTCGCCTTCGACCTTGAACGGCCCGGGCGGCGCGGCCGCGATGCCTTCGATCTTCTTGCCCGACTTCACGGTCAGATCGACGCCGTTGAGCTTGCGGTACAGAAGGCCCGTGCCGGCCGCGGTCGCCGCGAGCAGGCCGCCGCGGATGAACGTGCGCCGGTTGAGGTAGACCTCGCGCGGGGTGATCTCGTTCGACAGGTCGCTCATGCCGTGCCTCCGATACGACGCCTCCCGCTGGTGGTTACCGGCGCTGCCGCTGGCAACCGAGGCGGGATTGGACGATAGTTCCGGAAGGTTCCAGGAGGAAGCATGCGTACGTTGATTCGACTCGTTTCGGTGTGCACGGTGCTGGCAGGCTCGACGGTCGCGCTCGCGCAGCCCGCGGTGCCCGACCAGTGCAAGGACGTCGCGACCGTCCCGCCCGACGCGAAGATCCCGGGCCCCGGCCTCGCCGCGAAGGTCGCGCTGGCCACGTGCGGCGCCGAGCTGCGCATGGCCGCGCTCAAGCTCGCGCCCGACGACGCGTCGATCCAGGCGCTGACCGCGGCCACCCAGCCGAGCATCGATGCCCTCAACGAGGTCATCAAGGGTGGCGACGGCACCTACTCGACGATGGCCACCAAGGCCCGCGCCGACCTGTTCGCGAGCATGGCGGTGCGCATGCGCAACTCGATCCCGCCGATCACGATGGACACCGTCGGTCAGGCGCTCGCCGATCATGACAAGGCGCACGCCGACCTCGAGCCCAAGATCAAGCCTTGGCTCGATCAGGCGCATTGATCTAAGCTCGATCGCATGAGGGTGGTCGCGGCGAGCATGATGATGTTCGCGCTGGCAGGCTGCCCCACCGTCGACACCGGCACCACGCCGAGCGATATCGACACCTGCTATCCCAAGGGCGGGCTGCCGTACTTCCAGGCCGAGATCTGGCCGGACTATCTGCATCAGGCCGATCCGTCGATGGACTGCGCGCGGTCGTCGTGTCACGGGGGCGGAGGCACCAGCACCATGCACTTCGAGACGATGCCCGTCGACGACAACGCGAACTTTCAGGTCGCTGTCTCCGAGGTCAACTGCAACGATCCGCTGCAGAGCCGGCTCTGGCTCGCGCCGAGCGGCCAGATCAGCCACACCGGCGGCACGCTCTACACGACCGGCGGTCCCGAGTACGACATCTTCCTCGGCTGGTTCCAGTAGCGCGCGTCAGCGCAGCGTCTGCTGGAACAGGCCGGTCAGCGTGCTCCAGTGCTTCTCCGCGCCGGCGTGGTCGTGGACCGGCGTGTCCGACGGCACCCAGCCGTGGCGGCACTGGTAGGTCTCGATCACGTGATCGACGTGCGCGGCGGTGAGCGCCTGCTCGAGCCGCTGCTTCTGCTCGTCCGAGAAGCTCTGGTCTTCCATCGCGCCGCCGACGTACACGCGCGCCTTGATCTTCGACGCGAGCAAGTGCGGGCTGTCGGGCGCATCGTTCGCGAGGTTGCCGGGGTGATACGCCGCCGTCGCCGCGAACCGCTCCGGGAAGTGCCCGGCGGCAGCGAGCGCGAGCCGGCCGCCCATGCAGTAGCCGGTGGCGCCAAGCTTCTTGGAATTGCGCACGCTCTTCTGCGCGTCGAAGTGCGCGAAGAACGCGGGCAGGTCGCGCATGATCTTGTCGATCGAGGCGTGCATGCCGATCTTCGGCCACCACGCCTTCTGCATCTCCGGATCGGCGAACAGCTTCTTCGGGTCGGGCGCGGTGTACGCGCCTCCGCGGTAGAACAGGTCCGGCATCAGCACGTAGTAGCCGGCGGCCGCGAGCCGTTCGGCCATCTTGACGAGCGCGGGGCGCATGCCGATGCCATCCATGAAGAACAGCACGCCGGGCCACGGCCCCGCGCCTTCCGGATGCATCACGTGCGCGGGACACATCCCGTCCTCGGTCTTGATCTCGATCTGCGTGTGAGTCGTGGTCATCGCGGCGCATCCTAGATCAGAGCGCTTGGACCACCAAGCTGTGCGGAGCGCGATGGTCAGCGGCTTGCGGCGCGATGGCGTGCGACACGCTCGCGATTCCGGTCAATCCGCTCGGCGACCCGGCGCAGGTGATCCGCGACTTCGCCGACTACACGCGCTACAACCACTCGACGTTCGGCCACCTCAACGCGGACGGGCTGTCATTCGTCGATCGTCCATATCCGTCGCCGCCCTGATCGCAGCAGCCGCGAGCACGTGCGCGTGCCGCGGCGCCGGCGATTCCCCGGCGCGCCCGCCGCCGCAGACGATCCGGTGTGCGGTGATCGGCGGCATGCTCGAGACCGGGTTCTGGCAGGAGCTCGCGGCCCGCTACGAGCGGCTGACCGGCAACAAGGTCGAGCTCGCGGCGAGCGGTCCCAAGCCGGTCGTCGTCGACGCGTTTCGCAAGGGCGGCATCGACCTCGTCACGTTCCACGCCAGCGACGCGTTCGTGAACCTGGTCGCCGACGGCATCGCGGTCGAGCCCGAGCCGTGGGTGCGCAACGACCTCGTGCTGGTCGGTCCCGCCGACGATCCGGCCGGCGTGCGCGGCGGCGCGGGCGTCGCCAGCGACGCGATCGCCGCGCTCGGCAAGCTCGCGAACGCGAAGGCGCGCATCGTCGTGCATGCGAGCATGGGCGCCGACGAGGTACTGCACGACCTCGTCGAGGCCGGCCACGTCGCGATCGCGCCCGACCAGCTGATCCTGTTCTCGGGCGAGAACCAGCACGAGGTCCTCGAGCGCGCCGCGGCCGAGCACGCGTACACGCTGGTCGGGCGCATCCCGTTCGTCGACGGCAAGCTCGCGCGCGCCGGCATCGAGCTGATGGTCCGCGGCGACCCGCGGCTGCGCCGGCCGTACCTGGTCGCGGTCGCGCCGGGCGCCGCGACCGATCCGCGCCACGCCGCCGCGCGCGATCTCGCCGCGTTCCTGCGCGATCCGGCGACCCAGGAATGGATCGGCAGCTACGGCAAGGGCAAGTACGACGACGCGCCGCTGTTCTTCCCGGTCACGCTGCCGCGCGCGCCGTGATCGTGGATGCCGCCGACGAGCTGGGACCGGTCGGGGCCGTGCTACCGTGACGGCGTGCATCGCGTCGTGACGTTCGCGTTCGCGCTCGCGGCCGGCTCGCCGGCGCGCGCCGATTCGCCGCCACCGCTCGTCGATCTCTCGGCCTCGCTCGCGCCGCTCGCGCACGAGCTCGGCGCGCACCCCGGCGAGGCGCGGTTCATCGCGCTGCTGTCGCCGACGTGACGCGAGTGCCTGCGCGGGGCCCGTGCGGTCCGCCAGACCATCGTCGACGGCCCGGCCGGCAAGCAGCTGCGCGCGATCGTCGTGTGGATCCCGATGCTCGACGCCGACGAGCGCCCCGCCGCCGACAAGGAACGCGCACGGTTCACCGGGCTTCCCCAGTTCTGGGACGGCGCCCAGCTGTTCGGCCAGGCGCTCGGCAACCTGCTCGCGCCCGGCTACGACTGGATCGCGTGGGACATCTACCTGTTCTACGCGCCGGGTGCCGCGCTCGACGCACCGACCGCCGCGCTCGCGCAAGCCGGCGGCGTCGTGATCGCGACGCCCGGCCTTCTGCCCGCCCTACCCGACCAGTCGCACCTGCCGCGCCGGTTCCGCGGCCACGCCGTCGTCGTCGGAGAGCAGGCCTACCTCGGCTCGCTGCTCGCGAAGGCGGCGCAGAGCTTCACCGCGAGCGCCGCGCACTAGCCAGCGAGGCACTGCAGCAGCAGCGTCGTCACGTTGTCGGTGCCGCCGTTGCGGTTCGCGGCGTCGACGAGCTCGGCGACCGCGCGCTCCAGGCTCTTGGACTGGGTCACGATCTCCGCGATGCTGTCGTCGGGGACCATGCCCGACAGGCCGTCGGTGCACAGCACGTAGACGTCACCGCTCGCGATCGGGTGGGTCTTGATCGCGACCTCGACCGAGTCGCGCATGCCGAGCGCGCGCGTGATCACGTTCTTGTGCGGGAACGCGCGCTCCTCCTCGGGCGTCATGTCGGGCTTGGCTTCCTTGTAGTCCTCGAGCAGCGAGTGGTCGCGCGTGAGCTGCTGGATCTTGCCCTCGCGCACGCGGTACGCCCGGGAATCGCCGACGTGCGCGATGTAGATCTTGTCTCCGGACACCAGCGCCGACACGACGGTCGTGCCCATGCCCTTGTAGCGGAGGTCGCGGTTACTGGCCTCCGAGATGCGCAGGTTCGCGAGCTTGATCGCGACGCATAGCCGGTTCTCGATGTAGCTGAGCGAGCGGTCGAGCTTGTACGGCCAGGTCGCGTCCTCGTCGGCGCGCGTGCGCTGGAAGAACTCGCCGACGGTCTCGGCCGCCATCTTCGACGCGACCTCACCCGAGGCGTGACCGCCCATACCATCACACACGAGGAATACCTGCTCGTCTTCGATGAGCGAGAAGTAGTCCTCGTTGTGGGTCCTCTTCATCCCCACATCGGTCTTGGCGGCGTAGCGAATCTTCACGCCCGGGCCAAAAGTATCGTGACCCGTGCGCCGCGGGTCAAGCCACGAGGCGCGCGACCGCCAGCCCGAGTAGCCCGGCGCAGCAGCACGGGACCAGCGTGAGCGCGATGTACAGGAACCCGCTCGACGCCTCGCCGGCGCGCAGGAAGTTGGTCGCCTCGAGGTCGAACGTCGAGTACGTCGTTAACCCGCCCATGATACCCGTGGTCAGGAACAAGCGCAGGTTCTCGCGCATCGTGAATGCAGCGGCGATCGCGATCACGAACGTGATGAAGAAGCAACCGACGACGTTGACGAACAGCGTCGGCCGTGGAACGCGGTCCATCCTCGGGACGCCGCGTACGGCGCCACCAGGTAGCACGTGCCGCTACCGAGCGCGCCGCCCAGGCAGACCACGAGAAACGACGCGGCGCGATCCACGTCGCCGACGAACAGATCGGGTGGAAGCTCGTGAAGCCACTCCTCGGAACGATCGTCCCGAGGGACGCCTGACCCCAGCGCCCACGGATGTCCGCGCAGCGAGCCGAAACTGCGCTGGCACGCCGGCTGCTCTAGGCGCTGGGCATGAAGACGCTCAGCCTCCTCGTCGTTCTCGCCGCCGCACCGGCGCTCGCCGGCGCACCCAAACCGCACCCCCCGATCAAGGCTTCCGACACGGGCGACCCCAGCGCCACGCTGAAGAAGCTCGACTTCGGCGACTCGCTGGAGCTCGGGCCACGCCACCACGTGGCCCCGCCGAAGCTCGCCGAGGACGCCGCGCCGGTGCAGGTCAAGTCGCGCACGCTGGCCGACGCGCAGGTCGCCAAGGTCGTCAACGACCGGCTCGAAGACCTCAGCCACTGCTGGAACAAGCTGCCCGCGAAGCAGCGCATGAGCTGCACCGCGGTGCTGCGCATGTCGGTCGCGCCGGCCGGCGGCGTCGTCGACGTCACGCTCGGCGGCGACGTGCCCGATGGCGCTCGCGAGTGCATGATCAGCGCGGTCGGGCACTGGACGTTCCCGGCGACCGAGACCGCGAGCCAGGTCGAGTACCCGGTCGCGCTGCGCGCGCTGTAGCCGGCGACCCCGGCGACTGAGCCCGCGCCCGTCACGGCGACGCGACCGCGCAGCTGACCGACGTCATGGTGCCCGCCGGCGGCGTCGGCCCGTTCGCGACCTTCAGCTCGAGATGGGTCGGCAGCGTGGATGGATCGGCGCACGTGGTCGGGTCGGTGACGACGTACCAGCACGGGCTCGGTTGCGACGACGGCGTCGTCGGGTCGGTCATGATGCATGGCGCGAGCTCTTGCTCGTGTTGTTGCGGAGTGCCGAAGTCGAACAGGTACGAGACCGTGCACTGCGGCTGGAGGCCGGGATTGTTCGGATCGGCGTCGGTGGTGTCGATCGGACCTTCCAGGCACGGGCTGATCGCGGCGAACAGGCGCTCGCCGATGTCGCGCAGCGCTGGCGTGTAGTCGCTCTGGCAGACCGAGTAGTACTTGCCGCGCTCTCCGAACTGCGACACGAAGTCGGCGAGGCGCAGGCCGGGCCGCGCGATCGCCGGATGGCCGTTGACCGTCGCCATGCACGATGGCTCGAGCGCGGGATCCTGCACCTGCGTCTGCCCCGGCACCTGGACCGGGCCGGTCGCGATCGAAAACCCGGTCGGATCGGGCATGTTGCCGTTCGCATCGGTGCCGCCGATCACCGCGACGACGAGCTGCGACGGATCTTTGATCGTCGTGAGCGCGTTGTAGTAGTACGACGTGTCCTGAAGATACGGCGAGGCCGATCCGGACAGCGGGACGCATCCCGTGTAGTCGTGAACGTTGCCGTCGCCCACGGCCGAGATCGCACGATCGCAGCGGTACGCGTACATCGGCTGGCAGCGGAAGTCGCTCGTGCCGCCGACGTCCGCCGGGTTCAAGCTGAAGATCGCGGCGCCGCCCTTGTCGTAGTTGATCGAGCAGTCATCTTCGTCGGTGAGGATCACGACCGCGAGGTACGCGCCGTCGCGAACGAAACCCGTGTTGCCCGGCTGCGAGCCGTCGAGCGCGCGCTTCATCGCTTCGAGCGGCGCCTCGAAGCCACAGCCGGCCGTGCCGAGCTCGGCCATGCACGGCAGCGCGACCGCGAGCGGATTCGTTCCCGGGCACGAGTAGTTCGTCGTGCGGCCGGTCGCGGTCGCGACGTCGCTGAGGAACCGATCGCTGCCGTCGACCGCGCACTGCGAGCACGCGGCATCGGAGCCGACCATCGCCGCCTGAAACGCGCCGTCGTCGGTCGGAGCCGACGGGCAGCCGGCGAGCATCGCGCTGCTCTCGGTGCCGACCGTCGTCGACACCACCGCGATGTGCAGGTTCGGCCGTCCCATCCCGAACTGCGTGTCGAGCACGTCGACGAACGCGGGGAAGTTCTGCGCGAACAGCGCCTGCTTGTCCGCGGTCGACAGCGAGTTGTCGATCACGAACAAGATGTCGATGTCGGCCGAGACCGGGATGTTCTTGGTCTGGGTGCCGGCGGTCGTGGGCGGCAGCTCGGCCAGGCTGCGATGCGGGCACGCTGCCAGCAGCACGAGTGCACACGGCGCGTAGACGATCTTCATGATGCCTGGTGAGTGCGGCGTCGCGGCTCGATCCGTCATGCGTTCGCGCTCAGCAAGCCGAGCGCCATCACGCGTGCGCGTGGATCCAGCGACTTGAACGATTCGCGCGTCAACGCGGTTGGCGTTTCGCCTACCGCGCGAGCTAGCGCAGCACGTAGGCGCTGAACCAACCGCTCGATGCCGTTCGATCGCGCGCCGCGGCGAGCTCGAAGCCGAGCCCGCCGAGCGGGCCCGCGCGCGCGACGAGCACGCGCACGCCGAGTGCGGCCCACGCGTGATAGCCGGCGCGGTCGACGCGCTGGCCGACATCGGCGACGACGCTCGCGAGGTCGCGCGGGTACACGTCGGCGCCGACGACGAGCGTGCCGCCGGTCTCGATGTGCCCGGACTGGAGCGCGCGCGACGCATCGAACGCGGTGGTCGCGCGGAGATCGAATGTGGAGATCGCGCGTAGCACGCCGGCGCCGGCGCCGAGCCCGCTCGCGCGATCGGTGGCCGAGCTCGCGGTCGGCGCGAGGACCGCGGCATCGATCGTGGTCAACCATTGCCACGGCGACAGCGCGCGCACGCGACGCGACAGCGCGAGCGGCGTGTTGCCGAGCTCGGTCGCACCCGAGATCGTCGCGACCGGCGTCGCGTACGCGGTCCAGTCGTCGCCGATCCGGATG
This sequence comes from Kofleriaceae bacterium, assembly GCA_035500135.1. Taxonomy (GTDB): domain Bacteria; phylum Myxococcota_A; class Polyangia; order Haliangiales; family Haliangiaceae; genus JABFXX01. The sequence continues at coordinate 13,524 of DATJXL010000069.1, forward strand.
CGCAGCGGCAGTAACACGCTCGCGACGCCGCCCTGCCCGGTGAGCGGTGCCCGCGCGATCTCGATCGCGAGCCGCGTGCGGCCACAACCAGCATCGAGCGCCGCCCAGCCCGCGTGCTCGGGATCGCGGAACGCGCCGAGGTCGTACCAGGTCGGCGGCAGCCCGAGCGCGTCGAGATCGGCGCGACTCGCGAGGCACGTCGAGCGATCGCCGCGCCAGATCAGCGCGTCATCGGCGCGAGCGCCTCGGGGCGCCGCGACGAGCACGGCGAGAATGACCCAGGTGCGAAATCCAGCCATCGGCTGCGACTAAGGGGCCTCGAATGAACGAGTCGATCGAGTCGCGCTCCGAAATGGATCGCGAGGGATCGACACGAGGCGCACCTGCATGATCTACGTCCGGAGTGCGGACGACAGTCGACGCCGAGCGGCAGGTCCGCGACAAGTGGCGTT
>DATJXL010000070.1:0-88039 GCA_035500135.1 Kofleriaceae bacterium
CGCCGCGCCAGAACCTGCTGCGCGCCAGCGATCGATGGCGCTTGCGGAACGCGATCATCTGCTTCACGAAGCGGAAGAACGAGCGATGGCGCTCGAGCCCGGACCAATCGAGCCAGCTGGTCGCGTTGTCCTGGTTGTACGGGTTGTTGTTACCGCGTTGCGAGCTCAAGAATTCGTCGCCGGCGCGCAGCATCGGCGTGCCGTTCGAGAGCAGGAGCAGCGCGATCAGGTTCCTGGCCTGCCGTTCGCGCAGGGCGAGGACGTCATCGGGGACGTTGTCGTCGCCTTCCCATCCGCAATTCGTGCTGAAGCTCTCGACCGGGCCATCCGCTCCGCCCTGCCCGTTCGCGTCGTTTCGTTTGTACCGGTAGGCGAGCACGTCGTAGAGCGTGAAACCGTCGTGGCAGGCGACGTAGTTGACGCTCTGGTACGCGTGATACGCGTCGATCACGTCATCGGGGAACAGGTCATCGCTGCCGTACAGACGCTGCATGAGCGCGCCGACCATCCCGTCGTCGCCGCGCACGAACCGGCGCAGGTCGTCGCGAAACCGGCTGTTCCACTGGAGCCACGTCGTTCCCGGGAATGCGCGCCCGAGCTCGTAGGCCCCCGCCGCGTCCCACGGCTCGGCGATCATGCGCACGCGATCGAACCCCGGATCCGACGAGATATCGCCGAAGATCGGCGGATCGTCGAAGCTCAAGCCGCCGTCGCTGCTGCGCGTGAAGATCGACGCGAGATCGAAACGGAAGCCGTCGATGCCCATCTCGCGCACCCAGTAGCGCATGCTGTCGACGATCATCGCGCGAACGTGGCGGTTGTTCGCGTTCAGGCTGTTGCCGCAACCGGAGTAGTCGGCGTAGTCGCCCGGCGATTCGCCGCGCGTGAGGTAGTACGTGCTGTTGTCGAGCCCCTTGAAGCTGTAGATCGGCCCGTCGACGCCACCCTCCGCGGTGTGGTTGTAGACCGCGTCGACGATGACCTCGATCCCCGCGGCATGGAGCGCATCGATCATCTCGCGCAGCTCGCGCACCGGGTCGCCTGCTGCATAGCCCGCGTGGGGTGCGAACAAGCTCATCGGCATGTAGCCCCAATAGTTGCCGGACTGCGGATCGAACTGGAACACGGGCATCAGCTCCACGACGGTGACGCCGAGCTCGCGCAGATACGGGATCTTCTCGATCACCCCCGCGAATTTCCCGCGCGCCTGTTCGGGAACGCCCGAGGTCGGGTCGCGCGTGAACCCGCGGACGTGGAGCTCGTAGACGATCGCGTCGGCCTCGTGGCGCGGGGTCCGCACGTCGCACCGGTCGTACGGGCGCGGGATCTCCAGCACGCCGACCGGAGCGCGACCCATGTTCGGGATCCCGTCGAGCGCCGCCCCGCGGTCGAAGCTCGGTGGGAAATAGATGCTGCGGGCGTAGGGATCGAGCAGCAGCTTCTCGGGGTGGAACGCGTGGGCCTCGAATGGCCCGACCGGCTCGGGGCCGTCGACGACGTAGCCGTAGTAGCGCGCGGCTCGCACGACCGATGCGGGAATGCGGCAGTGCCAGATGCGCCCGGACTTGTTGACGAGCGGGTCGAGCGAGCACTCGTGCATCGCGTGCTCGAGATCGAGCCCGAAGATCAGCAGCCGGACGCTGGTCGCGTGCTTGGAGTAGATCGCGAAGTTGTAGGCATCGTCGTCGGCGCTCCACGAGACGCCGAGTGGATACGGCAGCCCCTCGGTCGATTCCCAGCTCATCGCTCGACCTGGAACAGCCGCTCGCGGAGCAGCGGCCATTGCTCGGACGCGCGCACGGGATCGATCCGATACAGATCGGCAAACGCGACGAGCTCGCAGTGGAGCGGCTCGGCGACGAGCTCCGAGATCGCACGTACGAGCTCGCCGAGGTCACCCTGTACGCAGGCCCGATCGCCTTCGATCGCGAGCATGCCGATGAGCTTGTGCGAGTCCATGACGCCCTTGCTAGGTCGAACACGCGGCGCGAGCCGATGCGAGCGCATCGAGCTGGTCCGCCATCGCCACCGTGGTGTCGGTGTTCGCGACACCCGCGAGCTCCTCGTCGTCGAGCGCTTGCAGCTTGACGATGCCTGCGGTCACCGCTTGCAGCGACGAGATCGCGAGCTCGAGGCGCGCGCGAACGCGATCTCGAAACACCGCCAGGTCATCGAGCATGGCCACGTGGCGTTCGCACTCCTCGGCGGCCGTGCGAAGCGTCTGCGCGGCGACCAGGTCGGTCGAGGACGCGGCAGAGTCCCGGAGCCGATTCGCGTCGGCGACGAGCGCGGCGCGATCGTGATTCGCCAGGTAGCGGGTCGCCGGGTTCGCGATGCGCGCGATCCGGCCGCAGTCGACCACGTTGTCGCGACTGCGGTCGAGTAGCCGCGCGCCCAACCCCGACGAGTCACGACGCGCAGCGAGGACCGTAGCGAGCTCGGCGTGCGAGGCGAGCAGTCTGCGATACGCCGACTCGAGCGCACGATCCTCGACCTCGTTCGGATCGATGGCATGCGACCCGCGCCATCGCGACCGGATCGAGCCAACGCCGACCAGACCCGCGATGACGGCACCGAGGCTCCAGTACGAGAGCAGCGGCGCGGCGAGCGCGAAGCACGCGACGCCGAACATCGCCACCAGGCCGAGGCCGCCGACGATCGCCGGCGGGATCCGGTCGACGAGCCTGGGCCCGAGGCAGCAGTTCGCATCGTGCACCTCGACCAGAGCCACGCTGCGTTCGTCGAGCGGAGTCGAGGTCGACGTCATGACCGCCACCTTTGCAGCCCCCGAGCCAACGCTCACGCTCGCTTCGACCGAGGTACCCAGACTCCCGCGGCAAGGCGAACGTAATGACGCTTCACGGCCGCCCACGCGATGCGGTGCGCGGTCTGTTCGTTCGACGCGCCGTAATGCTCGTACGCATTGTTGAACGCCGCGCGGTAGATGTCCTGCGCGTGGCGCGGCAGCACCTTGCGCAGCGGTGTTGGCAGATCGGAGTTGTTCGCGTAAGGCATCGACAACACTTGTCGACTGCATCGGCCATGCCCGTCGGTATTCGCCGCTCGAACATCCACGCACGCATCGCTTGCGCGCGCTCGGCGAATGGCCGCAACGCGCGCGCGGCGAGCGCGCCGGGGCAGATCGCCAGGTCGGAACGGACCGTGCAACACGCGCTCGTATGACCCAGCGCACCTGCATCGCGATCGCGGACGCGACCCGAGCTCGGCTATTCATTCACGAACGCGAAGCGACGGCGGAACGCACGCGCGACGAGCTCGTCGAGCACGCGGCGCTGGTGAACCCGGCGCGACATCTCACCGCCAACGATCAGGTCGACGACGGTTTTGCTCGCCTGCTGACCGAGCAGATCGAAGCGCTCGCCGCCAACACCCGGGCACGACGCATCGTCGTCTGTGCGAGCCCCCACATGCTCGGCCGTGTTCGCCGCTACCTCGTGCGCCCCCGCGGAACGACGTGCGACGAGCTGCCGAAGGATCTCGTGCAGCTCGGTCCCACCGAGCTGCGCGCCCAGCTCGCGGCGCACGGGATGCTGCCCCCGCTGCCCGAACGCGCGAGCGTGCCGTGACTCGTGGCGCGAGCTCGCGCACGCGCTTCCCGCTCGCTCGCCCTCGAGGTCTAACGGTCGAGCGCGCGGAGTTCGCGCGGCGATTGCGTGGCGGTTGCGGGTCACGCACACGTTGCGCGAACGCGTTCGCTCGCACCCGTTGGTGCGGGCATGCGCGTTGCTGTGATGAGGCCCATGGTCGACTCCACACTCGCGGCTGGCACGGCCGCGGCTGCACGGCCACGCGGAGCTCGGCCCCACGCGTCCAGGCGAGCGGCACTTCCCGCCGGCACGCTCGCGGAGCTGGTCGAGCGCCTCGGAACGTCGGCGGCCGGGCTCACGACCGACGAAGCCGAACGCCGCGAGCACACCTCGAGCGCGATGCCGCGAGCGCGCCCGCTCGCGCAGGTGTTCGAGGCGCTTCGCGGGTTCGCGAACCCGCTGGTGGCCGTGCTCGCGGTCGCGGGGATCGCGTCGGCGTTCCTCGGCGACGTCGTCGAGGCGTCGCTGATCGGCGCCATCGTCGTCATGAGCGGTGCGATCGACACGTGGCAGACCGCGCGCTCGGCTCACGCGGTCAAGCGGCTACAGGCGCAGATCACGCCGACCGCGACCGTGTTGCGGGATGGCGCCTGGCGCGAGCTGCCGCGGACGAGTCTCGTCGTCGGCGACGTAGTACGGCTCGGTGCCGGCGACCTGGTGCCGGCCGACGCGCGCCTGATCGAAGCGACCGATCTGCACGTTCAACAGGCCGCACTCACCGGCGAGTCGTTACCGGCCGAGAAGGCGGTCTCCGGTCATGCGCTGGTCGCCGACGGACCGGATGTCTGCGACCTGGTCTATCTCGGAACGTCGGTCGTCAGCGGTACCGCGACGGCCGTGGTCTTCGCGGTCGGCGCGGACACCTCGTTCGGCGACGTGGTCGCCGCGCTCGCGGCCAGGCCCGACGAGACCGAGTTCGAGCGAGGTACGCGCCGGTTCGGGTTCTTGATCCTCGAGACCGTGATCTTCCTGGTCTTGTTCGTGCTCGTCGTGAACATCGCACTCGGGCGAGATGCGATGGAATCGCTGCTGTTCTCGGTCGCGCTTGCCGTCGGGCTGACGCCCGAGTTCCTGCCGATGATCTCGAGCGTCACGCTCGCCCAGGGCGCGATTCGCATGGCACGCGAGAAGGTGATCACGAAGCATCTGCCCGCGATCCAGAACCTCGGCAGCATCGACATCCTGTGCAGCGACAAGACCGGGACACTCACCAGCGGAACGATGTCGCTGGACGCCTCGCTCGGTGCGTTCGGCGCGGACGAGCCTCGCGTGCTCGAGCTGGCACGGCTCAACAGCCGGTTCCAGACCGGGATCGCGAGCCCGCTCGACACCGCGATCCTCGCCGGCGCGCCGATCGGTCCCGACGGCCACGTGAAGACCGACGAGATCCCGTTCGACTTCGAGCGCCGGCGGACGTCGATCGTGGTGCGCCACGGCGATGCGTATCTGCTGGTCGCGAAGGGAGCGCCCGAGAGCATGCTGGCCGCGTGTACCAGCTACGTGGCCGACAACGCCGTTCGTCCACTCGATCGCGACGCGCGCGCCCGATGCGAGGCCGTGTATCGCGACGCGAGCCAGCGCGGGTTTCGCGTCCTCGCGGTCGCATCGCGGGCCGTACCGAACGCGTCGGGGTTTCGCGCGAGCGACGAGCGCGACCTCGTCCTCGCCGGGTTCCTGACGTTCGCCGATCACGTCCTGACCGGCGCCGCGGAGTCGATCGCCAGCCTGCGCGCCGACGGCGTCGCGGTGAAGATCCTGACCGGCGACAACGAGCTGGTCACGCGCTGCATCTGCGATCAGGTCGGCCTCACCGACGTCCGCATCGTGCTCGGCTCCGAGCTCGATCACCTGAGCGACATCGCACTCGCGGCCCTCACCGAGGAGGCCTCGGTGTTTGCCCGGGTCTCGCCGTCGCAGAAGCACCGCATCGTCAAGGTCCTGAAGGCCGCCGGCCACGTCGTCGGCTTCCTCGGCGACGGCATCAACGACGCGCCGTCGCTGCACGCAGCCGACGTCGGGATCTCGGTCGCCGGCGCGGTCGACGTCGCACGCGAAGCCGCCGACATCGTCTTGCTCGAGCGACGACTCGACGTGCTGCACGGCGGGATCATCGCCGGGCGGCGCGCGTCGGGAAACGTCCTCAAGTACCTGCTGATGGGCACCAGCTCGAACTTCGGCAACATGTTCAGCATGGCCGGCGCGGCGCTGCTGCTGCCGTTCCTGCCGATGCTGCCGATCCAGATCTTGCTCAACAACTTCCTGTACGACTTTGCGCAGATCACGATCCCGACCGACAACGTCGAAGCCGCGTACCTGCGCAAGCCGCAGCGCTGGGACATCCAGACGATTCGCCGCTTCATGTGGCTCGCCGGACCGATCAGCTCGGCCTACGACTTCCTGACGTTCTTCGTGCTGCTCTACGGGTTCGGCTTCTCGGCGACGAAGTTTCACACCGGCTGGTTCGTCGAGTCGCTCGCGACGCAGACCCTGGTGCTGTTCGTCATTCGCACCGCGGCGCGGCCGTGGCGAGATCGGCCGAGCGTGCCGCTCGCGGTGACGACGCTCGGCGTGGCGGCGCTCGGCGTCGCGCTGCCGTTCACGAGCGTCGCGCACCTGCTCGGATTCGAGCCGCTGCCACTGCTGTACTTCGCGTTTCTCGTCGCGGCCGTCGGCAGCTACCTGGTCGTGGTCGAGCTCGTCAAGGCGCGCGTGTTCGGTCGCGCGAAGCGAGTCGCGCTGTAGCTCAGCACGTCGCCCGCGAGCGCTCCCAGCACCGCGACTCCGAGGTCGGCGTGGTCCTCGAGCACGTCGAGCAGGACGTCTTGCGGACTGGCGAGCACGCGAACCGGCGTGATCGCCTCGAACGCTGCGTCGTGGCTGCGTCCCGCGAGCGTCTCGAGCAGCCCGAACGCGTCTCCCTTGCCAAGCACGGGCGCGGCGTCGCCGTCGCCCTCACGCACGGTCCCTTCGGCGATGACATACGAGCTCGTGGCGCGGTCCGACGGCCGTACGATGACGGCACCTCCCGGCCAGGCCAGCTCCTGCGAGGCGCGCGCGAGCGTCGTCAGTGCGCGAATGCGGGCGCGCGCGAGCGGTGCTTGCTCGCGCAGCAAGAGCAGGCGTTCGACGAGCCCGAGCGGGCCGGGCAACGCGAGCGAATCTCGGCGAACCGGCGATCGAGGCACGGCAAGCGCGAGCGTCGCCACGCTCCTGATCGCGGCGCGGAGCAGACCGAAGTTGTCGTCGAGGAGGTCGAACAGATCCTCCGCGTTCAAGCGCAACGTCCTGGTCGGCTTCGTCGCGCGAACGTCGCCGGTCAGCGCCCGCCGCGCGAGCAGCTCCAACCCACCCACGATCTCGCCGGCGACGTATTCCGTCCCCGCTACGGCGATCGCGCCTTCGAAGATGAAGTGCATCGCATTCGGATCTGCGGCAACTCGCTGGTCCGGCGCGAGCGTCGTCTCGGTGACGTTCTGCGCGAGCGTCGCGAGCTCCGCCAGGTCCACGCCCTCGAACAGCGTGAAGCGCTTGAGCGCCACGACTCGCCGCAGGACGAGCGCGTCGAGCTCATGGTCGAACATCGAGCCTCGCGATCGCCTGGTCGAACGCATGCGTGACGAGCACCGGGATCGGTGTCGCACGCAAACGCACGAGCTCCGGCCTGAGCGCGGTGAGCTGGCGCTCGGCGACGTGATACGCGGCGATGCAGCGCACCGATTCGCTGGGATCCGAGAGCAAGGCCGCGACGAGCTCCTCGTAGCTCGCGAATGGACCTGCGGCGAGCTTGCCGAGCCGGTTGCGACGTTCCTCGGCAGTGCGAGGTCCGAGCAGTGCCAGGAGCGTCCGCCGGAGGTCGGCCGGCGCGCTCGCCTCGAGGACCTCGCGGGCGGCGCCGCGCCGGGCTTCGTCGTGCTCGAGCAACGCGTCGTAGACGCTGCGCAGACCGGAGCGCGGATGCAGGATCCCGAGCGCCCGGAACACGTGCTCCATGTAGTCCTCGTATTCCTCGCGCAGGAGCTCGGAGATCAGGCCGGAGTCTGCGGTCTCGGCGCGCGAGTGCTCGCGCAACGCGTCGCCGAGCGTCGCGTAGCGGGCGGCTTCGCGAGCCGCACGCATCGCGAACGCACGCACGGCATGGTGGTCGATCCGCAACGTCGGGTCCGACGCACGCATGCGTCCCAGCGCGCGCAAGATCTTGTGCAGCGTCGTGGCATCGCGCTCGTGCGCGAGGCGCCGGACGAGCGCGGCGGCAGCGCGGCGAGAACCGAACCGGCTGATCGTGCGCGGTACGTGCTGGCGAACGGTCAGCGGTGTCCTCGGGTCTTCGAGCGCGGCGATCAAGCGATCGAGCCCGCGACGTCCGGCTGCGAGGAAGATCCGCCGCACGTCGCCGCGTGCGTACGGCTGCGCGAGCAACCCGAGCAGGCGATCGAGATCTGCGCGCTCGGGGGCAAGCGAGATGACGTGGACCGCCTCGCGCATCACGTCGGGCTCGTGCCACGGGAGCAGCTCGTACAGGACTCCGGTCAAGCGTGCGCCCGGCACGTGCGAGATCGCGCGCGCGAGGGCCAACCGGTCCACCGTGGCGCCCTCGACCATGTGCGAGACGACGGCGGTCGCGGTGTCGCCGTGCTCGGGATCGTCGATCGACGCGACCGCCGCGGCCGCGCGCAGCCGGGGGTCGGCATCGCCGAGGTGAGCCACGCGTTGCGCACGATACGCCGCCAGCCCGGCCGTGGCGGCGAGCGCGGCGGCGCGGATCTCGACGTTGTCGTGCTCGAGCAGATAGGCGAGCGCGTGCTCGACATCGGATCGCGAGTCGCGCTCGAGGATCGCGAGCGCGCGCACCACGACGGCCGGGCTGCGATGGTAGAGCACCAGCGCGGGAATGCGGGCGCGTCCTGCGAGCAACTCGAGCGCGGCAAGCGCGTGGTGCTCCTCGGGGCTGGACAGCGATTCGACGAGGAGCTCGACGGTATCGGCATCGAACTCGGGCACCGCGACATCGCGTTCGATCTCGCCCGCGCGCAGCGTGTCCCGGAACTGGCCGACGTACGCGCGACGAACGAGTCGCGTGCCGACCAGCCACAGCGTCGCGGCGGTCGCCGCCACGAACGCGAGGGTCCGCGTGGTGCCTCCCGCCTCCGCGATCGTGAACGTCGCGATCGCGGCGATCGCCTCGCCGCCGCGCAACACGAGCGCGTCGGCGGCCGGCTTCCAGCCGTCGCGGATCGCGGCCGGAATCGGCAGATACAGCAGCTCGCTCGTCACGCGATGAAGGCTGTGGCGCAGCGCGCCGTCGCCGAGCTTGAGGGCGAGCACGACCACGAGCACCCCGGTCAGCGCGAAGCCGAATCCGGTCACCGCGAGGATCACGGGCAGCACGACGAGCGCGCCTCCCACGCCCCAGGTCGCGAGCAGCTTGCGCGTCACCACCAGCTGGACCGCGAGCGACACGGCGTTGAGCCCGGCGTAGATCGCGCCGAACGTGGTCGCGAGATCGGCGGATGCGACGTGTTGCGCGATGCTCCGCTTGAACAGCAGATCGCCGAGGGTCAGTGCGACCGTCGAGACGATGCCGAACACGACGAGCACGACGACGTAGCGGCGGGCCGTGCTGGACAACACCCCGGATCGCCCGGGATGCGGCCGTGCTTCGTCGAGCAGCTCGCGCGGCGCGAACGTCACCGCGCTCAGCGCGGCTGCCCCGTACGCGACCGCTCCGACCGCGACCAGATCGGTCGCGCCGAGGACGTGTCCGAGCCCACCCGCGATGATCGAGCCGGCCATCGCTCCGATCACGCCGCCGGCACCGATCGTCGCGAACGCGCGCTTGGCTTGACCGATGCGTACACTGCGATCGAGCAGCGTCCAGAAGCTCGGCACGACCAGCGTCGCGACGAGCCCGGTCCAGACGTAGAACGCGAACACCACGCGCGCCGAGCCACCGACCGTGACCGCAAACCCGGCCGTACCGATCGCGGCGGCGAGCAAGAAGGCCAACAGGTAGCGCCGCGGGTCGCGCAGTCCCGCCCATCGTCGCAGCGCGAGGAATGCCGCGAGCGCGATGGCAGCCATCGCCAGGTACACCCACGCGAGCTGGTCGGGGCCGAGCCGCGACAGGAACAGCGCATCGCGCGCGGTCTCGAGAATCGTGTGCGCGACCATGATCGCGAACAGGACGAGCGCGGACGCGAGCACGTCACCGCGAGCCGCGCGTTGTCGCTCCATCATGGCCGCCAGAGCCCGATCACCCTGGGCAGGCCGGTGTCGCGGGCGAGCGCGACATGCACGTCGGTCTCGCCCGCGTACGCACTCCGCGACGTCACGACGCGGAGAATCGTGTAGCCGTCGTGGTCGAACGGCAGCGCGAGCGGCACGATCGTGCAGGTGTGACCCGTGGCATCGGCCGGAACATCCGCGACAGCGCCGAACGACTCGCCGCGCATCGTATACGCGCGGATCTGATAGCGCGTCGGACCGGCACCGGCAAGCTGGTCCACGATCGCGAGATCGTCGAAGCAGAGCCGGGTGCCGGCGTCGGTCGTGACCGCCGAGAATCGATCGAGTGGATTCACGCGAGCGAACCAGTACGCGAGGGTTTGTCGCCTGCGCGCGAGCAGCGTGTCGACGATGAAGTCGCGCGCTGCGCGGTCGTGGATCTGGCCGGCGTCGACCGCCGCGGCGATCTGCTCGCGCGTGAAGTGACCGACGATCTTCGCGCCCCAGAACTTGTCGTAGCGATCGGCGGTGACGAACGGCAGATACGCCGGCCAGTCGGGATGCCAGCTGCCGGGATCGAACGTCCCCGCATCGAACACACCGACGTACGGCTTCGGATCCAGCGGTCGATGCTGCCAGTCTCGATCGATGAGGCCGAGCGTGACGAACGTCCGGGCGATGTCGGCGAAGTCGACCAGGTAGGTGTGGCCACGGCGCCAGTCGAACTGGAACAGGGCCATCGCACTCAAGCTGCGCCCGAAGTCGATGAAGTAGTGCCGGACGTAGTGGCGATGCGGATCCGCCGGGTCGGCGATCCAGCTGTCCACGAAGTTGCCCTCCTGGACGTCGACGTGATCGAGCCACGCGAAGATCGAGTACGCGCCGCGCAGGTCGCGGCGTAGCTCGTGCGGGATCCGGTCGTTGGGATCGTCATCGCGAACACCTTCGCCGGGGTGGCCGCCCAGGGTCTTTCCCGCGATCCACCGCGAGACCAGGCCGCGAATCCGACCGTCCTTGCCATGATCGACCTGCGCGAGCCGGCGCTCGAGCCCCTCGCGATCGAGGCGCCCGCTCGCGGATCCGTCGGCGTCCTTGACGACGGCGTCGGGGGCGACGACGAGATCGTCGTCGCGAAAGTACACGATCTGATCCTCGGGGACGTTGAAGCCCGCTGCCCACAGCAGCCGATCGACGATCACGTCGAACGCGGTCTCGATCTCGGGACTGCCCGCATCGTCGAACTTCAGCAGGTACTTGATGCCGCGAGCGTCCGTGATCATGAAGCCGATCGACGCGCCGCCGGCTTTCGTACTGCGCACGGTCCACGGCCGATGGAGCTCGGGGCTGTCGGTCGTGAGCGGACCAGTTCGCACCTCGTCGAGGGAGAGCGGCCGCGCGCCGTTTCGATTCGTGAACCAGGTCGAGTCGGGGACTTCATCGATCGAATTGACTCCGAGCGCACGCTGCCGTCGCGGCAGCTCCAGCGCACGCGGCAGCCGGCGCCCGAGCACGCCGTCGAAGTTGTAGATGGCCGGATAGAACACTCGGGTCGCCGGCGGTTTCGCGACGTCGCGCCGATCGTTCACGGCGGTGACCGGGGGAGCGTTCGCGAATCGCGCCGCGGGAAGCTCCGGCGACGACCTGCAGGCCGCGAAGGCCGCGCACAGGACGATCACGGTCGTGGCCTTCATCGCCACCTCGGCCGGTTGTCGAAGACCGGATTGAACATCACGTTGAGGAACAGGCCGCCATCGATCGACGACGACACGCTCGCCTCGAACAGGAAGCTCGAGTCATCGTAGATCTCGAGCGCGACGCCGTAACCGACGCGCAGCTGGTCGGCATCGATCGCGGAGACCGACGAGTACACGCGGCCGGCGTCCACGTACAGCGCCGCATCGAACCAGTGCGAGATATCCCAGATGTATTCCGCCGAGCCGAGCAGCGAGACCCGATCGCGGAACCGCGCGAAGTCGTAGCCGCGCAGGAAGTCGCCGCCGCCGAGCATCGGCAGCTCGGTGAACGGCACGTCGGTCGTCGAGCCGCTGACCGCTTCGCCGCGCACACGCAGCGCGAGCATGCGCGGGCCGTTCGCGAAGTGGATGAACTGCTGCAGCTCGGCGCTGCCACGCCAGAAGTCGGGACCGCCGTCGAGCTCGTGAACGCGCCCGAGCGAGACAGCGGCGAGCCAGCCCTCCGCGTGCAAGTCGTGCGGCTCCCAGATCGACGCACGCCGCCGCTTGTCGATGCGGAGCTCGAGCTCGCCGTAGACGTTCGCGAACCCCGTCCAACCGATCAGGCCGCCTGGATCGTAGACCTCGTCGATCGCGGGACCGGTCTGGCTGCGCTCGAAGGCGTGATCGGCGAGCGCGCCCGTGGCGCGCACGTGGAGATCGTCCACGACCCGGACGTCGGTGTACGCCGCCGTGCGGGCCTCCTGATAGCGATAGCGCGTCGAGATCGCGAGGTCGGTCGTGCGGGGGTCGACCGGAGCGCCCGGCGCCGGCGAGACGTCCGCGTTGCCGATCCCGTAGAACGGATCGTTCGGTCTGCGATCGAACGACCCTTCGGCACCGATCTGGACGCGGCCGAATCGCTGTCCGCTGTTGATCTGCGCGAGCAAGCTTTCGTGGTAGCTCTCGCCGTCGATCTCGCCGGTCGTCGCCTGGAACGCGAGCAGCTCCTTGTCCCCGAAGAGCTGGTGATCGGAGAACCGCGCCCCGGCGGTGATGCCATAGCCGCTCGCGTACGTGCCGGTCGGGTACAAACCGATCGTGCGATCGGTGTTGTAGAACGTCCGGTAGTACAGCGCGTCGAGCTGGTAGCGATCCTCCGCCCACACGCCGGCGCGCACCGGCGCGAGCGCGAGCTCGAGGACGAGCTTCGGCACGTACAGCACGCCTCGCCCGAGGACGCGCGCGACCGAATCGGTGTCGCGAGGATCGATCCGTCCGCTCTCGTCACCGGGCAGCGGCGACGAGGCGACGTCCGCGGCGGTGGGCTCGCGCGGCTTCGGTGCCGGCGGCGGTCCGGGCTCGGCCGGTTTCGATTCCGCCGTCGCCGACGACGTCTCGTTCGACGCGAGCGACTGCGCGTGCGCGATCGCCGGCGCGAGCGCGGCCGCGATGACAAGCGCGGCCCGCATCACGCAGCCTTTCGGGCCGCGACCTCGGAGTCGCGGCTGACGAGGCGATGCCTTCGCGCGATGCCAGCTGCGATCGCGAGCCACGCGATCACGAGCGCGATGTTCGACACCGCGAGGCCGCGCGGGCTCAACCCGAGCAGGTGGATCCCGGCCCAGACGACGAGCGCGGACAGCGTGTCGCCGGCACGGACGACGAACGTATCGATCGCGGCCTTCGCCTTGTACTTGACCGCGCGCTCGGTCGGCAGGAACAGCGTCTGCCGGACCGTGTTCTGCATCGAGTACTCCGTCGCGTTCTCGGCCGTCTTCGCGATCCGGATCAACGCGACGCCTCCGACGAACGCGATCGCCGAGTACGCGCCGAGCACGACCAGCGGCATGACGTACAGGGCGACGCGAACGCCGAACTTGTGCATCACGCGCGACACGACGAACGCCTGGATCGCGAAGCCACCGAGGTTCACCCAGAAGAAGAAGCTGCTGTAGAACGCCTTGATCACCTCGCGGCGGTCGGCACTGATCGCGAGCGCCCGCGCCGTGCCTGCGAGGTCCGCGTGGGCCGTCGCCGGGATGACGATCGCGGCATGCTGGGTCGCCGCACTCGACAGCACGAACTCGCCCGTGGTCTTGACGAGCTCGCCGACCAGCACCAGCGCCGCGATCAGGAGCAAGTAGCGGTCGCGCAGCAGCAACGCGAATCCGCCGGCTCCGTCGATCGGCTCGCGTGCGACGCTCGCCTGCGACGGATCGCGCGCGTGCACCGCCTCCACGATGTTGAACAGCACGATGCAGCCGACGAGCAGCACGGCCGCGAACGGCAGCAGCGCGTACGTCGTCGCCAGGCGCGCGAGCTCGGGGCCCACGATCGCGCCGAGCGAGCCACCGATCGCGATCAGCGCGAACAGGCGCTTGCCCTGTTCCTCGGTGTAGAGGTCGTTGGCGTACGACCAGAACTGCGCGACCAGGAACATGTTGATGATGCCGATCCACACGAAGAACGCCAGACCGATCGACACGCCGGCCTGCGCCAGCACAAAGAACGCGACGAGGCAGCCGATCACGACCGCGTAGCTGACGTTGATGAGCCGGATGCGCCGCGCGCGGTTGGCCAGGGCGTCGTACGCCGGCAACAGCGCGAGCAGGAGCAGCGCCATGCCGCCGCCCGCGTAGCTCTTGATCTCCTCGGCGCGCAGGCCGAACAGCGACCCGCTGAGGATCATGCCCTCGCGAGCGGTCTTCATCAGGTAATAGCTGGTCAGGATCAGGAACACGCACGCGAGCAGCAGGGCCGCAACGAGCCCTTCACCCGCGCGCACCTTGCTGAACGGGCGAAGAGCCCACTCGAGCAGCGTCGGTCGCTCGGCGATGCGCGTGCTATCCGGTGCCATCCAACCTAGCGGGTTGCAACGGACATGCCTCGTACTCGGCCCGCCCCGACGACGTCGCGCGCACTGCTTGCGACGTCCCGAGCGCCCGCCGCAAACCGTGCGCTCGAGCTAGCGCGGACAAGCTGCCGAGACGACGCGATCGGCGAGCTCGTCGCTCGCGGTCGCGAGCGCGCCGCCGATCGACTGGACGAACGCTTCGATCGTCGCGTTCGAGGCCGGTCGAACGGCGCGGATGTCACCCCGCGCGACCGCACGGCGATCGTCGCGCAGCTCGAAGTGAAGCGCGACGACACCCGCCTGCCCGACTTGCTCGAAGCCGGTGACCTCGACGTCGAACACGAGCGCGGGCCCGGTGACGGCTTGCTCGATCGGCCGCGCGAACAGCGCGTTCGCGATCGCGCGACGCGCGTAGATCTCCGGCGGGTCGGCCCAGCGAAGCGTGTCCGACGGCACGAGCTCCACCGGCGAGTTGCGGCGCTCGATCGCGAGTCTCAGGCCGGCGTCCGCCGAGAATCGGCCGAGCCGCACGCGCGCGCAGGGCGCCCCGGTGAACGCCGGCTTCGCCGCGAGCTCGGGTGCGAAGTAACGCAGCTCGCGCGGCGCGGACTTCGACGTGAGCGCGCACGCGGACAGCAGGCACAGCGCGACGAGCCGCTTCATGGTGCCCTCGCCGGCGTGTGCCCCTTGACCAGCATGTCGGGCTCGCGTTCGAGCTCGTCGACGAACGTGCGCAGGGCCCGCGACGCGTCGCCGAGATCGCGAAGCGTCTCGTCGAGGCCATCCGTGGCATCGAGCACGCGATGCCCGACTTCGTCGACGGTTTCCGTCGCGCGCGTCGCGCTCGCTGCGAGCCCGGCATCGCCATCGAGATGCGCCGTGAGCTTGCGGACCGCGGCGAGCGCGTCGCTCGCGTCGCGGGCAGTCGCGTCGATCTTCGCGAGCGTGCTCGACGCGCGGGGCACGAGCTGCTTGCTGCTGCGCAACGTCGCGCGCGCTTCGTCGAGCAGCGCGGTCAGGTGCTCCGGGACGTGATCGGCGCGAACCTCGTCGAGCATCGCGTCGATGCGGTGCAGCGTGCCGCGGGCGTCATCGACGAGAGCGGGCAACGACCGCCCGAATCGAGTGCCCTGGTCCTCGAGCTGCTTCGCGAGCGACGGCTCAGACGCGATGTACCCGCGATCGTGCGACGGAGGATTGCTCGTGTCTTGCGGATCGGCCAGGTCGAGGTCGACGAACTTCACGCCGGTGAGGCCCTGGCTCTCGAGCCGAGCGCGCAGCGTCGGCGGCGGCGATGCGAGGTCCAGCCGCTGGCTGGCGCTGGCCTCGATCGCGAGCGTGACGTCGACCCGCCGCCGGTCGTCGGCCACCTCGATGCGCGCGACGTTTCCGATCCGGACGCCGCGATACTTCACGAGGGCACCGATGTCGAGACCCTGCACGGTCTCGTCGAACAGCGTGTGGAACTCGCGCGACGGTGTCTTGCGCGTATGCAGGCCCAGCGCGAGCACCGCGACGGCGAAGCTCGCGATCGCGGCGATCGCGAACAGGCCGAGCTTGAAGTTCGTCATCGCTCTCATGCGGCCTCCGGAACGCGGCCGAAGAAGTGCTGGACGCGCTGCTCGGTGCTCGCCATCAGGTCGCGTGGGGCGCCGTGCGCGAGAATGCTGCGAGACTCGCGATCGAGCAGGATGCAGCGATCGACGATCGCCGTGATGCTGCCGAGCTCGTGAGTGACGAGCACGACGGTCAGATCGAGCGTGTGGGCGAGCGTCGCGATCAGACGATCGATCTCCGCCGACGTGATCGGATCGAGACCCGACGACGGTTCGTCGAGAAATACCAGCGCCGGCTCGAGCGCGAGCGCGCGCGCGATCGCGGCACGCTTGCGCATGCCTCCGGACAGATTCGCCGGTCGTGTGGCTTCGGAGCCGGCGAGGCCGACCAGGCCGAGCTTCGCGCGGACGACGGCGCGAATCGCGTCGCGCGGCAGATCGGTCCAGCGCTCGAGCGGAAGCGCGAGGTTCTCGCCGAGCGTCATCGAACCGAACAGCGCGCCCTGCTGGAACATCACTCCGAACACCGGCTTCTGCGAGCCGAGTCGCGGAGCGCCCACACCCGCGATCGCGATCGTGCCGGCGCGGATGGGCTCGAGACCGATCAGCGCGCGAAGCAGCGTGGACTTGCCACACGCGCTGCGCCCGAGGATCCCGAAGATCTCGCCGCGGCGGATCTCGAAGCTCGCGTGCTCGAGCAGGAGGTCCTCGCGCGTCCAGCCGATCGCGATATCGCGTGCTTCGATCATGGCCGAGCTCATAGGCCAACTCCGCGAAAGACCATCGTGAGCCCGGTGTCGATCGCGACCAGCGTGAACAGGCACACCACGACCGTGGTCGTCGTGCTGCGACCCACGCCGGAAGCCGCGCCGCGCGTACCGAGTCCCTGCTGGCACCCGATGACCGCGATGGCGATTCCGAACGCGAAGCTCTTGACGAGGCCGGTCCATACGTCGGAAGCGACGACCACGGCACGCAGCTCGGCGAGATAAGCGTGAGGATGGACGTCGAGGCTCGTCGCGCCGACGACGAGCCCTCCGGCGACACCTGCGATGTCGCCAACGAGCGCGAGCACCGGCGCCACGAGCGCGAGCGCGACGACACGCGGAACGACGAGGTACGGAACGGGCGCGATCCCCATGGTACGCAGCGCGTCGATCTCTTCGCCGACCCGCATCGTGCCGAGCTCCGCGGCAAACCCCGCACCCGACCGGCCGCTGATGATGATCGCGGTGATGAGCGGGGCGAGCTCGCGCGTCATCGAGATCCCGACGATGTCGGCGACGTACAGGTTGGCTCCATACGTCTGCAGTTGCCGCGTCGACTGATAGGCCATCACGAAGCCGACGAGAAAGTCGAGCACGAGCACGATCGGAACGCCGTCGGCGCCGGCGCGCGCGACGAGCGGGCCGAGCTCTCGCCATCCGCCGAGCGACGGGTGGCGCACCGTCGCGGCGATTCCGCGCGCGAGCTCGCCGCAGAACTCGACGAGCCGGCGCCACTGCGCCCACGCCGACGCGACGGTCGAGCCGAGCCGGGCGATCGAACGTTGACGCGCGAATCGCCCGGTTCCCGCCGGCGCGCGATCGCCGCCGTACAGGTGAACGATCCCGGAGATCGCCTGCGAGGCGCCGCTGATCTCCACCTCGGTGCCGCGAGTCGCGAGCGCGGCGCGAAGCTCGACCAGCAGCGCGATGATCGTGCTGTCGATCGCCGAGACCGCGCCGAGGTCGATCTCCACGTGGTGCGCGTGCTCGACGTCGCGTGTCGCGTGCTGCAGGGCGCGCCACACCGCCGCGGCATTGTCGATGCGCAGCTGCCCCGCCAGTGCGATCCGGCCCGGGCGCTGTTCGATCGTCCACGCGCTCACGATCGGTGAACGACTGCAAGCGCAAGGCCGCGGTTCTCGTGCGGGTTCGCGCAAATGGCGCGCACGGCTCGAGGCGCGCGCAGCTATTTCGGTTCGTCGGTGAGCGTTCTCAGGAATGCCCCGAGATCCGCGAGCTCGTCGGGTGACAGCGTGCGCTGGCCGACGCGCGCGTCGACCGTGGCCGGAACCTCGGGGTCCGGCCAGGGACAGCGGACCTGCGCACCGCGCGCGCGGCTGCACGTCGCCACGTCGTACGATCCGGCCTCGCGGTTCGCGATGAACTCGAGCGCGTACGGCAGGTTTGCAAAGTAGCCGTTGTGCCCGTACGGCGCGGTGCGGGCGATGTTGCGCAGCGTCGGGATGCGAAACTTGCCATCGTCCGATGTGCGCAGGGTCGTGACGGCGAGCCCGTGGTCGACGTAACGGTCGCCGTCGGCGTTGCTCGGCTGGACGTAGAACTTGTTGTTCGGGTAGCGCGGGACGCCGATGTTCGCGTACGCGAACGTGGTGAACATCGGCGGTTGGCCGTCGGCGCCCGGGCGATCGGGATGGCACCTGGCGCAGTCCCCGCGCTCGGGATCGTCGAAGATCGCGAGCCCGCGCAGCTCGGCGGCGCTCAGCGTGTCCGTACCCGCGAGGTAGCGATCGTAGCGCGACGCGAACGGCGCGAGCTCCGGGCTGCGCTCGTAGGCGGCCAGCGCTTGCGCGATCGCATCGAAGCCGCGGCTCGAGTCGTCGAGCACGCCCGCGCCGAAGATCTCCGAGAACACCGGCGCGTAGCTCGCGCCGCGCACGCGGTCGACCACGGCCGCGCGGTCGGAGTTGTTCATCTCGAGCGGGTTGAGCAGCGGTCCGGCGACCTGATCCTCGAGCGTCGCGGCGCGGCCATCCCAGAACAGCCCACCAACGCTACCGAGCTCGGCATCGTCGTAGGGAGCCGGGACGAACTGCGCGTACAACAAGGTCGGCGCGTTGCGAGCGCCGAACCGACCGGCGATCGCTCCCATCGACTGCGAGTGCTCGTCCTCGGGATCGCGAAACGCGGTGCGCGCGGCGTGACAGTCCGCGCAGGCCTGACCGGCCGGGTTCGACAGGCCCGGATCTTCGAACACGAGCTTGCCGAGCTGGGCCTTGGTCGGCGCGGCGGTGGTCGTCGAGCACGCTGCTGCGAGCATGACGACCGCCGCCTTCATGGCTACAGACTCGACGTGGTGAGCGGGACGGTGAACACGTCCGTCATCGCGGGGACGGTGTCGGCCTTGGCCGAGCACGGCAGCGCGGCGAGTCCGAGCATGTTCTCGACGGTCTTGAGATAGGAGCTCGTGTCGTATGGGGTCTTCGACACCATTCCCTGCTGGGCGTTGGGCGAGATCGCGATGAACGGCGGGTCGTCGCTCGCCGGCGAGCCTCCGCCCTCGTCCCAGAGCAGGAACAGCACGCCGCCGTTCGAGAAGCTGTCGTCGCCGAGGATCTTCGGGATCTCGTTCTGGAGCCACGCGTCACCCTGCGCGATGCTGCCGTCGTGCATGTCGTCGTCGAGGTTCGGCGTGATGAACACGTAGCGAGGGAGCGCGTGCGCGGCGAGGTCGGTGTCGAACTGCGAGTAATCGACGACGTGATCGTTACAGCGCTGCTCGGGATGGAACGCGCTGCCGTCCCAGCCGTTGATGTCGTTGAAGAAGACGAACGGATCGTGCTTGGCGGCGTAGCGACCGTGCGAGCTCAGTCCGCACGGCGAGCCCATGCTCTCCTCGTAGGCCTTCCAGGTCAGACCTGCGTCCTCGATCTGGTCGGCGATGTGCGACGACGACGCGAGGTGGTGCGACGACGGATCGTCGTCGTCGAGCACGCCGAAGTTCTCGCCCGCGACCATCCACAGGTAGTTGGGTTCGCTCGGGTGCACGTACGAATCGTGGTACCCGGCCGCGACCGCGTTCTGCGCGGCGAGCTGGTTGATGAACGGCGCGCTCTTGTTTCCGAGGATCTCGCCACGGCTATGGTTCTCCATGACGATCGTGAACACGGTGCCCCGCCATTGGGACGGGGCAGTCGCCGGTGCGGGTGTCACCGGCTGGCAAGCGACGTCGGTGTTCCCGGAGTCGTTAGCACAGCCGGCCGATGCGAGTGCGATGAACAACAGATGGCGCATGCTCGCAAACATGGTGTCGCCGCGGCCGAAGACAAGTGAATTGATTGCGGTCGATTGCGCCGTGTGCCGCACCGCTTGCGCCTACCATTCGTCGCACGGGTTCGGGATCGCGTCGTCGTCGAACTGTGGAACGTACGCGGTGGTCGGCGGCTGCGGCGTGATGACGCCATCCTCGTGGCGAAATGTCGACCAGTCATAGGCAGATGTGAACCACCAGCGATCGCCGGCCAGCTTCGGCTTGTCGGCAACGTCGCCTGCGACGGGGACCAGTGCGCGGAGCACGATGCTCGCGCGCGACGTCGACGCGAACCACGAGAACACGGCCGTCTGACCTACCCGATCGGTGGGCAACCGAAAGAACAGATCGAGAGTCTCGACGTCACCGGCCTCGATCGACGCGATCGGGAGCGTCGACAGCTTCGCGTTCGCCGCGATCGGATGCAGGGCGGGCAACCCGGGCAGGTCCAGTTGCGCGGCGCTGGCATCGGCGCTGAATGTTCCGACGCGCGGTGACAACGCGACGCGAACGTGCATGACCTCGAACGAACCGCCTCGATCGGGCACGAGCGAGACCATCCCGGCGGTCGACAGCTCGATTCCCTCGTGAGACGTCGTCCAACGGACGGGTGGCGCCGGGATCGTCTCGGTGGAGCGAGTCAGCCCGGCGGTCGCTTCGCGCTCGGAGCCGGGCGTGGACAGCTGCTCGCATCCGGATGTGCAGGCGATCGCGAGCAAGAACAGAAAGCGCATGCACTCCGCCATTGCAGCGCGCGGGCCTGCTCGTTCCGCGGAAACCCCGCGTGGATCCCGCGCTGCTTGCGTCGCGCTCGTCGGTCGACGCAGTCGCTGCGCGATCGTTCGGATGTGGGTCCCGAGCCGGCGCGGTACGAGCGATGCAGTGGTCTGGCGCATGACACGCACGGACCGACGTACCTCGATGACGGCGTTCGACGCGATCTACGCGCGCCATGCGACTCGCTCGTTCACGGCCGAGCCGATCGACGAGGCCACGATTCGCGATCTCCTCGCGGCTGCGGTGCACGCACCGACCGCGATGCATCTCGAGCCGTGGGCATTCGTGATCGTCCAGGACCGCGCGTTGTTGCAGCGGATCTCGGACCGCGCGAAGGAGCTGGCGCTTCGAGCTCCCGACGAGCCGCACCGCGAGCTGGCGCGCACGCCGTCGGCACCGCGTCGCGCCGCGCAGTTCGCCGACCCGGCGTTCAACATCTTCTACGATGCCGGTACGCTGATCGTGATCTGCGGGAAGCCGGTCGGGGCGTTCGTGGCAGCCGATTGCTGGCTCGCGGCCGAGAACGTCATGATCGCGGCGACCGCGATGGGGCTCGCGACCTGCCCCATCGGCTTCGCGCTGGCGGCACTCGCCGACCCGGCGATCAAGACCGAGCTCGGCATTCCAGCCGACACGACGGTCTTCGCGCCGATCATCGTCGGTGTTCCTACCGCGGCCGCTCAACCGACCACCCGGCGCGAACCGCTGATCTGGACGTGGAAGAAGTGAAGGGCACCTGGCCATGAAGCCCATCGCCGTCATCGCGTTCGCGCTCGCCCTCGGCTGCGCCGCCGATCCTCCGTCCGATCCGGATGAATCCGAAGCGTGGACGGTCCCGCACGCGCCGTGGAACGACCCGCAGCCGCAGCCGCCGGCACCGGCGCGCTTTCGCGATCCGGCAGCCGCCCGCTATCACATGCGCGCGCACTTCAACGATCTGCGCGAGATCGAGCAGCTGCTCGTGGCCGGCAAGCTCGACGACGGACGCACGCGCGCCTATCTGCTCACACGCGAGCGCGAGATCGACGAGCCGGGTCTGGCGTCGTGGAGCGATCGCGCGCGTGACGTGGTCGATGCCGCGACGACACTGACGAAGGCTTCGAAGCTCGACGACGCGCTCCGCCGCGAGGCGCAGGTCGCGGTCGCGTGCGCGCGCTGCCATGCCGCGACGCAGTCGCGCCTCGACTTCGCTGCCGCGCCCGTCCTCCCGGCAGATCGCCAGACCGCTCGCACGCGAATGGCGCGCCACGTGTGGGCCGTCGATCGGCTGTGGGAGGGCCTGGTCGGCGCCGACGATGCGCGCTGGAGCCGCGGCCTCGCCGTGCTCGCGGACGACCCGCTGCCGTTCACGCCCGCCACCGATGCGCCTCGGCTCGCGTCCGAATTGCAGCAGCTCGCGCGCGCGCAGCTCGACAAGCGAGCGACGACCTTGCTCGAAGATCGAGGCGCGGCGTACGGCGAGATGCTCGTCCGGTGCGCTGCGTGCCACGCCTCGGTTCACGCCGGCATTCACTAGGAGGAGGGCTGTCATGCGAGCCATCAGCTTCAGATTCGTCGTCGGCACGCTCGTGCTGCTCGTCGGCGCCATGATCGCGGTCGACACCGTATTCGGCGTGCATTTCCCCCTCGTGCCACTCGTGCTGGCCGTGCTGCTGATGGCGGTCGGTGCGCGGCTGATGATCCGCACCGGCCCCGACCGCGGTGCGCTCGGTCAAGCATGGCTGGCCGATCGCGTGTTCGTCCCCGAGGGCGATCGCGATCAGCGATACGACATCCTGTTCGGGCGCGGCGTGGTCGACCTGACGAACCTGCCGGAGCCCGACCACGACAAGACGATCTCGGTCGACACCGTATTCGGAGCCGCGGTGATCAAGCTCGCTCCGAACGTTCCCGTCGAGATCTCCGGGCACTCGATGTTCGGCGAGGTCCGCATGCCAGATCGCACGATGGCGGCGATGGGCTCGATCGCCTACAAGACGCCGACCGACCACGCACCGAAGCTTCACCTGCGCATCAGCACCGTGTTCGGCAACTGTCAGGTGCTGGATCAGGCCAAGCTCGGCTGAAGCGCGAACGGTGTCTCGTCGGCAACCACCCTGGCGAACGCGCGCACGCCGCCACGCTGCAACGCGCCCGCGTCCGCAAACGACGTCGTCGCGGTCGGCACCCAGCCCGTTCGACGTGTCATGCGGTGCGCGTACGTGTCGCGGTCGAAAACACCGTGGCCGCCGACGGAGTAAAAGAACGCAGGTAGCCTGACGAGCATGCCGCGATGCTCGCGGATGTAGTCGATCACCGCGCGATCGTGGCGACCCAGTCGCACGTGAGCACCGATGACGACCGCGTCGTAATCCGCGAGCGGCGGCGCGGGCCGCGAGCCCAGCTCGGCCAGCTCGACCGTCAAGCCATCGGCTACGAGATCTTCTGCGAGCAGCGTCGCGATCTGCGCCGCGTCGTCGCGCAGATTTGGCACGACGAGCAGCACCCGTTCGCGATCTTCGACGTTCGTGCGGTCGCGACGATCCATCCGCCGCGCGCACTCGCGCGGACACGCCGGCGCCCCGTCGCGGTATCGGCTGCAGCCGGTCACGACGACGCCGAGCGGCGTGTGCTCGAGCTCGACCTCCTCGAGGTGTCCCGTTTCGGGGCAGGTGACGCGCTTTTTCTCGGTCATCGTCACGATTGCAAGCATCGCTCGTGCCGCACGCGGGCGGCCGCACGACGGCGCGGCGTGCGATGCGTGCTCGGCCCAGCGCACCGCCTGCGCGTTCCTGCTGAAGAGCAAATGGCGCGCCGGATGCAGCGCGTCAGTCCATGGCAGACCAAACCCGCGGGCCCAAGCGTATCGCGCTGACCGGTGGCCCTGGCGCGGGCAAGACCGCGGTCCTGGAGCTCGTGCACCGCCTGCTCTGCCATCACGTTCGCGTGTTGCCGGAGTCGGCGAGCATCGTGTTTCGAGGCGGCTTTCCACGAGGACCGACCGACGCGGTCCGCCGCGCCGAGCAACGCGCGATCTTCTTCGTCCAGCGCGAGCTCGAAGCGACCGCAGAGGACGACGGCCTCGCGATCGTGCTCTGCGATCGCGGCACCGTCGACGGCGCGGCGTACTGGCCGGGCCCGGGCGAGCTATGGTCGTCGGTCGGGACGACGCTCGACGAGCAACTCGCGCGTTACCACGCGGTCATTCACCTGCGAACGCCGATCAGGGGCTACAACCACACGAACCCGCTGCGCATCGAATCGGTGGCGGAGGCGCGCGCGATCGACGATCGCATCGCCCAGCTCTGGGCGCGCCACCCGCGACGCTTCGAGGTCCCGGCCGAGACCGACTTCCTGACCAAGGCTGCGCACGCCATCCAGCTCCTGCGCGACGAGCTGCCACCGGGCTGCCTCGAGCACCTGCCGACGTTCCATCGCCCGCATCCCGCGCTGCACGTTCACCAGCACACGCATGAGTGAAGCCGCACGACGGCCGCGGTTCAGGGAGCGGCCACGTGTCGCTTCACGCGCTCGACCGTCTCCGGCGGCAGGCGTTCGTCGGCCCAGCGATACAGGAGGTTCTCTTCGCGACCCGCGTGGCGCTCGAGGAGCAGCGCGAACTCCCGCGACCGCTCGTACCGCACGTAGTGCAGATCCACCGCGATGCCGAGCTCGAGGAGCTGCTCGCGGAGCAGGCCGTGCTCGCGCAGCAGGGCCCGTGCCTCGTCGGCGTCGACATGAACGAACACGGGCAGCACGAAGCGCTCCTCCGCTTCCATGTGAGCGAGCAGACCGTGATCGAGCTCGGTCCACAGCGCGCGCACGTCGTCCCGCGCGTTCGCCTCCATCGCGACGAGCACGCGATCGAGCAGCTTGCGCAGATAGTCGTGGCTGCGCGTCATGTAGAGATAGAGCGCGGAGTGCGCTCGCGGCGAGGGTGACGTGGTGATCATGCGCCGACGAGTTGCACCGCACGTGCCTGCGCCGATCAGGACTCGCGGTGGCATCACCGCATCGTTCGCGCGACGCCACCGGCTCGGCGCAACGGGTGCGCATTTCTCGGTGCCACGCCAGGCCGGCCACCGGCACGTCGCATGCTGTAGCCGAAGTCGTGTTGCGCTGGACGCTCGCGATCTCCGTAATCGCCGCATGCGAAGCGTACGACTCCGCGCCTTCGAGCTCGGAGCCATCGTTCGCCTCGGCCGTACAGGCGGCCGAGCAACGCATGCACGAGCGATACGAATCGGCCATCGACATGGAATCGGCGGTCGCGGTGAGCGATCTCGACCGCGCGCACAGAGACGCGCGCGTGATCGAGGCGCTCGACGAGCCCCAGATCCTCGACCAGTGGAGGCCGCTACACGATGCCGTTCGCGCGGCAACCCGCCGCGTGATGGTCGAGGAGTCGCTCGATAACGCCGCCGAACGCGTGGCGGAGGTCGGACGTGCGTGCGCGCGCTGTCACGAGGCCACGAACGCCAACGTGAAGTTCCACGACGTCGCTGCACCGCAGGCCCACGCGACGCTCGCAGAAGACATGCGCAGACACCAGTGGGCCGGACTCGAGATGTGGGAAGGCCTGATCGGGCCCGACGATGCAGCGTGGCGCGCCGGCGCGTCCGCGCTGACCGCGATGCCGTCGAACATCCTGGCCACGGCCGACGATATCGACGATGTGGCGCGCATCAGGCTGGAAGCATCGCGCGCGCTGCAGATGCCGACGCAGGATGCTCGCACCACGCTGTTCGGGCGCATCCTCGCGACCTGTGCACACTGTCACGCGACGTTGAGAGACCGATGATCGAGCTCGAGTTCCTCGGCGGTGCGCGTACCGTGACCGGTTCCAAACACGTCCTGCGGACGTCGCGCGCGACGGTCCTGCTCGAGTGCGGCTTGTTTCAGGGCCACCGCGCCGAGGCGAACCAGCGCAACCGCACGCTTCCGGTCGATGCCGAAAAGCTCGATGCGGTCGTGCTGTCGCACGCACACCTCGACCATTCCGGCGCGTTGCCCGTGCTGATGCATCATGGTTACCGCGGCGCGATCTACGCGACGCCGGCGACGCGCGACCTGTGTGCCCCGATGCTCGAGGATGCGGCGAATCTCCAGGAAGCCGACGCTCGTCACATCGCACGGTTGATCGAGCGCGGCGTCGAGCTCGACCCGGTCACGGCGCTCTACAACCACGACGACGTCGTGTCGACGCTCGCCGCCATGGTCGGCGTGCCCTACCACCGGAAGTATTCGATCGCGCCCGGAATCGACGTCACGTTCATGGATGCAGGCCACGTGCTCGGTAGTGCCATCGTCGTGATCGATGTGGTCGACGGCGACGAGCGCGGCCGCCTGGCCTTCACGGGCGACCTCGGCAGGCCGGGGATGCCGATCCTCCGCGATCCCGAAGTGCCCGGCGATGTCGACTGGCTGATCACGGAGAGCACGTACGGAGACCGCTTGCATCCGCCGATCGCGCAATCGCACGAAGCGCTGGCCGCGACGATCACGCGCACCGCTGCGCGCGGCGGCAAGGTCGTGATCCCGGCGTTCGCGCTCGAACGTGCGCAGGAGCTGATCCTCGCGCTCTCGCAGCTGCGGGCCCGCGGCGCGATTCCGGCCCTGCCGGTCTTTCTCGATTCCCCACTCGCCACGAAGATCACCGACGTGTTCCGGCTCCATCCCGATTGCTACGGCCGCGATGCGTTCGAGCTCGTCCACAGCGGCACCGCGTTCGAGTTCGACGGGCTGACGTACACGGCCGACGTCGCAGCATCGAAGGCGATCGATGCCCTCGCCGGGCCCGCGATCGTGATCGCCGGGAGCGGCATGTGCGAGGGCGGCCGCGTGCTTCATCACCTGCGCGTGATGATCGGAGACGCCCACAACACGATCGTGATCGTCGGGTTCCAGGCGGAGCACACGCTGGGGCGCCGCATCGCCGAGCGCAGGCACCAGGTGAAGATCTTCGGCCTGATGCACGAGGTCCTCGCCGATGTCGTCGTGCTGGATGGCTTCTCGGCGCACGCCGATCAACGCGGATTGACCGAGTTCGCCGAGGCCGTACGCGCGCACGGGAAGCTGAAGCAGGTCTTCCTCGTTCACGGCGAGGCGCCCGCGCAAGTCGCGCTCGTCCGTCACCTGGCCGAACGCGGGTTCGCGAGCGTCACGACACCTGGCCCTGGCGACCGCGCTCGGCTCGTGGCTTGAGTCAGGACTTCGTCTTCTCGCCGCTCTTGATCGCGATGTTCTTGGTTTGCGCGCCGGCCAGCTTCGGCAGCGCAACCGTCAAGACTCCGTCCTTGAGCTCGGCGTGCACGTGATCGGTGTCGAGGCCCTCGGGGAGCATGAACGTGCGCTGGAAGCTGCCGAACGAGCGTTCGTACGTGTAGTAGGTGTCGTTCTTGTCTTCGTACTCGGCCTCGCGCTTGCCGGTGATCGCGAGTCGATTGCCGGTGATCTTCACGTCGATGTCCGACTCCTTCATCCCGGGCAGGTCGGCCTTGAACAGGAAGCTGTCCTTGGTCTCCTTGACCTCGAACGCAGGCGTGAACGTGCGCTCGTAGCCGGGGCCGAAGAACGACGGCAGCGTCGTCGACTGGAACGGATCCCAGCGCATCATGTCCCGCATCCAGCGGTAGAGGTCGGGTTCGGGCTTGGTGAGAGCTTGCTCGTTGGTGTTGGTCGCCATGACAGTCCTCCTCGTGGTTGCCGCATCAGTCGGAGCAACTCTCGTTCCACGCCCGAGCGCTGGTTTGGGCCGGCAGATGCGCGAGCGCTGCTTTCGTGGTCGACGCGGACGCAACCAGTGCGCGCTCCGGCTACTCGGATGGCTTGACCAACGCGTGACAGGCTGCGCACGTGACGAGCAGGTCGCCGTACGTTCGCGCTCGGTCTTCGATCGTCTCGGTCGCACCGCGGTGTCGCGCGCGATCGGCCAGCTCGCGCAGCTGCTTCGCGAGCGCCGTGCGGTCGCGGTCGGCGGCGGACCACGGCAGCGGCGCCTGCGCGAGCACGTCCAGCCCGGCGCGCCACGGCTCGTCGACGCCGCCGATGACGCCTTCGCGGACTCGCTCGACGGCCCACAGATGCCGGGTCATGCGAGCTTCGATCGTCGGCCGATCGGGCGGCAGCTCGGGCGGCACCCGAAACTCGGGCACCGCGTTGGTCTCGACATGGCAACGCGCACACGCTTCCGCGAGCTTGGCGGTGCGCCGGCACGCGTCGTCCACGCTCGTCGCGTTCGCGATCGCGCTGGCGCGATCGCGGACCACCGCGGCCTGCGTCGCCCATGCAGACAGTCCAGCCTCGTCGGGAGCCATCCCGATCGAGCGCGCCAGATCACGAGCGTCATCGAGCTTGCCGCGCACGAGCAAGCGCTCGATCGCGCCGAACAGCGTGTAGTTCTCGTGCATGTGAAACCGAGCCATCATGTCGTGCTCGAACTGCTTGCCGGGCGGTTCGTCGGCATGGCTGATGCTGCACGCAGCCACCGCGAGGAGGAGTGAAGAGATCCGCATGCCGTGGGCAACTGCACGCTTCGTTCCCGCGCCCGAGCGAGCGGGCGCGCACTGCTTGCGCGGGCGCTCGGTCAATCGAAGTGATTGCGGCCGACAAACTCCTCCGGCCGGCGTCGCACGCGCGGCTGTTCGACCGGCTCGATCATGTGGCCGAGTCGCAGCGCGAACGCGATCCGCCAGGGCTCGGGCACGCCGAGGATGCGGCGAACCTCCGGCTCCGCACTTTCGCTGCTGAACGAGCTGACGACCTGTGCATCGAGACGGGAGACGTGCGCGGCGAGCCACATGTTCTCGAGCACGCAGCCCAGGCTGATCATGCCGAGGACGTCACCCTCCGATGCCGGAGCCCGCTTGGTCGGATCGAACAGCGCCACGAGCACCATCGGGGCACCGGCGATCAACTCGCGCAGCAGGCGCGACTCGTTGGTCGGCACGCGGTTCGGGTCGTCGGTGCGCCACGCCGGGGGAAACGTCGCGCCGAGGATCCCGACCCTGCGCGCGGCAAGCTCCTCGGCCGACCACGACAGCTGATGGTAATTCTCGATGATGAACGTGGGTGAAACCGTCGAGCGGACGGCGCCGAGCTGGTCGAGCACCGCGCGGTCGTCCACGACCACGAGGCGGAAGTTCTGCATGTTGTGTGCGGTCGGAGCCCAGCGCGCCGCATCGACGATCAGCTCGAGCTCGCTCTCGGTCACACGCCAGCCGGGATCGTAGGGCGCCCGCGACGAGTGTCGGTGCTCGATGAGCCATTGCAGTCGTTGCGCGTTGTCGGTGTCCATGGTGCATGGAGTTGCACCGGTCGTGCCCGCGTGTCGCGCCGGAGCATTCGGGCGTTCGCGCATGCATTGCGCCCACCGCTCGAGCTCGTACCAAGCCGTGCGCGACGAGTCGGCAAGAACGTGCAGATGGCATGGCACGATCTTGGCTTGTCTCCTCGGTGGAGGTCAGCGTGCCGCACTCTGGAAGAATCCTGGTCGTCGACGACGAGGCGAACGCGCGGACCGCACTCGCGGCGCTCCTGCGCGACGAGGGCTTCGAGGTCGAGGTCGCGGCCGACGGCGGCCAGGCCGTCGCCAAGTACGAAGAGTTCGGGCCTCATGTCGTGGTCACCGATCTGAAGATGCCCGGCATGACCGGCCTCGAGCTGATGCGCGGGATCGGCGTGACCGATGATCCGGCCGCGGTCGTCGTGATGACCGCGTCCAGCGACGTGGCAGCGGCGGTGGAGGCCATGCGCGCGGGTGCCGCGGCCTACCTCACCAAGCCGATCGCCTTCGACGAGCTCCTCGTCGTGATCGACCGCGCGCTCAAGCTCCAGGCGTTGGCGCGCGAAGCGCGCGACCTGCGCCAGCGCATGCGCGACCGCGTCGCGCCCGGCCACATCGTCGGCACCGCACCTGCCATGCAGCGCGTGCTCGAGATCATCGAACAGGTGGCGCCGACCAAGGCGACGGTGCTGATCAGCGGTGAAAGCGGCACCGGCAAGGAGCTGGTCGCGAACGCGATCCATCAACGGTCGCCGCGCGCCGACCGACCCTTCGTCAAGCTGCACTGCGCCGCGCTCGCGGAGAGCCTGCTCGAGAGCGAGCTGTTCGGCCACGAGAAGGGCTCGTTCACCGACGCCGTGATGCGCAAGGAAGGTCGCCTCGAGCTCGCGCACGGAGGCACGGTGTTCCTCGACGAGATCGGCGACATCTCGCCGGCGATCCAGGTCAAGTTGCTGCGCTTCCTGCAGGAGCACGAGCTCGAGCGTGTGGGCGGGACGCAGACGCTTCACCTCGACGTCCGCGTGATCGCGGCGACGAACCGCAACCTGCGCGACGAAGTCGCCAGAGGGCACTTTCGCGAGGACCTCTACTACCGGCTCGACGTCGTGTCGCTGGAGCTGCCCGCACTGCGCGAGCGGAAGTGCGATGTGCCCGCGCTGGTCGAGGTCTTCGTCGATCGCTACGCCAAGGCCAACGGCAAGATCATCACGGGCTGCAGCCCCGCCGCGCTGGACGTCCTGGCGAGCTACAACTGGCCCGGCAACGTTCGCGAGCTCGAGAACGCGATCGAACGCGCGGTCGTGCTGTGTACCGGGTCGGCGATCGAGCCCAGGCACCTCGCTTCCCATATCCGGCCCACGACGCGAGACGGCATGCCGGCGATCCCTGGCGCCCGGATGGACGAGCTCGAGCGCTACGCGATCCTCGAGACCCTGAAAGCGACCGGCGGCTCCACGTCGCGCGCGGCCGCGATGCTCGGGATCAGCACGCGCACGATCCAGTATCGCCTGCATCAATACAACGAGGCCCCGCGGTCCAAGCAGCGCGTCGTCGCGCTCGAACCGGCCGTCGCGTCGAGGCCGTGACCGTCATGACCCAGGACCATCCCGTCCAGCTCGAGATCGCGTCGCCGGATCATTTCGACCGCATCCAGCTCGTCCTCCGGCTCGCCGTCACGATCGTGCTCGGATGGATCGGGCTATCGGGCGGCTGGCTGGCGATGCTGCTCTACCTGATGCTCCCGGTCGCCGCCGCGATCACGATCTCGTCGTCGGGTCGTGACGCGTTCGTGCGCGACTTCGCGCCCCAGCTGTGGCGCGTGCTGCGCTGGTTGCTCGAGCTGTCCGCGTACATGATGCTGGTCACCGATCGGTTCCCGACGGCCGACGGCGACCGCGTGCGCGCCGAGATCCGGTTCACTTCGCACGCGACGACCGCGTCCGCGATCGGCCGGCTCGTCACCTCGCTTCCGAGCACGTTCGCGCTGTGCGTGCTGTCGATCCCGTCGTGGCTGCTGTGCGTCGTCGCCGTGCTGGTCGTGCTCGTCGGCGCGCCGATGCCGGCCGGGATCCTCGCATTCCAGCGCGGCGTGCTGCGCTGGCAGGCGCGACTGCTCGCGTACCATGCCGCGCTCGTCGACGAGTATCCGCCGTTCGCACTCGAGACCGATCACCGGCACGGCGGCGGCGCGGCCGCGCCGATCGCGCGTTGAGCCGACTCCGCGATCCGTGCGCGCCGGCTCTAACGGTGAGCGAGCGGTCGCTTCGGCGCGGCGCCGATGCTCGCGATGGTCCCGACCGCCGCGGTCACGAAGAAGATCGCGGCGAGCGGGAGCCAGAGCTCGAGGACGCCGTGCAAGAGCGCGCGGTGCCCCGCGAACCCCGCGACGATCGCGGCGTCGAGGATCGCGAAGATCGCGACGAACGCGCCGGCGGTCGCGACCGGCTCGCGCGCGCCGCGCGCCGCAAAGTAGTGGCCGGCGATGCCCGCGAAGATCAGCGACGCGAGCACGAGATGCGTGACGAGCGCGGCGGTCGTCGGAACGAGCCGCAACAGGGCCGTCATCGCGATCGTGCACAACGCCCAGCCGGCAAACCCGTGGAGGGCGAGCCGCAGCAGCGAGCGCCCCGGCTGAGCGATCGCTGCGCCTGGCTTCGCGAACGGTAGCGCTCGCGCGAGCTCGTCGGCCCAGCCCTCGATCATCGCGGGGTCACGCCAGTCGCCGGCGTGCTTCTTGGCCATCGCGCTGGCCGGAAAGCCACGCGCGTCGGGCGCCAGCCGCCCACCGAACGTCTTGTGACCGAGCGCGCCGACGCGGTCCATCAAGATCTCGACCTGCCGGGTCGGCGGGATGTCGCCGCGCGCGGCCGAGTCGTCGAGCGGACCGCTCGAGAAGAACCACGTCGGAACCGTGCGCAGGACATCTTCGTTGCGCGCGACGAACCGGCAGGCCGAGCGATGCCAGCGGCTCGCGTACAGCGCTCCGCCGATGATGACGGCGTCGACATCGCGAACCTGGCTCTCTGCGGCACTGCGCGTGATCACCTCGTGCCCCCGCGTTCGCAGCTGGGCCGCCAGCATCCGCGCGATGCCCTCGGTGCCTCCACGCTTCGATCCCCAGGCGATCCAGATTCGCATGTGCGAGAGGCGTTGCAAGTCGTGGACCTCCGCACCGGCTCGCGCCAGCGCTCGAGCGCGCAGATCACGCGAGCACGATCACGCGATCCGTGCGCTCTGCGCGGAATGGCGCCCGGCATGGCTGCGGCCGCGGCGAGGTGCCTGGCCGCATCCATCGTCGCAAGCCCTGTTCGCGTGATTCTTCACGCTGTTGTTGCGCCACGACGCTGGTCTTGCGCTACGGTCTCCCGGGATGGATCAGGCGCTTGCCATCGGCTCGGTGCTCGTCGTCGACGACAACGCGGAGAACCGCGCGCTCGCCCGGGCAACGCTCGACGACGAGGGGATTCGCGCCGTGGTCGCGCGCTCGGGCGACGAGGCGATCGCGGCGTTCCAGCGCGAGCGCCCCGACTGCATCCTGCTCGACATCCGCATGCCCGGGACCGATGGCATCGCGGTGTGCGAACAGATCCGCACGATGGAAGGCGGCCAGGATGTCGCGATCGTGTTCCTCACCGCGCAGCGCGATGTCGATACGTTCGATCGAGCGGTGCGCGCCGGGGGCGATGACTTCATCACCAAGCCGTTCCGGCCCGGCGAGCTGCTCGTGCGCGTCCAGACCGCGCTCCGACTGCGCAAGATCGCGACCGAGCGCGGCGAGCTGGCCGCGGAGCTCAAGCGCCAGCGCGACGTGCTGCAACGCCTGCAGCTGCAGAAGGAGCAGCTCTCGGCGTTTCTCGTTCACGATCTCAAGAATCCGGTGAACACGATCGAGCTGCACGCGCAGCGGATCCTGCGCCACACCGAGGCCGACACGCGGTCGCGCGATGCCGCTGCGAAGATCCACGAGGAGACCCGCGCGCTCCTCCGCATGATCACGAACCTCCTCGACATCGGCAAGGCCGACGAAGGCCAGCTCGCACCGGTCCGGCGCACGGTCGATGCCGCGGCGCTGGTCGCCGGCGCGATCGAGGAGCTCCGTACGCGTGCCGATGCCGCGAATATCGAGCTCGTCGCCGACGTGACCGTCGAGAGCCTCGACGTCGATTCCGATCTGATGCATCGCGTGCTCGCGAATCTGATCGACAACGCGATCCGTCACGCGCCCGAGGGCACGGCGATCACGGTGGCCGCGACGCAGGCAAGCGGTGCGGTCGAGCTCCGCGTGCGCGATGCCGGGCCGGGCATTCCGCGCGACCAGCGCCCGTTCGTGTTCGACCGTTTCGTGAGCGGCGCGGCCACCGCGACGCGAACCAACCGCGGGCTCGGCCTCGCGTTCTGCAAGCTCGCGGTCGCCGCCCACGGCGGCGAGATCGGCGTCGAGGACGCCGGCCCCGGTGCCACCTTCTTGATCCGGATCCCCCATGACTGACTCGAACCTGCCGTTTCGCGAGCTCGTCGACGCCGCACCCGATGGTCTGATCGTCTGCGATGCACACGGAACGATCCGACTCGTCAACGCGGAGACCGAGCGCATGTTCGGCTACACGCGCGGCGAGCTGCTCGGAAAGTCGATCGACGTGCTCGTTCCCGATCACGTTCGCCCGCGCCACGCGCATCACGTTGCCAGCTTCGTCGGATCGCCTCGGCTGCGCCCGATGGGCAGCGAGCTCGATCTGCGCGGCCGCCGCAAGGATGGCAGCGAGTTTCCCGTCGAGATCAGCCTGTCGCCGATCGAGGGCGACGACGGACTGCTCGTCACCGCCGGTATCCGCGACGTCACGGAGCGCCGACGCCTGGAACGCGAGCATCGTCGGACGAACGCGTACCTGGTCTCCGCCGTCGACGCGGTGCAAGACGCGTTCACGCTGTTCGACGAGCAGGATCGCGTCGTGATGGTGAACAGCGCCGCACGCCAGCTGCTCGGGGGGCCGAGCGGCGCGAAGATCGTGGGCCGACGGTTCGACGAGGTGCTGCGCGACGCGCTGTCGTCCGGGGTGTTCGACTTCAGCAACGAGTCGCGCGACGCCCTCGAACAGCGCTGGCTCGCGTATCACCGCGCACCGTCCGGCATGCTCGAGGTCCGCACCGGCACGGGCCGGTACCTGCGGGTCAGCGAGCGCAAGACCGCCGACCACGGAACGGTCTCGACGATCGCCGACATCACCGAGGATGTCGAACGCAGCGCGGAGCTCCGCCACGCGCGCGAGCTGGCCGAAGCAGGGAGCGCGGCCAAGAGCGAGTTCTTGTCGTCGATGAGCCACGAGCTGCGCACGCCGCTCAACGCGATCCTCGGATTCGCGCAGCTGCTCGAGCGCGATCGCAAGCAACCCCTGACCGACCGCCAGCTCGAGCGGCTCGGCCACGTCCTGCGCGGCGGCGAGCACCTGTTGCGGCTCATCGACGACGTGCTCGACCTGTCCCGGATCGAGGCCGGCCGGATCGCGATCTCCTCCGCGCCGGTGGGCGTCGCCGAAGTCCTGGCCGAGGTCACGACGACGCTCGAGCCGATGGCGCAGCGCGCGCAGATCCAGATCGCGGTGACGCCGCTCCCACCGGATTTGCCCCGGGTGCTCGCGGATCGGACGCGGCTCTCGCAGATCCTCATGAACTTCGGATCGAACGCGATCAAGTACGGCAAGGCCGGCGGTCACGTCACGTTTCGCGCGGAGCAGACCGCGACCGGCGTGCGCGTGCGCGTCGTCGACGACGGCATCGGCATCCCCGATGACAAGCGCGAGAAGGTCTTCGAGCCATTCCAGCGCGCGGGTCAGGAAGCCGGACCGATCGAGGGCACCGGGATCGGCCTCACGATCAGCAAGCGCCTCGCCGAGATGATGCGAGCGACCATCGGCTTCACGAGCGAGGTCGATCGCGGCTCCGATTTCTGGATCGACATCCAGGGGTATCGGGCCGGCGCCGAGACTGCCGCGCCGATCGTGGCCCCGGAGGTCCGCGAGTCACCGCTCGCGACCGGCGATCGCCGACACACGATCGTGTACGTCGAGGACAACCCGTCGAACATCGCGTTCATGCGCGAGCTCGTCGAGGATCTGCCCAGCGTGGAGCTCGTGACCGCACCGACCGCCGAGATCGGCCTCGAGCTCATTCGCGCACGCTTGCCCAACGTCGTCATCATGGACATCAACTTGCCCGGCATGAGCGGGCTCGAGGCGGTGAAGCGCCTGCGCGAGTGGCCGGAGACGAGAGCGATCCCGGTGATCGGGCTATCGGCGGCCGCGCTCGTGAAGGACACGTCGCGGGCCAAGGACGCCGGCTTCTACCGCTATCTCACGAAGCCGGTCAAAGTCGCGGAGCTGACCCGGACGCTCGAGGAATTGCTCCACGACGGTTCGTCGCGATAGCGCACTCGTTGCGCGAATCCACGAGATCGAGGTGGCGCGGTTCGTGAAATACCGCGGGGCATGAAGCTGCCCAAGACCATCCTCGTTCCGACCGACTTCAGCCCGAACGCGGAGCAGGCACTCGACTATGCCGTCGCGCTCGCCGCCAAGCTCGACGCGAAGGTCCACGTGCTCAACGTCATCGGCGCGCCCATGCTCGGCGCGGAGCTTGGACTGGTGGTAACGCAGTCGATGATCGACGACCTGCTGCGCGACAACCGGGCCGCGCTCGACAAGGCGATCGCCGCGCGGGTCGGGAAAGCCGCCTTCGGCCCCGCGCACCTCGAGGTCGGCGATGTCCGCTCCGTGATCGAGCGAGTCCGATCCGAGCTGGGCGCCGATCTGATCGTCATGGGCACGCAGGGCCGGCGCGGCGTGAAGCGCTTGCTGCTCGGTAGCGTGGCGGAGTCCGTGGCTCGGACCGCGGCGTGCCCGGTGTTGCTCGTTCGCGAAGCGGCATCGTGACGCTCTGAACCAAACGCGCAATCATTGCTGCCCGCCCTCAGATACCGCAGATCGTGCGCGATAACCCGAGCCGGGCGCGAGGTGGCTGTGGCACGCTTCTCGCTCGAAGAGGCCGCGGAGGCGAAATTGGCACGCTCAGGACGAATCTTGGTTGTGGACGACGAGGTCAACGCGCGAACCGCGTTGGCCGAGCTGCTTCGAGACTCCGGCTTCGAGGTCGAGATGGCTGCGGACGCATTCAAGGCGCTGGGCAAGCTCGAGGCGTTCGACCCACACGTCGTCGTCACGGACCTCAAGATGCCGGGCATGGATGGCATCGAGCTGGTCGGCAAGCTTCGCGCGAGCGAGAACGCCATCCCGGTCGTCGTGATGACGGCCTTCGGCGACGTGAGCTCGGCGGTCGACGCGATGCGCGCGGGCGCTGCGGACTACCTCACCAAGCCGATCAACTTCGACGAGCTCCTCGTCGTGCTCGATCGCGTGCTCGACAATCAGCGCCTCGTGCGCGAGACCCGCCAGCTGCGGGCGCGCGTACGAGACCGCGTCGCGCCCGGCAACATGATCGGCGTCGCGCCGCCGATGCAGCGCGTGTTCGAGATCGTCGATCAGGTCGCGCCCAGCAAGGCGACGGTGTTGATCGTCGGCGAGAGCGGCACGGGCAAGGAGCTCGTCGCGAACGCGATCCATCAGCGGTCGCCGCGCGCGAGCGGGCCGTTCATCAAGCTGCACTGTGCGGCCCTGGCCGAGTCGCTGCTCGAGAGCGAGCTGTTCGGCCACGAGAAGGGCTCGTTCACCGGCGCGATGGCGCGCAAGGAGGGGCGCTTCGAGATCGCGAACGGCGGCACGCTGTTCCTCGACGAGATCGGCGAGATCTCGCCATCGATCCAGGTCAAGCTACTGCGGTTCTTGCAGGAGCACGAGTTCGAGCGCGTCGGCGGCACTCAGACGCTCCGCGTCGACGTTCGCGTGATCGCCGCGACGAACCGCAACCTGGCCGAGGAGATCGCGAAGGGCCGGTTTCGCGAGGACCTGTACTATCGCCTCAACGTGGTGGCGATCGAGATGCCGCCGCTGCGCGAACGTCGGTCCGATATCTCGCCGCTCGTCAGCTTCTTCATCGAGCGGTACGCGAAGGAGAACGGCAAGACCATCGTCGGCTGCTCGCCAGCCGCGCTCGAGCTGCTCGCGAACTACAACTGGCCAGGCAACGTCCGCGAGCTCGAGAACGCGATCGAGC
Source organism: Kofleriaceae bacterium (assembly GCA_035500135.1). Lineage (GTDB taxonomy): Bacteria > Myxococcota_A > Polyangia > Haliangiales > Haliangiaceae > JABFXX01. The sequence goes on from DATJXL010000070.1 coordinate 37,155, forward strand.
GGGCCGTCGTGCTGTGCGCCGGCGATACGATCGAGCAGAAGCACCTGCCGCCCAGCATCAAGCCCGTCGCGATGCCCGCGGGGATGCCGATCGTTCCCGGCGCGACGATGGCCGAGGTCGAGCGCTACGTGATCCTCGAGACGTTGAAGTCGACCGGCGGCTCGACCTCGCGAGCCGCAGAGATCCTGGGAATCAGCACGCGCACGATCCAGTACCGCTTGCACGAGTACAACGCCGCACCGCGCTCCGACACGGAAGTAGTCCGCAAATCGGAGCGGGACGATGCACGGAAACCGTAGCTCGGTCCTGCCCGCGATCCTCGACTACGTCGAGCTCGACGATGGCGATCGGGCTCGGCTCGCCGCGTTGCATGAAACGCTCGCCCCGCACTTCCACGGCATCGCGGAGCGGTTCTACGCGCGCGCGAACGCGGCGCCGGAAACGGCGGCGCTGCTGACCGGAACGCCGCCGATCGAGCGGCTGATCGTCACGCTGGTCGACTGGATGTCGAGCGGCCTGCTCGGACCCTACGACGAGCAGTTCTACGACAAGCGCTCTCGGATCGGGCGGAAGCACGTCGAGATCGGGCTGCCGCAGCACTACATGTTCACGGCGATGAACGGGTTGCGCAACGAGTACGAGGAGTTGATCTTCCAGTCGTACGAGACCGCCGAGGCCCGCGCCGCGGCGCGTGCCGTGAACAAGCTCCTCGACGTCGAGCTCGCCTTGATGCTCCGCCACTACCAGCTCGACTCCGAGGCGCGGCTCGTCGAGCGCGAGCTGCGCGTGCAGCGCGATCGCGTGCTGGCGCTGCAAACGCTGTCGGCGGGGCTCGCCCACGAATTCCGCAATCCCCTCAACTCGGCCAAGCTCCAGCTCGAGCTCCTCGAACGCCGCGCCGGTCGCGACGGGGCCGACTCGACACACCGCGAGCCGATCGCCGCTGCGCGCAGCGAGATCGAACGCCTGACCAAGCTGCTCACCGAGTTCGTGTCGTTCGCGCGCCCGACCGAGCTGGCACTCGGGGACCACGACGTGACGACGATCGCGCGCAGCGTCGTCGCGCAGGAGCTCCGGCCGGCAGCACCACGAAACGTGACCATCGAGCTCTCGGTCGACAGGCCTGTCGTCGCGCGCGTCGATGCTGCGAAGTTCCAGCAGATCGTCCAGCACCTCGTGCGCAACGCCGTCGAGGCGGTCGACACCGGCGGTCAGGTCACCGTCGCGATCGAACGCGGTGAAGATCGGCTCGTGCTGGACGTGGAGGACGACGGCCCGGGAATCCCCGACGCGGTTCGAGCGCGCATCTTCGAGCCGTTCTTCACGACGAAGTCGAACGGCACCGGCCTCGGCATGGCGGTCGTCCACACGATGGTCGCGCTCCACGCCGGGACGATCACCATCGATTCGGCGCCGCGACGGACGCGATGCCGAGTGACGCTACCCCAGCCCGTGCGGGCGTAGCCGACGCGGTCGCGTCGTGCTCGCACGATCGCGCAAACGGCGCGGACATGGCGCGCATGGCGCACCGAATTCGCGTTCACGCGACATGACGCTTGACCTCGCCGCGGCGGATCCGCGCGTGGTCCACGAGCTGGCGTCGCGCCGCGCGAAATGCGTCGGCCACCGCGATGTAGACGTCCCAGTGGGCACCGCGGCCGGGTTCGCGCGAGACCGCGATCTCGCGGCCGGGTACGCGCACGTCGACGTGAACGTGGAAGGCGTTGCCATGGCGCTGGTGGCGATGCGGTAGCTCGATCACGACGGCGCACGACTGGATCCGCCCGTAGCTGTGCTCGAGCCGAGCTACCCAGCCATGGACGGCCTGTTCGACGGAAGGGCTCGGGGACATGCCGCGGAACGTGATGTGGACCGGTCTGAGCATGTCCGGATCATCTGCAGCCTTCGAGCCAGGCACGGCCGATGCACCAGCCCACCTCATGCACGACCAATCGATCGCAATCACCCTCCGCGCCCGCGACTTCATGCAGACCGATGTCATGACGGTCAGCCCGGAGACCTCGATCCTCGACATCCATCGCATGTTCGTCGAAGAGGAGATCCATGGTGCGCCGGTCGTCGACGATACCGGCCGTGTGCGTGGCGTTGTTTCGACGCTCGATCTGCTACGCGTCGTCAGCGAAGAAGCCGAGCCCAACGAGCACTGGCTTCCCTACTTCCGTTCGGATTCGCTGGCCGTTCCCGACCAGTTTCCGGAACGCCTGAACACGCTGACGGCGGCCGACATCATGACTCGCGAGCTCGTCACCGTGGGTCCGAACCTGCCGATCGCCGATGTGGCCCGCACCATGCGCGAGCAGCACGTCCATCGCGTGCTCGTCATCGAAGACCACGAGCTCCTCGGCGTCATCACGACGTTCGACTTGCTCGGCGCGTTCATCGGTGGCGAAGCCGTGCCACGTGCGAAGCGTACGGTCTCGCGCGTCGCGGGCCGGCCCTCGTAGGAACGCGCAGACCTTGCCGTGGTCCGGCCGATGTACGCATCGGATGCCGGAAAACGCGCGCGATCGCGCGAGGCGCGTTGGCTTGCCGGTTGCTGCTTCGGGTTGTCATGCGGGATCAGACCAAGCAGCCTGTCCAGCACGTCTACGCCAGTCAGGGCGGCCACACCGATCAACTGCTGCAATGTCCGGATCCCGACCCGCATCTCGCGCGCGTACCGAGCATCGCGGATCGCGTGCCGCTCACCGAGATCATGAGCCGGAACCTGACCTGCGCGCGTCGCGACCTCGATGCCGACACGGTCGCCGAGCTGATGATCGCGAACCGCATCGGCTGCGTGCCCGTAGTCGAGGAGCCCGGCCGGCCGATCGGCATGATCACGAAGCAGGACTTCATCGAGCAGGTCGGGACGGTCGACGGCAGCGAGATCACGCCGCGCACCGCGGAAGAGCTGATGATGCCGCTCGCGATCACGCTGCCCGACACCGCGACGATCGCGCAGGCAGCGGCGATGATGGCGAGCGAGGACATCCACCACGTCCCGATCGTCGATCGTGAGGGCCGGCTGATCGGCATCGTGTCGTCGATGGACATCGTGCGCTGGCTCGCGCGCAACGATGGCTTCACCGCGTAGCGGCGGTCCGCGCGAACGGGTGACAGCCGGCGCACGTCGCGGCGCCGGGCTCGTGGTTCTCGCGATCGCGGTGGCACGCGAGGCAGGTCGCGCGATCGCTTCGCGGCTTTGCTTCGTGCGCCGTGTGGCACGCGGAGCACGGCGCGTGCTGCGCGACCGAGTGCAAGCCGGGCAGCTGCGCGACCTTGTGGCAGCTCGCGCATGCCGGCGGTGAAGCCGAGCCGTTGGGGCCGTGCGCGCGGTGGCAGGTCGTGCAGTCCGCGACGAGCCGGCCGTGCTCGGTCTTCGGCTTGTCGGCGTGGCAGGTCGCGCAGCTCGTCGGCTTGGCGCGTGGATCGTGCGGCGCGTGGCAGCCTTCGCACTTCGCGTGGCCCGCGGGCGCGGAGCTCGCTTCGGCGACATGGCACGTCTCGCACGCCATCGCTGCCTCCTTCGGATCGTGCGCGGCGTCGCGATGGCAGTTCCCGCAGTCGGCATGGCCGGTGCTCGCGGTGGTGCGCGCGCGATCGGCGTGACAGCGCGAGCACAGCGCCGCGGTCGCCACCGGCTTGCCGCCGTGCGCGAGGTGACAGCCGCCGCAGGCGGCGTGACCGGATGCGAGCGCGGTGCGCGCCGGATCCGGGTGACACGTCGCGCAGGTCGAGCCGACGATCTTCGGCTTGCCCGCGTGCGCGACGTGACACGACAGGCACGGTGCGGTCGCGTGGTGCTCGGTCGCGTGGCACGTCTCGCACGCGACCGCCTTCGCGTTGGCCGCCAGCGCGTGCGAGTGCGGCGGGTGACAGCCGATGCAATCGCCCTTGGGATGCGCGACGTCTTCCTGATGGCAGGTCGTGCACGGTCGCGGCGCGTCGTCGTGCGGCGCGTGGCAGGTCGTGCACGCGGTGTGCTTGGTGGCGGCCAGCACCGGTTGATCGCGGTGACAGCTCGCGCACGGCTTGACCTCGACCTTGCCGAACCGGTGCGGCTCGTGACAGCCGGTGCACTTCGTGTGGCCCGCGGTGAGCGCGCGATCGTCGACGCGAAGCTCGCCGGGTTGCGCGGAGTGGCAGCGCGCGCAGCCTTGATCGGCCGCGAGCTTCTCCTCGTGCATGCGATGACAGTCGAGGCAGCCGCGCAGGCCGGCGTGCTTGGTTGTCTCCGCGGCGTGGCAGCTCGTGCACGGTTTCGGAGCGAGCGACGGCGTCTGGTGCGCGTGGTGGCAGTCGGCGCACGGCTGATCGGCGTGCGCGCCGACCGCGTGCGCGCCGTCCTGCGGGCGATCGTGGCAGCGCATGCACGGCGACTCGACGGGCTCGCCGGCGCCGAACGCGTGGCAGTCCTGGCACGCCGGCGCGTGAATGCCGGGATGCAGGGGCGTCGACTTGCCCGCGTGACACCGCGCGCACACGTCGCCGGGAGGTGGCGCGAACCCGGTCTCGCCGTGGCAGTCCTCGCACGGGACCTTGCCGACGTGCGAGACGTGGCCCGCGCTCGCGGCGACATCGCGATAGGTCGCCGGCACCTGCTCGGGCACGCGGTCCTCGCGCGCGCTCGTGCAGCCGATCGCGAGCGCGGCGAGCACGGCGATCCGGGTCATGGCCGCGATCCGATCGGATGGCACAGCCGGCACGGCATCGAGCTCAGCGGCACGCGGCTCGACCAGCCGACCGGATGCGGATTGCCGCCGACGCCGCCGACCTTGTGGCAACCGACGCACAGGCTCTGCCCCGCGCCGTCGTGACAGCTCGCGCACGCGGTCGGATCGCGGCGCGCTTCGCGGCCGTGCGCGTTGTCGGCCGGCGTCGGCCCGACCCAGCCGGGCGGATGTGGGCTGCGGCGCGTGTCGCCGGCGACGCCGAGCGACGTGTGGCAGCTCGCGCAGCGATCGGGCGAGTGACAAGTCGTGCACGCACCCGGCTCGGCGCGCGCCTCGAGCGCGTGGCGCGACTCGAAACCGGCCCGGTGGATCGTCGGCGCGAACACGTCATCGAACCGCGCGGTCGCGGGCAGGATCGGAACGGTCTTGCCGTGGCACTCGGCGCAGAACCGATCGCGGTGGCACGACTGACAGAGGTCGCCCGACGACGCCGCACGCGTGCCGTGCTCGCGCAGCCAATCGCCGTCGTGCGCGAGGTGGGTCTCGGGCAGCGTCGCCGAGTCCTCGAGATCGCGGTGACACGCGTTGCACGTGCGCGCATCGCGCGACGCGTCGTGATCGTGGCAGCGAAAGCACGTCGCCATCGGCGGTCGCAGGTGCTGGTCGCTCTCCGCGACGCCGACGTGGCAGCGCACGCAGTCGCCGCGCGTCGGCGCGGTGTGCGTCTTGTGATCGAACACGAGGTGCGCGCGCGCGTCGGCGAGCTCGGGCAGCGCGTTCGGCGCGGCATGGCAGCCGAGGCACGGATGCGAATCGTGCGGCTTGCTGTGGCATTCGATGCAGCTGCGATCGTCGGGTACGTGCAGGCTCGTGCCGTCGTCGCGATCGATCCCGACGTGGCAGCGCGTGCACGTCACGCCCGCGAACACGTGCGCGCGGTGCGGGAACGGCCGCGGCTCGGATCGCGTCAGGCCGAGCACGCCGGCACATGCCGCGAGCGCGAGCACGACGACGAGCGCCAGGCGCCTCACGGCTTCCCCCACGTGCGGCCGAGCTGCGCGAGCGCGTCGAGCCGGCTGCGATCCTCGGGTGACGCCTGCGCCTCGAGCGCGACCGCGGCGTGCCACGGCCCCCACGTGCGCGACAGCGCGGCGAGCACCCACGGCCACACGCGCCCGAGCCCGCGGTCGTGATCGGGCACGACGAGCTCGAGCTCGCTCGACGCCGACAGCGCCCATGGCAGCGCGAACCGCGCCGTCGCACGCGCGCCGGTCCAGCCGGAATCCCCGGCCCCGTCGCGGCGCAGCTCGCCGCCGAGCGCGCTCGCGCCGCGATCGTCGAGCCGCAGCGTCGCACGCAGCACGATCGCCGGCGCGATCACCTCGCCGACCTCGCCGACCGTGGTCGCCGGCGCGGTGGCGGGTTCGTCGATCGCGTCGCCGTCGCTGCGGCGCACCGCGAGATCGGCGGCGACGTCGAGCCGCGGCGCCGCGCGCCACGTCCAGGTCGTGCCCGCGCGCAACGCCGGTACGTCGCCGAGCACGGTGAACAGCGACGTCGCCGGCAGAATGTGCGACGCCGCGATGTACGTCGCGTACAGCTCGCCGCGCAGCGCGCCGCGGCGATCGCTCGCGGTGATCGTCGCCTCGGCGAGGCCGGGGTTCGCGAGATCGTACGCGAGCTTGCCGGCGAGGTCGTCGTGGTTGCCGAGCGCGGCGCCGGCGTCGAACCCGACCTCCTCGGTCGCGAGCTCGCCGTCGGTGCGTTGCTGCATGTAGCCGGCGCCGATCGAGCCCCAGTCGCCGATGCGGCGCGCGACGCGGCCGCCGGTCACCCAGTCCCACGAACGCGACGTCGTCAGATCCGGCAGCACCGGGATGCCCGCGTACGCGTCGACATCGATCGCGTACGGCAGGCGCACGCGCGCGCGCCCGCCGTCGACCTGGACCGGGCGCAACGCGCCGAGCGTGGCGACGAAGCGCCCGAGCGTGCCGTTGATCCGGCCATCGCGCGTGCGCGCGTGCAGCGCGATCACGAGCACGTCACCGTCCGCGCGATCGGCCGCGGTCGCCGTCGTCTGGCCGGTCCACACGACCGCCTCCGCCGACAGCCCCGGTCCGGCGTCGCCGTCGGCCGAGAGCGTGAGCAAGCCCGCGGGAGCCGCCGTGCTCGCGAACGCATCGGCGCGGAGCGCGAGCGGATCGGCGTGCGCGACGCCGCCGACCACGAGCATCGCGGCGAGCCACTTCATGGCTTTTCGGGCTCCTCGTCGGGGCGCGCGCGACGCCATTCCCTCCGCAGCTGGCGCACGACGATGAACAGGTAGATCGCGAACGCGGTCGTGCCGAGGAACTGGCCGACCGACATCGCGAGCATGACCGGCAACGGCGTCGGCACGAGGATCGACCACACCATCATCGCGAGGCCGACGAGCGTCAGCACCGCCGACACGCGCAGCGCGATCGTCTCGCGCCGGCCGAGATGCGTCACCGGGTGGTCGTTCATGGCTTCACCTTCGAGAACGGATGTGCGGGGCCATGACAGCCCGCGCTCGCGCAGCTCACGCGGCCGTCGCGCACGCGATCGATCAAGCTCGCGTGCTCGCGCACCGCCTTCCAGTCCGGGCCTTCGGTCGAGTGACAGTGCATGCAGGTGTCGTTCGAGAACGGGTGCCGGATGTGGATCGTCTCGCGCGCTTCGTCGAGCGACATGTTGCGGTAGTGCAGGACGTACTCGTAGACGTGGCGCAGCCCGCCGGCCTTCGTCACGATCGTCCCGTACATGCCGTAGTCGGCGTGGCAGGCGTAACAGTTCTCGTCGCCGAACAGCGCGTTACGCGCGTGCCGCGCGGCGAGCGTCGTCGAGTGTGGATCCTCGGAGTCGTTGCGATACGGCGTCATCACGTGGCACGAGCCGCAGAACCGCCGCGCCTTCGTGCCCTCGAAGCCGGCGACGTTGCCGGTCGTCGCGGTGGTGAGCGGCAGGATGCCGATGCCCGCGAGCAGCACGAGCTTGGTCGCGTGCGTGAGCTGCGGGCGGCGCAGCAAGTACCACAGCACGAGCGCCGCCGAGACCGCCGCACACGCGAGCGCGAGCGCGAGCAACGGGTTATTGAAGATCCACGACACCATTGATGTGCTCGCTCGTTCCGTTGGCGACGATGATGTTGCCGAATGCATCGACGGTGCCCGGATGGCACGTCGCGCACGTCGCCAGCGTCATCGTCGGCGTGTGACTCGCGTCGTTCGGCGGAATCCCATGACAGCTGCCGCAGAACACCTGCCCGCTCGACGTCCAGACCGGCTCGGAGACGCCGTGACAGTACGAGCTCGCGCACGTCTGCGCGGTGCGATCCCAGCCGAGCGCCGCGTTGACGACCGGCAGCGGCGAATCGATGTGTCCGGGCGAATCGATCGCCGTCGGCACCGCATGACACGCGCTGCACGCGATCGGCACCGAGATCCGCGAGCTCGCCTGCAGATGCGCCTGGTGCGCGCCGACGCCGAGCGCGGTCGTGAACGTGTTGCCCGAGAGATCGACCGGCGGCGCAGGCGAGCTCGCGCTGCCGTGACAGCCGCTGCAACCCGGCGTGCGACCGACCTGGACGATGCCGTCGATGTGCGGCGCGTCCGGCGGATGGCACGTCGCGCAGTCGGTGCGCGCGTGGCTCGGCGTCGGCGGCGGATGGCCGTGGCACTGCGTGCAGCCGCCGGGCGGCGTCGGATCGTCCCAGCGCGGCGCCGGCTTCGTGCCGCCGCCGTCGTGCAGCACGGCACCATGGCAGTAGACGTTGCTGCACGTCGTGCCGTCGAAGCTCGGCGGACCGGCGCGGTCGGCGGGATCGAGCGTGAAGCCGGCGCGCGCCCCGAACGTCACCTGCGGCGGCGTGGTGATCGCGACGCCGTCGTGCAAGATGTGGCCGTCCTGATCCCACGTCGCGGGCACGACGTGGCACTCGCCGCACGTGATGCTCGCACCGGCATGCGGCAGATGCGCGTTGCTGGTCGGGCCCGAGCCGTGGCAGGTCACGCACGCGGTCGGGCCGGCCTCGTGACACGACAGGCACGATACGCCCGACGTGCCGCCCGAGAAGTCGGTGCCGTGACAGGTCGCGCACCGCGCGAACCCCCAGTTGGTCTGCTCGAGCAGGCTCACGTGAAAGTTCGGGCTCGTGGGATCGAGGATGCCGGGGGCGTGTACCGTCGCCGTGCACGCGTCCTCGCACGGCGCCGACAGCGCACGCGGATCGGCGCAGCTCGCGACCAGGACCGCGATGGCGACGGCGATGGCTCGCACGAGCAAGCACGGAGGCGGAAGCCAACTCACGTGAAACACCAACTCACGACGCGTGCCAGCCCAGGTGCCGGAAGATCAACGGTTCTCGCGCAGTGTATGCGGACCGGCCTGCAATGCCTGCAAGCGCTGCGCGTTTTCCGAAAATGAAGACGCCCCGGACGACCGGGGCGTTTTCGGAACACGGGATCCGCTATGGAATCGGCCAGTCGGCCGGCCGGAGGCTCAAGCGATTTTCCTCGTAGTAGTAGCGGTGCGGCGGGACGTAGTGAAGGTGCGGCTCGACCTCCTTGACGTCCAGCAGATCGACGTGCTCGTAGGTCTTGGCGCGAGCGACCTCGACCGTGCAGCCCGCCTCGCGCACCACCTTCTCGGACACCGATCCGAGCACGAGGCGCTCGACACCTTTCAGGCCCTTGCTGCCGACGATGATGAGGTCCGCACCGACCTCGCGGGCCAGGTCCAGGATCTCGTCCGCCGCCTTGCCGATCCGCGCGTGCACGTTGAAGTGAATGCGGGTGTTCGACTGCGCCGCGCGGAGCTCCAACTCGATCTCGTCGGTCATCGCTCGCTGCACCCGCTCGGCATAGCCGTAATCGACTTTGGAGCCCGGCACGGCCGGGATCGGGCTGTGAGGCTCGATGACGCAGATGAACTGCAGCACGTGGAACGGCGCTCTCGTGGCGAGCGCGATCGCCCGGTACAGCGCGGCGCGTCCGCTGTGGCTGAAGTCGAAACCGACGACGACTTGGCTGTATGTGGAGCTCATGCTCGTTGTCAAAGGCAACCGGCGTGCCAGCGCTGTCCGCGCCGCGCACGCGCGACGCGCGCAAGCCGTGCGACTCGCGCCGGGCATCCCGCAGCACCTGCGCGGTCACCACATCAGGCCGCCGAGCCAGCTCGCGCCCGGGACCACCATCGTCGACAACCGCGTGCGATCGCCGGTGTGAGCCGCGCAGAACCAACGCGCACCGTCGCTGCTGGCGCGCGCCTCGACGCAGTCGGGGCACTGCCCCACCGCCTCGGAGCTACCTTCGAGCCCGACGACCAGCGTCGCACATGGCGCGAGATCGATGACGCGCGCAGCGACCGTGCCGAGCCGGCGGTGGGGATGATGCGTCCCGAACCGGCCGAGCACGATGAGATGTGCACCGAGCTCGCCGGCCAGCTCCGCGATCGCCGCGGGGGCCTTGCCGGCACGGACATGAAGCCGGATGCGCCACTCGGTGCAGTCGAGCACTTCGAGGGCCGGCAACACGAGCGCCGCCAGTCGCTGCTTCGCGGTCTCGACGTCGAGCCCGATGTCGTCGTGGACGTACACGAAGTGGAGGTCGGGGCCATCGTGTCGCGCCGCCTGATCGAGCGCGTGCTCGAGCACGATCTCGGAGTACTCGCCCAGATCCAGGGCGACGACGATGCGATGACGTGGTTCGGTCATACCTGGCGAGATTGCATCGGGTGTGCCGCACGCGCGGAACGCGGCGGTTGCGCGTTTTGGTTGCGGTGACCCGGCACGATGTTTGATGGCGAGCAAGCCCATGCCCACCATGCTCGTCACCTGCCCCGAGGTCGCACATCTCGAACAGATCGAGTACGACGATCACCCGCTCGGCATGCTGATCCACTCGTGCTCGCAGTTCGAGCCGGCCTGCGCGATGCGCTGCCAGCGCACGTGTGCCGCCCGTCTCGATCGCAAGAACCGGCAGCGCGTGGACGAAGACAGCGACACGGCGGTCGAGATCGGGCTGGACCATTCGATCTGACGGAACCAGGCTGGCATCACCATTGCTCGTTCCTGGCTCGTGCGGCCGTCATGCTCCGAGCTGCTCGCGCGAGGTGACCTCGCGGCAAAGGCGCGAGACTTCGCGGCCCTCGCCGTCGTGGCACGGCTGCTTTCGACGCAAGTCGGCGATCCGCTCGGTGATGCGCTGCTGGACCTCTCGCGCGCGTGCTACGCGAGGCATGGTCGTCCCACCGCGAGCTGGCACCGCCTTCGCCGCATCGTCGCACATCGCCTTGTCGCCGCCGGCACGTGATGCAGGGACTGCGGCGGCGCGACGGGCTCGCGCGCGGTTTGCGCGATCGGATGGCCCGGGAACACCACGACGATGGAACGAGCGCTGCAACTCTGTCGTGCATGCTGCGCAAGCTGTTATGTGCGACCGACTTCTCGCCCGGCTCCGAACACGCGCTCGGGCTGGCTGCCCGCATCGCCGCCGAAACGTCTGCCGAGCTCGTCGTCGCCCACGTGTGGCACGTCCCGCCGATCGGGTTCGACGACTATCCCGTGTCGTCGGACGCGCTGCAGCAGATGCTCGCCGACGTGGACCGCGAGCTCGCGGCAGCCGCGGCGCGCGCTCGCGCGTTCGGCGTGGCCCACGTGTCGACCCGTGTGCTCGACGGCGTACCGTGGACGTCGATCGTCGATGCGGCGCGCGACGATGCCTCGCTCGATCTGATCGTGATCGGGACGCGCGGACGCACCGGCTTCACGCGCTGGGTGCTCGGCTCGGTCGCCGAACACGTCGTGCGGAGCGCCCCGTGCTCGGTGCTGGTGGCACGGGGCCGAGGCGAGCACACGCCGTTCGCGCACGTCGCATGCGCGGTCGACTTCTCCGAGCAATCACGCGAGGCGGTCCGTCAGGCGGCGCAGCTCGCCGCGCCCGGGCTGGAGGGGCTGTCGCTGGTCCACGTCGTCCAGCGGCCGGAGCTACCGCGCGCCGACATCGCGCGCGAGCTCGTGGTCGATCTCGATCGGCGCGCCGGGCTCGAGCTCGAGCGCTGGGCTGCAGCGATCGAGCCGAGACCGCGGGTCGCGGTCCGCTGCGACGTGCGCGTCGGCGATCCGGCGTCGGAAGTGCTCGCGGCCGTCGAGGCGGATGACACCATCGACCTGATCGCGGTCGGTTCGCGCGGTCGCACCGGCTTGCAGCGCATGCTGCTCGGCTCGGTCGCCGAGAAGATCGTGCGCAACGCGCCGGTGCCGGTGCTCGTCGCCCGACGCCGCCCTTGACTCAGGCCAGCGCGGTCACCGGTCGCACGTCGACGATGCCCCACAACAGCGCGCGATCGTCGGCGGCGCGGTTGGTCGCGAGCTCGGCGGAAGGCTCGGCGAAGCTGCGCAGCACGACCGTCGCGCCCGGCGCCGCGGCGCGCCGGACCGCCGCGAACAGGCGCCCGCGATAGTCGGCGCTCGCGCCGTCGAGGATGTTCGACAGCGTGAACGCGTCGAAGCTCGCGGCCGGCGCGGCCTCGAGGTACGCGGCCGCATCGGCATGCACGAGCTCGATCGAGCCCGTGCGGCTCTCGGCGACGTCGCCGTCGAGCTCGCCGAGCAGCAGCGCGCGCGCGAACGGGTTCGTGCGGTTCGCGTGGCGCGCGAATCCGCGGCCGAGCCGCGACCGCATCACCGCGCCGAGCCGCCGCGGCAGGAACGCGAGGAACGGCGACGCGTAGACCGCGCGCAAGGCCGTGAACGAGAACAGCGCGCCGAACGCGAAGCGCAGCCGTCGCGTGTCGAGCGTGCGCCAGGTCTCGGCTTGCGCGTGCGGATCGTCGAGGTCGAGGAACGAGCTCATGCGCCGGCGGGTCCAGCCGACGAGCGGCGCGAACCGGCGCGCGAAGTCCATGACGCGCTCGGCGGTGCCGCGCACCGCGGGAGCGCCGGCGAGCCGGGCCTCGGCGTAGGCGAGCTGATCCGGGTTGATGTCGACCGCGACGACTTCGTGGTCGGCGGCGGCGAGCCGCATCGCGGTGCAGCCCGCCGACGCGATCGCGAACACGCGCGAACGCGGCCGGAACGCCGAGACCTCGATCGCGGTGTCCTCGTACATGCGACCGAACAGGACCTTGCTCGGCCCGCCGCGCCCGTCGAAGCGGCCGTCCTGCCACGGCGTGGTCACGACACCCCCGCCGCGACCCACGCCAGCACGAGGAACGCGAAGTTCTTGACGACCATCCCGGCGGGGTCGTGGATGAGGTGGCGCGACCATGCGATCCCGTTGCCGTTCAGCGCGACGAGCAGCGCGGTCTGCGCGATCGCGCACGCGAGCGGCGCCGCGCCGGTCAGCACCCACACGGCGAGCGCGCACTCGACGACGCCGAGCAGCTTCAGGAACGCGGCGCCGACCATGGGGCCGAGCCGCGGCACCGCCTCGACGACGCGCACCTGGTTCGGATCGCCACCGAGCAGCTTGCACCAGCCGCCTTCATACGCCCACACCGCGGCGACCGCGGCGCGCAGGAGCCACACCGGGGGCATCACGCGCGTCCTTCGACGGCGCGACGCATCGCGCGCAAGATGTGACGGTGGAACGAGTGACACACGAGCTGTTCGATCGGCCGCCACAACCAGCGCGGCCGCCGCGGGCTGCGGTAGCGCGTCGTGATCTCGACCTCGGCGCGATCCGGCGCGAGCTCGCGGATCACGTATTCGCCGCCCGAGAGCTCCATGCCGCGCCCGACGACGAGCGCCTGCTCCGCGATCTCGAACGCGTAGCGCCGCGCCGGCGCGATGTCGGTCACGCGCTTGATCAGATAGCCGCCTTCGTACAGGCAGCGCGCCTCGTCGCCGATCTGCGACTTGCGGCCGAGCGTCTCGATCGGCACCGGCAAGAGCAGCCGCAGGTGCAGCGGCGGGCGACGATCGATCTGTTCGTAGAACATGAGGCCCTCCCACACCTGATCGGCGGGCGCGCGAAAGACCATGCTGGTAGCGACGGCAGTGCTCACGACAGTGCCTCCTGGTTCGAGATGTGTGCTCCGCGCCAGCCCGCGATCGCGGCGTGCAGCGCCGCGTCGTGCGGAGGCGGCGCGACGAGCCCGAGCGTGCGCGGGTGCCATGCGGTCGCGGCGAGCTCGAGCAAGCGGCGCACCTTGATCGTGCGTGGTAGCTGCGCGGGGGCGACGCGTGCCAGCTCGCCGCTCGCCGCGCGCCGGCCGAGCTCGCCGTACGCCCGCCCGAGCAAGATGACGCCGTGCCGGTAGCGCAGCGGCACGCACGCGGCGCCGAGCGCGGCGCTGCGATAGTACGAGTCGGCCAGATCCGCGAGCCCGTGCAGCACCGGTCGCAGCCGCGGATCGCCGGGATTCGCGAGCACGTCGTGCGCGTCGAGCCGTTCGGCCGCGAGCCGCGCGGCCGGCAGATACACGCGATCGCGCTTCGCGTCGCCGGCGACGCCGAGCCCGACGTTCGTGAGCTGCAGCGCGAGCCCGAGGTCGACGACGCGCCGCTCGGCCTCGGCGCCGCGCACGCCGAGCAGCGGCGCGAGCATCAGCCCGACCGCCGCGCTGACGCGATAGGCGTAGCGAAGCAGCTCGGCATCGTCCGCGATCCGGACGCTGCCGAGATCGAACGCCATGCCGTCGAGCAGGTGGTCCATGCACGCGAGCGGCAAGCCCGACCGCGGCACGCCGGCGAGAAACGCGGCGACCAGCGGCCGCGGCTCGGCCGCGCCGGAGAGCTCGGCGCGCCAGCTCGCGAGCGCGCTGCGCGCCTGCTCGGTGCTCGGCGCGTCGTCGATCTCGTCGTCGAGGCGGCGGCACACGCAATAGAGCAGCGAGATGTCGTCGCGCGACGGCAACGGGATGAGCTCGGGCACGAGCCAGAAGCTGCGCGCCACCCGCGTGAACTCGCGCCGAGCCGCCAGCACGGTGTCGGCCCAGGCGGTGTAGCCGGGCCACAGTCGATCGCGCATCGCGCGAACACTTTGCACCCGATGTGCCGTGCAGCGAAATACTCGTCGCCTGCAAATCGCGCAAGCATTGCGAACCGCGGTGCCATGCGCGCAGGCGGTGCCGCTTCGGCGGCGCAACCGTTGGTCTCGCGCGTGCACGGGTCCAGGACGTGGTGCCACGCGTCGTGTTCGTGCTCGGCAAGGGCGGAGTCGGCCGCAGCACGGTCGCCGCCGCGCTCGGTGCCGGCCTGGCCGCGCGAGGCAAGCACGTGATCGTGGCGCAATGGGCCGTGGTCGATGCGATCTCGCCGTGGTTCGGTCGCGATCGCGCCGGCTACGCGCCGGCCGATCTCGCCCCGGAGCTCGCGACCATGAACTACTCGAGCGAGGCCGCGCTCGAGCAGTACTTCGTCACCCACCTCGGCATGCGCGCGCTGTTTCATGCGGTGATCGCGAATCGCCACGTGCGCGCCGCGACGCGCGCGGCGCCCGGGCTCGAGGAGCTCGTGTTCCTCGGCATGGTGTTCTGGCTCGTCACGCTGGCCGAGCGCGACACCGGGCGGCGCTTCGATCACGCGATCGTCGACACCCCGGCGATGGGCCACGGCGCGTCACTGCTCGGCGTGCCGAGCCTGACCCGGACGCTCGGCCTCGGCGGCATGCTCGCGGGCGAGTGCGAGCGCGTCGCGGGCCTGCTCGGCGATCCGACGTGCGCCGCCGCCGTCGTCGTGACCACGCCCGACGAGCTCGCGCTCGACGAGACCCGCGAGTTCTGGCCGCGCATCGAGCGCGAGCTCGGGCGCGCGCCGCTGGCCGCGATCGTCAACCGCAGCGCACGCGCGCTCGGCGAGCTGCCGGCGGATCCGCGCGCGTGTGCGTGGTTCGAGGAGCTCGCCGCGGCCGACGACGCGGCTCGGGCCGGGCTCGATCAGGTGTACGCGCACCTCGCACGCCGGGTCGCACGCGAGCACGCGTTCACGAGCGATGCTCGCCTCGGGACGCTCGCGATCGATGACGCGCTGCTCGTCGCCGACGACGCGAGCCCGCGCCGCGTCGTGGCGCTGGCGCAGGAAGCGCTCGCGCCGCTGTGGAGCGCGCCGTGACCGCGCGGCTCGCGATCGTGCTCGGGCCCGGCGGCGTCGGCAAGACCACGCTCGCGTCGGCGCTCGGCCTCGCGCACGCACGCGCGGGCGAGCACGCGGCGCTGCTCGGCGTCGATCCGGCGCACCGGCTGCGCTCGGCGCTCGCGCTGCCGGAGCTGTCCGAGCATGGCGTGCGCGTGCCGATCGACGCCCCGGGCTCGCTCGACGCCGCGCTGCTCGATCCGAGCGCGTGCCTGCGCAGGTGGGTCGCCGACGCGTGCCCGGATCCCGAGCAGCGGGCGCGGATCGCCGCGAACCCGTTCTTCGTCGCGCTCGCCGATCGCCTCGCGAGCTTCACCGACGCGATCGGATGCGCGCGCGCGGTCGAGTGGGTCGAGCGCGATCCCGCGCTGACCGAGCTCGTGCTCGATACCGCACCCGGCACGCCCGCGCTCGAGCTGCTCGCACGACCCGACAAGCTCGCGGCGTTCTTCGACGGGCGGTTGATCCGATGGCTCGCCCGGTTCGCGGGCGGCATCTACACCGGCCGCACCGTCTCGCGGCTCGCGGATCTGTCGGGGACCGGCGCGCTGCGCGAGTTCGGAGCGCTGGTGTCGACGCTCGAGGGAGCGATCGCGAAGCTCGTCGAACGCCTCGAGCTCGCGCGGAGGTGGTTGCGCGATCCCGAGACCTCGATCGTCCTCGCGAGCGGGGTCGGCGAGGATGCCGCGGCCGCGACGCGCGAGCTCGCGCGCGGTGCCCGCGCGCTCGGCTTCAGCCCGCGCCTGATCGTGCTGAACCGCGTGTTGCCCGACGTGCTCGCGAGCTCGCCCGATCGCGCGACGCGCTCGCCCCAGGCTGCCGCGTTCGCCCGCTACGTCCGCGGCTACCTGCGCGCGCAGCAGCGGGCGCGTGCCGAGCTCGCGGCCGAGCTGACTCCCGTGATCGAGATCGCCGACACCGCGATGCTCGACGCCCCGGACCGGCTCGCCGCGCTAACCGAGCTCGGCGAGCCGCTGCGCGCACGACTCGCGGCTCAGCGCCGCGTCGATCGGCCGCGCAGGTTGCGCAGCCGCGTCTGATCCTCGCGGTCGCGCTCGTCGAGCACCCGGGTCGCGCTCGCGATCTGCGTCGTCAGCTCGGGCCCGACGCGCTGCTCGAGGGTGTGGAGCTGGCGCGACGCGCGCGCGAGCGCCGAGCTGATCGCGCGCACGCGGCTCTCGCGCGCGAGCGTCGCGACGAGCTGCTCGAACAGCGCCTCGAAGCGGTTGGCGGCCTCGAACGCCGCTGGTCCGGTCGGTCCCGGTGCGGTCGCGCGCGCCGCGAGGCCGCGCTGCCACGCCGGGAGCTCGCGCACGACCGGCACGGCGACGCCCCACACGCGCTCGACGTCGAGGTCGACCTCGAGTGCACGCGGCGGCGCCGCGATCGCCGCGAGCTCGCCCGCGCCGTGGATCGCAAGCGCATCGAGCTCGGCGCGATACGCGGCGTCGGCGGTCTCGGCGATCGCGCGCCGCGCCTCGGCGGCCGGGCGCGCGAGCGGGAGCAGCGCGCGCACCAGCGCCTCGCGCTTGCGGCGCAACAGCTCCGCGCCGTGCATGACCCGCTCGCGCAGGCGGCGCGCGCGCAGCAGCTCCGCGCGCGTCGTCACGTCGTGCCTCCTGTCCGCGCCGCCCAGGTCGCGTCGTCGATGCGGTCGAGCTCGTCGCGCGGAAAGCTCTCGAGCAGCTTCCATCCGATCGCGATGGTCTCGGCGAGCTCGCGGCGGACGTGGCCCTGCGCGATCAGCTCGCGCTCGAAGCGGGTCGCGAAGTCGCGCGCGCGGCGATCGGGTTCGGCGAGCCCGGCCTCACCGACGATCGCGGCCATCGTGCGCGCGTCGCGGCCTCGCGCGTAGAGCGCGTAGAGCTGATCGGCCCAGCGCCGATGCTCGCGCACCGTCTTGCCCGCGCCGATGCCGGCGTTCATCAGCCGCGACAGCGACGGCAGGACGTCGATCGGCGGGAACACGCCCTGCCCGTGCAGCGCGCGCGACAGCACGATCTGGCCTTCGGTGATGTAGCCGGTGAGATCGGGGATCGGGTGCGTGATGTCGTCGTCGGGCATCGTCACGATCGGCAGCTGCGTCACCGAGCCCGCACGATCGGCGATCACACCCGCGCGCTCGAACAGCGACGCGAGGTCGGTGTACATGTAGCCGGGATAGCCGCGTCGGCCCGGCACCTCCTCGCGCGCGGCCGCGACCTGGCGCAGCGTCTCGCAGTAGTGCGCGAGATCGGCCATCACGACCAGGACGTGCATGCCTGCTTCGAACGCGAGGTATTCGGCCTGCGCGAGCGCGTAGCGCGGCGCGAGCAGCTGCTCGATCGTCGGATCGCGCGTCTCGTTCAGGTACAGCACCGCGCGCTCGAGGGCGCGCGTGCCGCGAAAACGATCGACGAACAGCCGCGTCTCGCGCGCGGTGATGCCGATCGCCGCGAACACGACCGCGAACGGCGCGCCGCCGACCACGCGCGCGTGCTCGACGATCTGCGCGGCGAGCTCGAGCGCGGGCAAGCCCGCCCCGGAGAACACCGGCAGCTTCTGGCCGCGCACGAGCGTGTCGAGGCCGTCGATCGCCGAGATGCCGGTCTCGATGAAGTCACTCGGTGGCACGCGCCGCGCGGGGTTCATCGGCGCGCCGTACACCGGGCGCATCGCGTCGCCGACCGGTGGTGGAAGATCGTCGAGCGGCGCGCCGACACCGCTCAGCACGCGGCCGAGCAGCTCGCGCCCGACCGGTGCCTCCGCGACGCGCCCGGTGAGCTCGATCTCGGCGCGCGCCGGCGACAGGCCGAGCGTGTCCTCGAGCACCTGCACGACCGTGACGCCGAGCCCGGCGTCGATGACCTGGCCGCGCCGCGGCGGCGCGCCGGGGGCGCGCACGACGACGTCCTCGCCGATCGCGACCCGACGGGTCGCTTCGATGTACAGCAGCGCGCCGGCGAGCGCGTGGGCGCCGCGATGCGTGCGTGTCGCGATCATCGCAGGCCCCCGAGCACGCGCGTGCACTCGGCCGCTCGCCGATCGCGCTCGGCTTCGGGCGCACGGCGCAGGTCGGCGAGCGCGCGCCGGAACGCGGCGAGCTGCGGCGCGAGCGCGTCGAACGAGCCGCCGGCGGCGAGCGCGGCTGCTCCGGCCGCCAGCGCGGCGAGCGCGAGCTCCGCGAGCTGCGCGGTCTTCGCCGGTGACGAGCTCGCGTCGTTCGGATCGAAGGCGTTCTGACCGAGCACGTGCTCGCGCGCGAGGCTCGCGATCGCGAGCGCGAGGCGATCGCCATCGTCCATCTCGTCGTTGCCGACGAGGCTCGCGATCTCGCGCAGCTCGGCGTCGCGCTGGAGCAGCGCCAGCATGCCCGTGCGCAGCTCGGGCCAGCGCGCGCCGATCGCCGACGACACGGTGGCGGTGTACAGCGAGTAGCTCAGCGACCAGTCGACCGCGGGGAACTGCCGCGCGCGCGCGAGCCGCGCATCGAGCGCCCACAATCCGCCCGCGACCCGGAGCGAGGCCTGGGTCACCGGCTCCGAGAAGTCGCCGCCCGGCGGCGAGACCGCGCACACCAGCGTGACGGCCCCACTGCGCTCGCCGCCGCCGAGCACGCGCGCGCGGCCCGCGCGCTCGTAGAACGTTCCGAGCCGGCTCGCCATGTACGTCGGGTAGCCTTCCTCGCCGGGCATCTCCTGCAGGCGCGCGCCGATGTCGCGCAGCGCCTCGGCCCAGCGCGACAGGCTGTCGACCATCACGGCGACGCGATGACCCATGTCGCGGTAGTACTCGGCGATCGTGAGCCCGAGGTACACCGAGGCCTCGCGCGCCACGACCGGCATGTTCGACGTGTTCACGACGAGCACCGTGCGCTCCATCAGCGAGCGGCCGGTGCGCGGATCGACGAGCCGCGGGAATTCGGCGAGCAGCTCGGCCATCTCGTTGCCGCGCTCGCCGCACCCGACGTACACGACGACGTCGGCGTCGGCGAACTTCGCGAGCGACTGCTCGACGATGGTCTTGCCCGTGCCGAACCCGCCGGGCACCGTGACCGTCCCACCTTCGGCGAGCGGAAACAGCAGGTCGAACACGCGTTGACCGGTGACGAACGGGCGATCGACCGGCAGCCGCTGCGCGACCGGGCGCGGCGTGCGGATCGGCCAGCGCTGGGCGAGCACGAGCGGCGTGCCGTCGGCGAGCTCGCCGAGCGGGTCGTCGATCGTCAGCTCGGCGTCGGCGATGCGCGCGATCGTGCCGCCGGCGCATCCCGGCGGCACGAGGATGCGATGCGCGATGCCGGCGCACTCCTCGATCGTGCCGAGCACGTCGCCCGGCGCGACGCGATCGCCGGCGCGCACGCTCGCCCGGAACGGCCAGCGGCGCGCGCGATCGAGCGTCGGCGCGATCGCGCCGGGCGCGATGAAATCACCGGTCGCGGCGGCGAGCCGCGCGAGCGGCCGGCCGATGCCGTCGAGCACGCTGCCGAGTAACCCCGGCCCGAGCTCGGCGGTGAGCGAGCCACCCGTCGCATGCACCGGCGCGCCGATCTCCAGCCCGGTCGTGTCCTCGAAGATCTGCAGCGTCGCGGTGTCGCCGGCGAAGCGGATCACCTCGGCGAGCAGGCCGCGCGGGCCCACGCGTACGAGCTCGTACAGCGCGGCGTCCCGCAGCGGCCGTGCCTCGGCGAGCGTGCCGGTGATGCGCGACAGGGTCGCCGTCATCGCAGCCTCACGCGGTAGCCGATCGCGCGCCGCAGCACCTCGAGCAGCTCCTGTTCGGGTGCAGCGGCTCGCGCGGCGGCGGCCGGACCCGGAAACGGCAGCAGGATCGGCGAGCCGGCGCGCCGGATCGCGCGCACGAGCGCGGGAGGCAATGCGTCGTAGAGCGCCTGCTCGACGAGGACGATCCCGGCGTCGTGCGTACGCGCGAGCGCGGCCGCCGCGGCCTCGGCGTCGTCGGCCTCGATCGGCGCGATGCCCGCGAGCGCGATCCCGATCGCCGTCGGCCGCCGACATAGCACGCGCAGCGCCGTCTTCATGTCGCCTCCAGCGCGATTCGCCACGCCGCGCGCCGCAGCCTGCGGACTTCGTCGCGGCGACGCAGCAGCGTGTAGATCGCCGGCGCGAGGCCGAGCGGCGCGAGGCGCCGCAGCCGCGCCTGCGTCGCGAGCTGCCACGCGAGCGCCGCATCCTCGAGCGCGGATACCGACGGCGCGAGCAGTGCCGCTGCGAGCGGCGTCCCAGCGAGCACGTCAGCGAGCACCTCGCGAGCGCGATCGATCGGACCGGCGGCCGCGACGAGAAACGTCGCCTCCGCCACGAGCGCGCCGCCCCGAACGAACGCGTGGTGCGCGTCGAGCTCCGCGCCGCGCGCGGCGAGCGCGAGCGCGGCACCGGCGTTCTCGGCATCGAGGGCCTGCGCGAGATAGGTGCGGAGCGCGTGATCGCGCGTACGGGCGAGCTCCGCGAACCGGCGGGCAAGCGCGAGCTCGAGCTCGAGCAAGTCCAGCGGAGCGCGCACGCCCGCGACGACCGACGCGAACGGATGTCGAGCGCGCGCGAGCGCGGCCGCGAGCTCGCCGACATGGGCCGCGGCCGCGAGCTCGGCGAGGCGCGCTGCGGGCAGCGACGGCGTCGCGACCGCCCCCGCGAGCCGCCGCGCGGCGGGCACGCCGGCGGCCATGCCGCGCGCGATCGCGCGCACGCTGCGGCGGTCGTCGTCGAGCGCGAGCGGCGCGAGCGCGTCGGTCCAGCGCGCGACGATCGCGTGGTCGCGCGCGACCCGATCCTGCGTGACCCGATCGATCGCGCTCGGATCGGCGAGCACGATTCCCGCATGCGCGAGCGTCGCGACGAGCTGCCGCGCATCGCGCGCGCGCTCGATCTCCGCGAGCATGTCGTGCGCGAGCACGTCGCAGAGCAACCCTCGAGCGCGTGCCGCGATCGCGCTCACGCCTCACGCTCCAGCGCGAGCGCCTCGCACGCCAGCCGCGGCCATTCGCGCGCGAACAGCGACTCGAGCGTCGCCTCGATGCGAACCTGCGTCGGCAGCTCGACGACGAATCCGGTTGCCAGGCGCGTCGGAACGAGCTCGGGTCCGTCGCCCGCACACGCGAGCGCTGCGTCGGCGAGTCGGCGCGCGACATCGGGATCCGCGGCCGCGCCCGGCAGCTCGGCGCGTACCGCGTCGCGCACCCGGTCCAGCATCGCGGCACGCGCGGAAAGCACCGCCGCACGAGCGCGATGCGCGGCGGCAGCAAGCTCGCGATCGGCTTCGGCGCGCCGCTCGGCCACGAACGTCGCCGCGCGCGACGCGATTCGCGCCGCGCGTTCGCGTGCGGCGGCTTCGCGAATCTCCGCGGCTCGCGCGTCGCCGTCGCCGCGGATCGCGTGCACCCTGTCGGTCGCGTCTCGCTCGAGCGCGGCGAGAAGATCCGACAGCGCCACCTCAGGTTCCTTTCAGCAGCATGAGCACGGCCACGACGAAGCCGAGCACGACCATCGTCTCGGGGATGGCGATCATCAGCACGGCGGTCGTGCGCAGCTCCGGCTTCTCGGCGAGTGCCGCTGCGGCCGACGCGCCGATCTTGGCCTGCGCCCATCCCGTCGCGAGCGCGCTGATCGCGATCGCGGCTGCGGCGGCAAATGGCATCCATGACTCCATGAGACCTCCTAGCTCGCCGTGGTCGGCGACCAATGACGGAGCGGTCGATAGCGCTCGCCGCCGGGTTGAAAGAACGTGTCGAAGAATTCGACGTAATGCAGGCGCATGACCTGGATCGTCGGGCTGAACAGCGTGATCGCGAAGTTGACGAGGTGAAAGACGAGCGCGAACGCGAACCCGACGGCCGCCGAGCCGAACGCGCCGTACATGCGATTCGCGACGAGCGCGAGCATCACGGAGGCGGTGCCGAGCGCCATCACGCGTGCGTACGACAGTACGTGGCCCGCGATCGTCATGAAGTCGAGCAGCGCGGTCGCGCCTTCGAGCACGACGACGATCGGCAGCGCCACGAGCAGCGTGATCATCGCAGGCCGCAGCAGCACGGCCGGGACGCGATGAAACAGCGCGAGCAGCGCGATCGCGACCAGCACGAGCATGAGCGCGGTCAGCCCGCGGCCGATCGCCTCGCGCCGGTGGCCGCGCCAGCGCGACACCGCTGCGACCACGAGCCCGAGCACGAGGTGCACCAGGCCGAGCGCGACCGCGAGCACGAGAAAGCCGAGCACCCCGTCGCGGCGATCGAACCAGAGCGCGTGCATGCCGAACCAGCGCCTGCCGAGATCGCCGAACAGCTCGCCGTACAGGAGGCCAAACACGATCGTGTAGATCGCGACCGCGCCGGCGATCTTCGCGAGGTCGCGCGCACGGGGCACCGCGAACCGAAGCACGAGCGCGAGCGCGCCGATCGCCGCGCCGTAACCGACATCGCCGGCGATCACGCCGAACAGCATCGGAAAGAACACGGCGACGAACGGCGTCGGATCGACCGTGCCATAGCGCGGCAGCGGCAGCAGCGCCGTGAGCTTCTCGAACGGCGCGAACAGCGGCGGATTCGCGAGCACGACCGGGGCATCCTCACCGCGCCATTCGTCGCGCGCGATCTCCTCGACGGCGACCTCGGGCCCGAGCGCGGCCACGAGCGTGCGTTCGAGCGCGGGGAGCTCGCGCGCGGGCAGCCAGCCCTCGAGGACGAACGCGCGCGCGCTCGCGGCGGCATGGGTCTCGGCGTCGCCCGCGAGCAAGTCGTCGTGAAATCCGTGCAGCGCGCGTGCGAGGTCGGCGCCGTAGAGCGCGGCGATCACGGCAGCGCGATCGCGGACCACAGCGAGCTCGCGTGCGAGCTCGGCGAGACGGGGACGCAGGCGCGGCAGCGACTCGGCGAGCGGGGAGCTCGCGAGCGCAGCGGGCAGCGGCGCGTGCTCGACGCGCGCGCCGGCCAGGTAGCGCTCGATCTCCGGTGCGCGCGCGGTGGGCACGAGCGCGAGCAAGACGACATCGCCGGTCGCGAGCGACCGCGTGCGCAGCTCGACCGCGCCATCGAGCAAGCGCTCGAGCGCGTCGCGCGTGGCCGCGAGCGCGGCCTCTCCGCGCAGCCGCAACAGGAAGATCGACGTGCGCGTCGGCGCCCCGGCCGCGAACAGCGGCTCGAGGTCCGCGACGAGCGGCTCGTACTCGCGGAGCGCGTCGCGCTCGCCGACGATCGCCTGCTCGCGCGCGCGCAGCTCGGCGACCTCCGCCGCGACTCGCGAGGCGATGCGCGCGGCTTGCCCCGCCGGCGGTGGAGGACCGGCGCGGTCGGGCACGGTCGCGCCGAGCGCGCTCAGATCGGCGAGCGCATGCTCGACGTCCGCGAGCGCGCGCGTGACGTCGCGCCGGTGGCGATCGGCAGCAGGCTCGCGTTCGTGCACGCGCAGGCCATCGACCGGCTGCGGGTCGACGAGGTGCAGGACGCCGCGCTCCTGCAACGTGCGGATGGTGTCGCCCAGCCGGCCGCGCGGACCCAGCACGCGGACGCGCGCCATCTCGATGATCACGGCACGTCCTCCCGCACGAGCTCGACGAGCCGGCGGACGAGCGCGTGCGCGATCGGGACGAGCGCGTCGCCGCGCATCGCCTCGAATCGCGCGACGTCCGCGCGCGCGTCATCCTCGATCGCGCGAAGCTCCGCGGCCGTTCGCGCCGAGATCTCGGCCGCGAGCCGTGCGCGCTCGCGCGCCAGGTCGGCCTCGAATTCGGTGTCGGACGACGCAGCCGCGCGCCGCGCCAGCTCGACCACGGCATCCGCCGCGACCCGGGCGTCCGCGAGCGCGCCATCGAGCCGAGCTTCGGCTGCGACGAGGGTTGCGAGGTCCGAGGTCGGGGACACGTGAGCAAGTGCTGCAGCCGACATGCCACGAGCTGGCTCGGACGGCGCCTCGCCGCCGCGCAGCGCTTGCGATGCGCGAGCCGCGTCGCGCAAGCCTCGCGCGATGTGCACCAGCCGAGGCGTGCACGTGATTTGCAGCGCACATGATCGATGGACCCTCGGACGTTCGAGCGCATCGCGCGAGAAGCACCGTTCGACGATGCAGGCCACGGCTTCGACGTTTTCGGGTTTCACCCGCCCGCGCTCGCGAGCGCGGTCTCCGCAGCTGCGCCGTTGTACGAGCGATACTTTCGCGTCGATTCCGTCGGCGCCGAGCGCATCCCCGCGACCGGGCCCGCCATCCTGGTCGCGAACCACGCGGGCGTCTTGCCGGTCGACGCCGCGGTGCTGTGCCTCGACGTCTTGCGTCGCACCGAGCCGCCGAGGGTCCCGCGCGCGATCGCCGACCATTTCGTGCCGCACTTGCCATTCGTCGGCACGTGGTTCGCGCGCCTCGGCGTCGTGAGCGGCACGCGCGCGAACGTGAGCCATCTGCTCGAGCGCGGCGAGCTCGTCGCGCTCTGGCCCGAAGGCGTGGCCGGCGTCGCGAAGCGCTTCCGCGATCGCTATCGGCTCGCGGCGTGGCGCGTCGGGTTCGCGGAGCTCGCGATCCGCCATCGCGCCCCCGTGCTGCCGGTCGCGGTGCTCGGCGCCGAGGAGAGCTGGCCGCTCGCGCGCAAGCTCGACCGCGTGCGCATCTTCGGCGCGCCGTACTGGCCGATTCCGGTCGTGCCGCTGCCCTTGCCCGCGCACTATCACCTCCGGTACGGCACGGTGTTGCAGCTCGGTCGCTCGGCAGCCGATGCCGACGATCCGCACGCCGTCGCCGAGGCCGCCGAGACCGTGCGCGCGGCGCTGCAGCAGCTGGTCGACGATTCACGCCTTGCCCGGCGAGGAGTCTTCCGATGAAGGTGATGGTCATCGGCGCGACGACGCCGCTCGGCGCCGCCATCGTCGACCACTTGCTGGCTCGGCGTGACACCGACCTCGTGCTCGCCGTCGGTCGCGAGCGCGAGTCGCACGAGCCCGCCCGTGATCGTCTCGTCTATCGCGCCGCCGACCTGACGCACGCGCGCGCCGTCCACGATCTCGTGTGGAGTGCAGCGCGCGAGCACGCGATCGATGTCGTCGTGCACGTCGCGCAGCATCGCGACACGCGGGCGGTGGGTTCGTCGATTCGCGCGCAGAACGTCACCGCCGCGACCGAGCTCGTGCGCGCGTGTCGCGAGCATCGGACGATCCGCCGGCTGGTCTATCGCAGCTTCGCCGATGTCTACGCCGTGCGCTCGGACACGGCCGAGCTGGTGAACGAGGACGCGCCGCTCGATTTCGATCCGCACGCGCCGGCGTGGTTGCGCAACCGCGTCGAGGCCGACCTCGCGGTGTGCTCGCAGCGTGGCGGACCACTCGCGATCGCGGTCCTGCGCTGCGCCGAGATCTTCGCGGCCGACTCCGGCAGCTCGTTGTGGAACGCGCTGTCGGCGCGCGTGTGCCTGCGGCCGCTGGGGTTCGATCCGATGGTGAACTTGCTGTCGATCGCCGACGCGGCCTCGGCGTTCGGTGCCGCGCTCGCGAGCGACGCGACCGGGGTGTTCAACATCCCCGGAGCCGACACGCTGCCGCTGTCGCGCACGTTCGAAGAGAGCGTGCGGGTCGCGATCCCGGTGCCGCGGGCGGCGATCCCGCGCGCACGCCGGTTGCGCGCGCCCGCGCTGCTCGACGGTTCGCGTGCCCGACGCGAGCTCGGCTACGCGCCGCACACCGCGATCGCGTGGCCGATGCCGTGGTGGCGGCAGCTACTCGACCAGCTCGGCGCGATGCGGTGACGTCCGCGTCGCCTGCCGGCGTGCGTCGAGCCACGCGATCCACTCGTCGATGCCCGCGCCGGTGCGGCCCGATACCGCGATGATGCGTGGCTCGGGCATCACGCGCGCGAGCCCGTCGCGGATCGCGCCGAGGTCGACGTCGAGATGCGGCAGCAGATCGATCTTGGTCAGCAAGACGAGGTCGGCGCGCCGGAACATCACCGGATACTTGAGCGGCTTGTCCTCGCCCTCGGTGATCGACAGCGCGACCACGTTCGCGGCCTGCCCGAGGTCGTAGATCGCGGGACACACGAGGTTGCCGACGTTCTCGATGAAGAACGTGTCGACGTCGCGCCAGGCCATGTGGTGGAGCGCGTCGTGGACCATGCGCGCATCGAGGTGGCACGCCGAGCCGGTCGTGATCGCGCGCGCCGCGATGCCCGCGCGTTCGAGCCGGCGCGCGTCGCGATCGGTCGCGAGGTCGCCCGAAACCGCGCCGAGGCGGCGCTTGCCGGCCAGCGCGCGCGCGGTCTGCTCGAGCACGGCGGTCTTGCCCGAGCCGGGCGAGCCCATCAGGTTGATCGCGAGCACGTTCGCCTCGACGAAGTGCTCGCGCAGGTGTGCCGCGCGCGCGTCGTTGTCGGCGAGGAGATGCTCGTGCACGTCGACCGGCACGAGCTCGGAGTCACCGCATCCACAGTCTTCACACATCGCGCACCTCCAGCTCGATCTGCTCGAGCATGATGTCGTCGCCGGCGGCGAGCCGCGCCGGCTTGCCGCAACACCGCAGGATCTCCCCCGTCGCGAGCGCGCGCCCGCAGGCCGCGCATCGCCAGGCAGCCGGGACCGATTCGATCGCGAGCTCGGCCGCTTCGCACACGGTGCGCGCGCGGAACGTCTCGAACGCGGTGCGCAACAGCGGCAGCTCGACGCCCGCGAGCTCGCCGATGCGCACGTGCAGCACGCGCGGGACCGCGCCGGGCCGCGCCTCGACCTCGCGCTGGACGCGATCGACGAGCGCCGCGACGATCGAATACTCGTGCACGTTATTCGACTCCAAACTCGGCGGCGCGCCGCTCGAGAAATGCGGCGAGCCCTTCCGCGAAGTTCGCGCCGTCGGCGATCCGGGCCAGCTCGGACAGCTCGGCATCGAGATGCACGTCGAGCCGATCCATGCCGGCGGCGGCGTTCAACAGCCGCTTCGCGACGCCGACCGCCTGCGTCGGCGCTTCGGCCAGCTCGTGCGCGAGCTCGAGCGCGCGCTCGTCGAGCTGCAGGTCGGGCGCGACCTCGGTGACGAGCCCGATATCCCTGGCCTCGCGCGCGGTCATGCGCTTGCCGAGCAGCACGAGCTCCATCGCCTTGCGCCAGCCCACCAGCCGCGGCAGCAGGAACGTCGTCGACTCGGCACCGGTGAGGCCGGTCTTGAAGTACGCCCACTCGAATGTCGCGCGCTCGGCCGCGATCACGAGGTCGCACGCCATCGCGATGCCGAGGCCGCCTGCCGCGGTCGGCCCGTCGACCGCCGCGAGCCACGGCTTCGGCGCGCGCCGGATCTCGGAGATCGTCGAGTGAATGTATTCGAGGATCTGCTTGAAGATCGCGCCGTAGCCCGCGCGCGGCGTCGTCAGGTACGTGACGTCGTCGTTGCCGCCCCGCGCGATGTACTTGAGGTCGGCGCCGCTGCAGAACACGCCGCCATCGCCGCGCAGCACGACCGCGCGCACGGCGCGGTCGCGCGCGAGCGCGAGGCCGGCCTTGCGGAGATCCTGCGCGGTCTCGACGTCGAGGGAGTTGAAGCGCTCGCGGCGCGCGATCGTCAGGATGCCGACCGCGCCATCGCGCTCGACGCGGATGTGGTTGCCGTATTCGCTCATCAGCAGATCCTCGGTTGCAGCTCGCCCTCGGCCTCGCCGAGCAGGCGGCGGCCGAATCCGGTCTCGACGATCACGCTGCCCGCGCGCTCGGCGATGCACTCGCCGACGATCGCCGCCGACCCGCCGAGCGGGTGTGCGCGCAGCGCGGCGAGCACCGCATCGGCGGCGTCGGGGCGCACGCCGATCACCGCCTTGCCTTCGTTCGCGACGAGCAGCGGATCGATGCCGAGCAGCTCGCCCGCCGCCCGCACCTCGTCGCGCACCGGCACGGCGCGCTCGTCGAGCACGATGCCGACGCCGCTCTTGTCGGCCATCTCGTGCAGCGCGCTCGCCAGGCCCCCGCGCGTCGGATCCTTCATCGCGACGATGCGGTCGCCGCCGGCCGCGAGCGCGGCCCGCACGAGGCCGTTGATCGGCGCGACGTCGGAGACGAGCTGGGTCTGCAGCGCGAGCTCGCCGCGCGTCGCGAGGATCGCGAGGCCGTGATCGCCGACCGTGCCGGTGACGATCACGCGGTCGCCCGGGCGCAGGCCGCGATCCGACACGATGCGCGGCGCGATCGCGACACCGGTCGTCGCGATCGCGATGCGATCGAGCTCGCCGTGGCGCATCACCTTGGTGTCGCCGGTGACGATCGTCGTCCCCGCTTCCTCGCACGCGCGGCGGATCGAAGCCCAGATCCGCTCGAGGTCCGCGCGCGGCAGGCCGTCCTCGAGGATCGCCGCGCACGTGAGCGCGAGCGGCTCGGTCGCGCCCATCATCGCGAGGTCGTTGACCGTGCCGCACACGGCGAGCCGGCCGATGTCGCCTCCCGGGAAGAACGGCGGCGACACGACGTGCGAGTCGGTCGTGATCACGAGGAAGCGGCCGTCGCCGAGCGGCAGCGCGGCGCCGTCGTCCATCTCGGGCAGGCCGATGCCGCCTTCGACCGCGCCGAACCCGGGCGCGAACACCTGTTCGATCAGCGCGCGCATCGCGCTGCCGCCGGCGCCGTACTTGAGCGTGATCGTGTCCTCGACGAAGCGCGCGTTCCTCACGATGCCCTCCGCCGGAGCTGGCGCAGATCCGGGTGTCCGCCGTACTGGTGCCAGATCCGGCACGTGCCTTCCGTGCTCACCATGCACGCGCCGACGGGCGCGTCGGGCGTGCACTCGCGCCCGAACAGCGCGCAGTCGTGCGGCGACGCGATGCCCGCCATGATGTCGCCGCACTGGCACTGCGCGACGAGGGCGGGCGGCGCGTGATCCCAGAGCTGCGCGAGGCCGCGCGCGATCTCGTCGGCGAACCGCCGGCGCGCGTCGAACGCGGCGAGCTCGTCGCGCAGCCGGAGGTTCCCGTTCGGCACGTGCGCGATGCCGCGCCAGCGCCCGCCTTGCGGCTCGAACACGCGCCACAGCCGGGCCTGGGCCTCGCGATTGCCGTCGCGCGATACGCAGCGCGGGTACGCGTTCTCGACGCGGACGTCACCGTCGGCGATCAGCTCGACGAGCCGCACGAGCCCGGCGAGGATGTCGAGCGGCTCGAACCCGGCGACGACGACCGGCACGCGGTGGCGCGCGACGAACCGTTCGAACACGCCCCAGCCCGTGATCGTCGCGGCGTGACCGGCCGCGAGGAAGCCCTCGATCTTCGAGCCCGGCATCTCGGCGACGATCTCCATCACCGGCGGGATGTACTTGTGCGCGGACAGGATCGACAGGTTCGGCGGCGGATCGGCGAGCAGCACCGCCGCGGTCGCGACCGCGGTCGTCTCGAAGCCCGACGCGAAGAACACGAGCGGCTCGGCGAGCGTGCGCGCGAGCTCGGCCGCTTGCGCGACACCGTACACGACGTCGACCTTCGCGCCGGCGGCGCGCGCGTCGGCGAGCGAGCGCGACGTGCCGGGCACGCGGAGCATGTCGCCGTAGGTCGCGACGCGCACGCCCGCGAGCGCGAGCGCGACGGCCTCGTCGACCTCGGGCACGTCGGTGACGCACACCGGGCAGCCCGGGCCCATCACCACGTCGAGCTCGTCGGGGAACGCGGCGCGCAGGCCGAACTTCGCGATCGCCTGCTCGTGGCTGCCGCACACGTGCATGATCGAGACGGGCGCGCGGCCGATCCGCTTCGCCTGCGCGACGAGCGCGTGCTCGAGCGCGGCCGCGCGCGCGGGATCGCGGAACTTGAGCTGGACGAGCGCGCTATCCATCGCGGCGCCTGTCGGTCGCGTCGAGCTCTCCGCGCACGTCCGCCGCCATGAGGTCGTCGGCGCCGGCGCGGCGGAGCAGCTCGTCGTACAGCGCGAGCGTCTCGCCGATCTCCTCGGCGGGGATGCGCCGGATCGCGAAGCCGACGTGGTTGAGCACGTAGTCGCCGGGCGCGACCGGCGCGTCGATGACGTCGAGCCGGACCTGCTTGGTCACGCCCCAAAAATCGACCTGAGCGACGTCGCCTGCGACGGCGAGCACGCGTCCGGGGACACCGAGGCACATGCCCGCAGTGACTGCACGGCACGTGCCGCGAGTCCGCACGGTTCGCGTGCGGTGCGCGCGCGGCAATTTCGCGCGCGCCCGCGAGGTGCGCACGAACTGCGCGGATCAGCCGCGCGCGACCGCGTCGGCGACGAGCGCCTGGCCGAGCGCGATGCCGCCGTCGCCCGGCGGCACCTCGCCGTGGGTGTAGACGCGCAGCTCGGGCAGGCCGCGCGCGATCCCCTCGGCGAGCAGCGGGTTCGCGAACGCGCCGCCCGTGAGCACGACCGGCAGCGGGCCGCGCGCGGCGACCGCGGCGCGCACGCGCTCGATGGTGGCCGCGACGAGCGTCGCGTGAAACCGCGCGGAGATCGCCGCCGGTGCGACGCCCGCGAGCACGTCGGCGACGACCGCACGCACGAGCGGGCGCAGGTCGATCTCGCCGCGCTCGATCGCGCTCGGATACGGCGCGTGATCGCCGGGAGCCGCCGCCAGGTTCCACGCGACCGCGAGCTGGCCCTCGTACGTGGTCGTGCCGCGCGCCAGCGCGATCGCGGCGACGCCGTCGAAGTAGCGGCCGACGCCGCGCGCGAGCGGCGCGTGGATCGCGCGGTGGATCATCGCGCGCGCGACCCCGGTCGGGCGGCCGTCGAACACGGGCAGATGCGGCAGCGAGGCGGTCGCGCCGAACGCGTCGTCGACGAGCGCGAGCGCGATCCGCCACGGCTGCCGGATCGCGGCATCGCCGCCGGCCAGCGCGATCGGCCGGAACGTCGCGAACCGCTCGTAGCGCGCGAAGTCGGCGACGAGGATCTCGCCACCCCACGCGGTGCCATCGGGCCCCCAACCGGTACCGTCGTACGCGACGCCGATCACCGGGCCCGTCAACCCGTGCTCGGCCATCGCGCTCGCGACGTGCGCGTGGTGGTGTTGCACGCCGATCGCGCGGATGCCGCGGCCGAGCGCGTAGCGCGTCGATGGGTACGCCGGGTGCAGGTCGTGCGCGACGAGCTCGGGCCGCACGCTCAGGATGTTCTCCATGCGCGCGACGGCGGCCTCGAAGAACTCGAGCGCGGCGAGGTTCTCGAGATCGCCGACGTGCGGGCCGAGGTACGCGCAGTCGCCGGTCGCGATGCAGAACGTGTTCTTGAGCTGGGCGCCGACCGCGAGCACCGGCGTGCCGACCGCATGCGCGAGCGCGATCGCGCGCGGTACGTAGCCGCGCGAACGGCGCAGCAGCGTCGGCCGGCCGGCGATCACGCGCGCGACCGAGTCATCGCAACGCGTCGCGATCGCGCGATCGTGAACGACGAACGCATCCGCGATCGCGGCGAGCCGCGCGAGTGCCTCGCCGTTGTCGGCGCAGATCGGCTCGTCGGAGGGATTGGCCGACGTCATCACGAGCGGGCGATCGCACGCGGCGAGCAGCAGGTGATGCAGCGGCGTGTACGGCAGCATCAGCCCGACCAGGTCGGTGTCGGGCGCGACGCCGCGCGCGAGCGGGCTCGGCTCGCGCCTCGCCACGAGCACGATCGGCCGCTCCGGCGACGCGAGCAGCGCGGCCTCCGGCTCCGAGATCGTGGCGAGCGCGTGCGCGGTGGCGAGATCGGCCACCATCACCGCGAACGGCTTCTCGTCGCGGTGCTTGCGCGCGCGCAGCCGCGCGACGGTGTCTTCGTCCGTCGCGTCGCACGCGAGGTGGAAGCCGCCGAGCCCTTTGATCGCGACGATCTCGCCGCGCGCGAGCCGCAGCGCGGCGCCCGCGATCGGCTCGCCGGCGAGCGCCGTGCCGTCTGGCGCGACGAGCGCGAGCTTCGGCCCGCACACCGGGCACGCGTTCGGCTGGGCGTGAAAGCGGCGGTCGCGCGGATCTTCGTACTCGCGCCGGCACAGCGGGCACATCGCGAACGGCGCCATCGTCGTCGCGGGGCGGTCGTACGGCACGCCGGTCGCGATCGTGAACCGCGGGCCGCACGCCGTGCAGTTCGTGAACGCGTAGCCGAACCGGCGATTCGCCGGGTCGCGGATCTCGCGCTCGCAGTCGGCGCAGGTCGCGAGATCCGGCGGGATCGACAGCGCGCGCGGGCCGCCCTCGGCGCTGTGCACGATCGAGAAGTCCTCGGCCGGCTCGCCGGCGAGCGGCTCGGCGACGAGCTCGCGCACGCGCGCCGGCAGCGGCGGCGCACGCAGGGTCGCGACCAGCGCCGCGAGCGCGGCATCGGCGGCGAACGCCTCGACCGTGACGCCGCGCGCGTGGTTGTGCACGCGACCGGTGACGCCGAGCTCGTGGGCGACGCGATACACCCACGGCCGGAACCCGACGCCTTGCACCGTGCCGCGGATCTCGATCTTGAGCCCGCTCATGCGCCGAGCCCCATCGCGTCGCGCGCGAGCGGCTCCGCGCGCCGCCGCGGCTCGATGCCCATGCGCCGCAGCTCGGCGACGACGCGCTCGCCCAGCGCGGGCAGCTGCGCGCTCACCGCGGGCGTGCAGCCGAACGCGAGCTCGGTCGTCGCCGGCACGACGCCGACGATCACGACCTCGCGCGGGTAGCGTTCGCACAGCGCCGCGCCCGCGAGCAGATCGGCGACGCCGATCTGGTGCGACGACAGCCGCTCGTAGACGGCCGGCGCGACCTCGTCGCCGCACAGCCGCACGAGCGTGCCCGGCGACCCGTCGGCGCGCACGGCGTCGACGAGGATCACGCGATCCGACACCGCGACCAGGCCGAGCAGATCGAGTCCGAGCGTCCCGCCGTCGACGACGCGCACGCCTTCCGGCATCTCGAGCTCGCGGCGCAGCCGGTGCACGCAGACGACGCCCGCGCCGTCGTCGCCGCACAGCACGTTGCCGAGGCCGAGCACGAGCACGTCGACGCGGTCCTCGCCGTCACTCGTCATCGGGCGGCTGGCCTTTGGGTAGGAACTTGTAGCCCGAGAAGATCGAGTCGAGCTCGCCGTTCTTCTCGTTGCGCGATGTCAGCATCGAGAAGAACACGTGCGCGACAAAGAACATGAGCAACAGCCACATCGTCGCGTGATGCAGCCAGCGCGCGCCTTGCACGCCGTGCAGGACCGGCAGCAGCACCTGGCACCCGCGCAGCCACGTGTAGTCGCTCACCGAGTACATGGCGAGCCCCGTCACGATCATCACCGCATACATGCCGAACACCGCGAGGTAGCTCGCGCCGGCGAGCGGGTTGTGGCCGATCGTGCGCGGCGGCTCGAGCCGCAGCAGCAGGTAGAACTTGATCGTGGCGACGAGATCGCGCCAGCGCCGCTTGCTCGCCGGCACGAAGTTGCGCCAGCTGCTGCGGCGCGGGCCGAGGAACATCCACACGACGCGCGCGAACACCGCGAGCGTGAACACGATCGCGGTGTAGAAGTGGATCACCTTCGCCCAGCCCATCGTGAACGCACCGGCGAGGAACGGGTGACCGATGTAGATGCCGGTCGCCGCGAGCAGCCAGATCGACAGCGCGATCGCCCAGTGCGTGACGCGGACGACGACATCCCACACGTAGTAGCGCTCGAGCGGCGCTTGGGCCTCGGCCACCATCACCGCACCTTGACGTGCGCGACCTCGCGCCCCGCCGGATCGATCACGTGGACGCCGCACGCCATGCACGGGTCGAAGGAGTGCACGGTGCGCAGGATCTCGAGCGGCTGCTCGGGATCGGCGACCGGCGTGCCGACGAGCGCGGCCTCGTACGGTCCGGGCGCGCCGAGCGCGTCGCGCGGGCCCGCGTTCCACGTGCTCGGCACGACGCACTGGTAGTTCTCGATCTTGCCGTCCGCGATGCGGACCCAGTGGCCGAGCGAGCCGCGCGGCGCCTCGTGAAAGCCCGCGCCGTGCGCGAATTTCGGCCAGCTCGATGGATCCCACTTGTCGTTATCGTGGATGCGCAGCTCGCCGCGGCCCATGTTCGCGGCCAGCTCGTCGACCCAGTCGCCCATCTTCTCGGCGAGGAGCTCGGTCTCGAGCCCGCGCGCGGCGACCCGGCCGAGCGTCGAGAACAGCACCTCGGGCCCGACGCCGAGCTTCGCGAGCGCGCCGTCGACGAGCTCGCGGACGCGCGCGTGGCCGGATCCGTACGCGACCAGCATGCGCGCGAGCGGACCGACCTCCATGGCCTGACCGTCGTAGCGCGGCGACTTGAGCCAGCTGTACTTCGCGTTGGTGTCGAGGAATTCGTACGGCGGCGTCGGCCCGGTGTACTTGGGGTTGGTCTGGCCGTGCGACGGATGGAGCGCGGCCTTGTCGCCTTCGCTGTACGTGTACCAGCTGTGCGTGACCTGCTCCGTGATCTTCTCGGGGTCGAACGCCTCGACGTGCGCGAGGTCGCGGCCGCGGATCACGCCGGCGGGCAAGAACTTGGGAGCGTGCGGTTCGTCGGTGAGCGGATACTCGCCGTAGACCAGGTAGTTGCCGACGCCCGCGCCGTAGCCGGCCCAGTCCTTGTAGAACGACGCGATCGCGAGCAGGTCGGGGATGTAGACCTGGTTCACGAAGTCGCGCGCGCCGGCGACGAGCCCGCGCAGCGCGCCGATCGTGTCGGCGTTGAGCGCGGCCTGCGAGTCCGGATCGATCGGCGTCGCCATGCCGCCGACCAGGAAGCTCTGCAGGTGCGGGTTCTTGCCGCCGAGGATCGCGTGCAGCTTGATGAACTCGCGCTGCCAGTCGAGCGCGGCGAGGTAGTGCGCGACCGCCATGAGGTTGGCCGCCGGCGGCAGCTTGTACGCGGGATGTCCCCAGTACGCGTTGCCGAACGGACCGAGCTGGCCGCGATCGACGAACGCCTGCAGGCGTGCTTGAACGCCCTTGAAGTACTTCGCGCTCGAGTCGTGCCAGTCCGAGATCGACATCGCGAGCTGCGACGTCTCGGCCGGATCCGCCTTCAGCGCCGACACGACGTCGACCCAGTCGAGCGCGTGCAGGTGATAGAAGTGGATCACGTGGTCCTGCACCGCCTGCGCGGCCATCACCAGGTTGCGCAGCACGCGGGCGTTCGGCGGCGGCACCGCGCCGATCGCGTCCTCGACCGCGCGGATCGACGCGATCGCGTGCACGGTCGTACACACGCCGCAGATGCGCTGGCAGAACGCCCACGCGTCGCGCGGATCGCGGCCTTGCAGGATGAGCTCGATGCCGCGGAACATCGTGGACGACGACCACGCGTCGCTGACGCAGCCGTCCACGACCGAGGCCTCGATGCGCAGGTGGCCTTCGATGCGCGTTACCGGATCGACGACGATGCGGGTCACGGCTGTTTATCCTTTGGCTGTGGTTGTGGCGGGGCGGCCGATGATTCGGCGGCTCGTTGCTTCTTCGCGGCCGTCTCGGCCAGCTTGCGGCGCGTGAGCTGCACGAGCGCGTGCGCCGTGAACGTGCCCGCGACCGCCGCGGTGGCCCATGCCCCGACCCGATCGATGCTCGTGCCGACGCCGAAGCCGGGGACTCCGGCGAGGTGCTCGTAGAACGGCGTCATCCGGTCCCAGAACGCCGGCTCGGCGCAGCCGATGCACGGGTGGCCGCAGCCGACCGGCCAGCTCGTGTGCTCGTTCCAGCCCACGTTCGGGCAGTTGTGGAACGTCGCCGGGCCCTTGCACCCCATCTTGTACAGGCAGAAGCCGGCGCGATGCCCCGCGTCGCCCCACGCCTCGACGTACTGGCCGGCGTCGAAGTGCGCGCGGCGTTCGCACGCGTCGTGGATCGACTTGCCGTACGCGAACAGCGGGCGATGCAGATGATCGAGCGCGGGCCACTTGCCGTACGTCAGGTAGTACGTGACGAGCGCGGCCAGGTTCTCGCCGTTGACCGGGCACGCCGGCATGTTGACGAGCTTCCGGATGCCCGGTACGGCGTCGCCGACGCTGCGCCCGCCGGTCGGGTTCGGCGCGGCCGCGGGCAGCCCGCCGAACGCCGCGCACGTGCCGACCGCGATGACCGCGGCCGCGTGCGAGCACACGTCGTCGACGATCTGCTGCGCCGAGCGGCCGCCGACCGTGCAGTAGCCGTTGCCGGTCGGGATCGAGCCCTCGACGACCGCGATGTACTCGCCCGGCTTCTTCGCGACGACGTCGGCGAGCGCCGCCTCGGCCCGGTGGCCGGCGGCGGCCATCAACGTCTCGTGATAGTCGACCGACAACAGATCCAGGATCACGTCGGCCGCACTCGGCTTGGACGCGCGCAGGAACGACTCGGTGCAGCCGGCGCAGTCCTGGAGCTCGAGCCACACCAGCGTCGGTTTGGGCTTGGTCTCGAGCGCGCGCGCGACCTGCGCGACCGCCGATTTCGGCAGCCCGAGGATCGCGGCGACGCCGGCGCAGAAGCCGACGAACTCGCGTCGCGAGATGCCACGGGCCTCGAGCTCGCGGCGGAACCCATCGCCGATGACAGGCATGACGAACGAAGCAGCAAGTCGCATGCCCGCCGATGCCAGCGCCGTCGCGCCGGATCGCGCGAACGTTGCGCGGCGCCGAAACGCGCTGCACGTGGTGCGGGTTTCCGGGACCGAGGCTCAGCGCGGATGCGCGACGAAGAACGCCCAGATCGCGTCGGTCGCGATCAGGTCGTTCGTGTTGTTGCCGAGCAGCGGCAGGGTCTCGCCGCCGGGCCACTGATGGCCGCCGTCCTGGATCGTGCACAGCTCGACATCGGCGCCGGCATCGCAGCCGCCGTGGGTGACGCACGTGGCGACGCCGTTCTGATAGGTCGTCGCCGTCGTCGTGCAGTGGTTGAAGTCGGTCCAGAACTGCACGGTCGGCGCCACGTACTGGTACTCCGACAGCGGATCGGCCGTGCCGTTCACCATCAACGACGGGATCGGCCGCGCCGGCGAGCACGGGCTCTGGAGCAGCAGGCCGGCGACCGGGCCGATCGCGGCGATGCGGTCGCCGAGCTCGCACGCGAGCGTGTGCGAGAAGTACGCCCCGTTCGACATCCCCATCGCGTACACGCGATCGGGGTCGACGCACAGCTGCGCCTGCATCTGATCGAGCAGCGCGGAGATGAACCCGACATCGTCGACGTCGTCGGTCGACGCGGGATCGCAGCACGTCCCGGCATTCCAGCTCGTCGGCGAGGTCGCCGACTCCGGGTGCACGACGATGAATCCCTCGGCGTCGGACTTCGCGATCGATCCGTTCAGCATCGCCTCCTGCGCGCCGTCGCCGAGCCGGCCGTGCAGGTCGAGCACGACCGGTGTCGCGCGAGTCGGATCGTAGCTCGCCGGCACGTGGACCTCGGCCGTTCGCATCGCGCCGGCGACCGCGACGGTCCAGGTCGCGTCGAGCGGCTGCACCTGCATGCCGCTGCACGTCGCAGGGCTCGCGGAGCCGTCGTCGGGCGCGGCCTCGCCGCCGACCGCGGAATCGATCGCCACACCCGCGTGATGCGAGGAGCCGCACGCGACACACACGACGATCCAGCCTGGACGCAGCATCGGGCGTAGCCAACGCGAGCGCGGCGGCAGCGTCCACTGACATCTCCTGCGGTGCAGCGCGCACGGAGCTGCACAATGCAGGTAGCTGTCAGCGGCTCACGCCATCCCGCGAGGTCGTTGCGGTTGCAGGCCCACGTGTTCGCGTACACTCGCGGTGATGACGCGGGCCAAGTCGATGGATGTCGATCGACGCGTTCGTCGTTCGCGCGCGCGGCGTCACGAGGCCCTCGTCGTGCTGGTGCTCGCCCTTGCAGCATGCGGCGCCGGCTCGCCACCGCCGGCGTCCGCGCCCGCACCCGGCGATGGCATGCCGCACCGCTTCGAGCGCGCCGACCAATGGGCGAAGGTGTTCGATGCACCGGATCGCGACACCTGGCAAAGGCCCGACGCCGTGATCGCGCTGCTCGCGCTGGCGCCCGAGATGACGGTCGCCGATGTCGGCGCGGGGACCGGCTACTTCACGGTGCGGCTCGCGCGCGCCGTGCCGCGAGGCCAGGTGATCGCGACGGACATCGAACCCGACATGGTGCGCTACCTCGGCGAGCGCGCCGCGCGCGAGCACCTCGGCAACGTGCGCGCGGTGCTCGCCACCGCTGACGATCCGGCGCTCGAGCCGTCGAGCGTCGATCGCATCCTCGTCGTCGACGTCTGGCATCACGTCGCCGACCGCCGCGGCTACGCGGTCGGCCTCGCCCGTGCGCTTCGACCGGGAGGGACGATCGCGATCGTCGATTTCACCGCGAGCGCGACGCGCGGGCCACCGCGGCCGCACCGGCTCGCGCCCGAAACCGTGATCGCCGACCTCGCGGCCGCCGGGCTCGACGCCAAGCTCGCGACGGCCACGTTACCCGAGCAGTATGTCGTCCTCGGGACGAAGCCCGCGACCTGACCCGCGATCCGCTGTTCCGGCCAGACGACCGACGGCGCCGTTTGCGCGCGATCGGGGGGGTCGTGCACGCATTGCGCGATCGCGATCGCGCTCGCCTGCAAGGCGCGGGCACATCGCGTGCAACTCGAAGCGGGCATGATCAGCTCGCATCGTCCTCGCTGGCGCGTTCCGGTCGCCGCGAGCGCCATCGCCGCGGTCGCGATCATCCTGGTGTGGGCGCACGAGCGAGCGTCGTCGCCGACGCCGAAGCTCGCGTTCGAGACATCCGCGGTCGATCGCGGCCCGATCCGCGCCCGGGTGACCGCGACCGGTACGGTCAACCCGATCGTCCAGGTTCAGGTCGGCTCGCAGGTCTCGGGGACCATCCAGACCCTCGGCGCGGACTTCAACTCCGAGGTCTCGCCCGGTCAGATGGTCGCGCAGATCGATCCGCGGCTGTTCAAGGCCGCGGTCGAGCTCGCCCAGGCCAACCTGCTCGCCGCGCGCGCGACCGAGCACAAGGCGAAGGCGACGCTCGTCGACGCGAAGCGCATCGCGGCCCGCAACCACGAGCTGCTCGCCCAGAGCTTGATCGCGAAGGCCACGGTCGATACGAGCGACACCGCGGCCGAGACCGCGGCCGCCGACGTCGAGGCCGCGAACGCGGCCGAGGCGCAGGCGCAGGCCGCGCTCGACTCCGCGAACCTCAACCTCGTGTACTCGACGATCCGGTCGCCGATCCGCGGCACCGTGATCACGCGCAACGTCGATGTCGGCCAGACCGTGGCGGCCTCGTTCGCAGCCCCGACGCTGTTCCTGATCGGTGAAGACCTCACGAAGATGGAGGTCGATACGAACATCGCGGAGGCCGACGTCGGCGCGCTCGCGCCCGGCATGGCCGCGACGTTCACGGTCGACGCGTTTCCGGCCAAGGTGTTTCGCGGCGCGATCCGCCAGGTCCGGTCGTCACCGCAGATCGTGCAGAACGTCGTCACGTACAACGCGGTGATCGATGTCGCGAACCCCAAGCTCGAGCTCAAGCCCGGCATGACCGCGAACCTCGAGATCATCTACGCCGATCGCTCCGACGTCGTGCGCGTCCCGAACGCGGCGATCCGGTTCCGCCCGCCGCCGCAGCTCGCGCGCGCGACCACCGCGCCGCTCGGCAAGAAGCTGGTGTGGGTCCTGCGCGCCGGGACGCCGGTGCCGGTCGTGTTCGAGCCAGGCGTCAGCGACGGCACGTTCACCGAGGTCGCGGCCGGGCTCGCGCCCGGAGACCTCGTGATCACCGAGGTCACCGGCGCGCACGCGTCGACCGTGGGACGGATCCTATGACCGCGCTGATCGAGCTCGAGCACGTGTCGAAGATCTACGCGGCCGGAGACGCCGAGGTGCGCGCGCTCGACGACGTGTCGCTGACCATCCCGGCGGGCCAGTTCGTCGCCGTCATGGGCGCGTCGGGTTCGGGCAAGTCGACGCTGATGAACGTGATCGGCTGCCTCGACCGTCCGACGCGCGGACGTTGCCGGCTCGCCGGCCGCGAGATCGGGAACCTCGCGCCGAACGAGCTCGCGAAGATCCGGAACGAGCTGCTCGGCTTCGTGTTCCAGAGCTTCAACCTGCTCCCGCGCACGAGCGCGCGCGAGAACGTCGAGCTGCCGCTCCTGTACTCGGGCGTGCCCGCCCGCGAGCGGGCCGCGCGCGCGATCGCCGCGCTCGGCCGTGTCGGCCTCGCCGATCGAGCCGATCACACGCCCGGTCAGCTGTCGGGCGGCCAGCAACAACGCGTCGCGATCGCACGCGCGCTCGTCAACGATCCGAAGCTGATCCTCGCCGACGAGCCCACCGGCCAGCTCGACTCGCGCGCGAGCATGGACCTCATCCACCTCTTGCAAGACCTCGTGCGCACCGGCATCACGATCGTGCTCGTCACCCACGAGGCCGACATCGGCGCGTGCGCCGAGCGCGTCGTCACGATGCGCGACGGCAAGATCGTCGCGGACGTCGTTCAAACTCCGGTCACCGCGAAGGCCGCCGCATGAGCCCGCTCGCGATCGCCAAGGTGGCCGGCCGCGCGCTCGTGCGCAACAAGATGCGCTCGGCGCTGACCGCGCTCGGCATCGTGATCGGCGTCGGCGCCGTGATCGCGATGGTCGCGATCGGCGAAGGCGCGCGCCGCCGCGTCGAAGCGACGTTCGAGGCGATGGGCACGAATCTGCTGATCGTCTTGCCCGGCTCGTCGACGTCGGGCGGCATGATGGGCGGCACCGGCTCGCAGGCCACGCTGACGTGGGCCGACCTCGCCGCGATCCGTAAAGAGTGCAAGGCCGTCGCGGCGGCCGCGCCGCTGCTGCGCGCGAGCAGGGTGGTCCAGAGCGAGGACCGCAACTGGACGACCGGCATCGTCGGCACGAGCCCCGAGTACACGACGATCCGGAACTGGCGGATCGCGCGCGGCCGCTCGTTCGACACCAGCGACGTCGAAGCGTCGGCCAAGGTCGTCGTGGTCGGCGAGACCGTCGTCGATCACCTGTGGTCGCCCGGTTACGACCCGGTCGGTCAGACCGTGCGCATCCAGGCCATCCCGTTCCAGGTCATCGGCGTGCTCGAGCGCAAGGGCCAGTCGCCGGTCGGCCAGGACTACGACGACACCGTGCTCACGCCGTACACGACGTTCCAGACCAAGATCACCGCCGGGCTCGGCGGCTACGTCAACGGCGCGATCTTCGTCAGCGCGGTCGCGGCCGATCAGACCGAGCGCGCGCAGGACGAGATGACGAGCCTGTTGCGCGATCGTCATCGCCTCCTGCCCGGCGCCGACGACGACTTCTCGGTGCGAAACCTCTCGGAGATCGCGGCGGCGCAGCAGCAGGGCACGCAGATCCTGACCGCGCTGCTCGCCGCGATCGCGGCGGTGTCGTTGCTCGTCGGCGGCATCGGCATCATGAACATCATGCTCGTCAGCGTGACCGAGCGGACGCGCGAGATCGGCGTGCGCATGGCGGTCGGCGCACGATCGTGGGACGTGCTCGCGCAGTTCCTCGCCGAAGCACTCGCGCTGTCGCTCGCGGGCGGCGTGCTCGGCATCGCGCTCGGCTTCGCCTTCGCGTACGCGCTGGCGGCGCACTTTCACTGGCCGTTCGTCGTCCACGCCGGCGTGCTGCTGGTGTCGGTCGGGTTCAGCGCGATCGTCGGCATCGTGTTCGGTTTTTTTCCTGCTCGGAAGGCTGCACGACTCGACCCGATCGAGGCGCTCCGCTTCGAGTGAGCGCGCAGGTGGTGCGTCGCAGCTCGCCCGCGCGCAGCGGTTGCGCGAATCGCGCGAGATTCGAGTGCAGCCGCGTGGCGCGGTTCGTGAAACAGCTCCAGACCATGAAGCCGCTCAAGACGATCCTGGTTCCGACCGATTTCAGCCCGAACGCGAACGAAGCGCTCGACTACGCGGTCGAGCTGGCGAAACGGTTCGACGCGCGCATCCAGGTCCTGAACGTGATCCCGACCGCGATGATCGGCGCCGAGTACGGGCTGATGGTCACGCAGGCGATGGTCGATGACCTGCTGCGCGACAACCAGGCCACGCTCGACAAGCTCGTGGCCGCGCGGACCGACAAGGCCGCGTTCGCGCCGCCGCGTCTCGAGGTCGGAGACGTGCGGATCCAGATCGAGCGCGTCGCGTCGGAGATCCACGCCGATCTGATCGTGATGGGCACGCACGGCCGGCGCGGCGTGAAGCGCGCGCTGCTCGGTAGCGTGGCCGAGTCGGTGGTGCGCACGACAGCCTGCCCGGTCTTGCTGGTGCGGGAGGGTGTGTCGTGAAGCGCATCCTGGTCGCGCTCGACGGCTCGCCGAACGGGCCGAAGGTCCTGGACGCCGCGGCGCGCCTCGCCGAGCTCGCGGGAGCCAAGCTCGTGCTGTTTCGCGCGATCGGCGTCGCGCCCGATCTGCCGCGGCAAGCGCTCGTCGAGAGCGATGTTCGCGTCGAGGATCTGCTGCGGGCCAACGCCCACGAGGATCTCGAGCGGCTCGCGGCGCGCATCAAGCCGACCCTGATCGAGCAGATCGCGGTCGTGCTCGCGACGCCGTGGGATGGCATCTGCCGAGCTGCGCGCGAGCGCGACACCGACCTCATCGTGCTCGGCTCGCACGGCTACGGCGGCCTGGACCGGATCCTCGGCACCACGGCGGCCAAGGTCGTCAATCACGCCGACCGCAACGTGCTCGTCGTGCGCACGACCCTGTAGGTCAGTAGCAGCTCAGCTCGATCGCGTAGCCTTCGCCGCCGCGCGGAGGCTGCGCCGGCGTGCGGCGCAGGACGCGATCCTCGCCGCACGTCCATTCGGCGACGAACTGCTTCGGGCAACCGAACGCCGGGTCCGCAAACACCGAGTTGTCGGCGTGGAACGCGCACCGCGGCTTGCCGTTGCACAGCTGCGCGACGCGATCGGTGACGTTGCCGCGCGGGACGCCGCAGTTCGGACCGTAGCTGGCCGAGCGCACGACGATCGGCCCGCCGACCGGGCCTGGCGCCATCACCGGTTGCGGTTGCGGCGGCGGTTGCGGTTGCGGCCCCACCGGCTCGACCACACAGGCTGCAACGAGACAGGCGAGAAGCAGCGATTTCATGATGCGGACGACGATAGCAGGCAACGTGCCGACCCCGATCGGCTGCAGCTGCGCGGACCGCCGGGCCGCGTGGGGTCGCGGCGTTCACACGCAGTGGTGTATCCGCTC
The DNA here is from genome assembly GCA_035500135.1 of Kofleriaceae bacterium. Classification (GTDB taxonomy): domain Bacteria; phylum Myxococcota_A; class Polyangia; order Haliangiales; family Haliangiaceae; genus JABFXX01. The sequence continues at coordinate 80,988 of DATJXL010000070.1, forward strand.
CGCACGGTGCGGCCGCGCGTAACAGGCCTGTGATGTCGGACCCGATCGCAGCCGCCGTCGGCACCGGCGATGCAAGCCAAGCGATCGGAGGTGAAAGCAATGGCGACGATGAAGACATTCGTGATGCGCCGCATCGGCGAGGTCGGTTTTCTCGACAAGCCGATCCCGGAAGACCCCGGGCCCAACGGCGCCGTCGTGCAGACGACGCGCGCGCTGGTCTGCACGTCCGACACGCATACCGTGAGTGGGGCGATCGGCGAACGCTCCAACCTGACGCTCGGTCACGAGGCCGTCGGCGTCGTCGCGAAGCTGGGGCGCGAGGTCCGCGGCGTCAAGGAAGGCGACCGCGTCGCGGTCAACGCGATCACGCCCTGCTACCACTGCGAGAACTGCCTGCGCGGATTCACCTCGCAATGCCAGCAGATGCTCGGAGGCTGGAAGTTCGCGAACGTGCGCGATGGCGTGTTCGCACCGTACTTCTTCGTCAACGACGCCGAGGCGAACCTCGCGCCGATTCCGAAGACGGTGCCCGACGAGGCCGCGGTCTACACGTGCGACATGATGTCGACCGGATTCGCGGCCGCCGAACACGCGGAGATCCCGATCGGCGGCTCGGTCGCGGTGTTCGCCGAGGGTCCGGTCGGCATGATGGCGACGGCCGGTGCGCGCCTGCTCGGCGCGGGGCTCGTGATCGCGGTCGAGAGCAGGCCGGACCGCCAGGCGCTCGCGCGCGAATACGGCGCCGACATCGTCATCGATCCGACCAAGGTCGACGCCGCGGCGGAGATCGTGAAGCTGACCGGAGACGGCGTCGACTCCGCGATCGAGGCGCTCGGCGCCGAGGCCACGTTCGAAGCGTGCATCCGCGCGACCCGTCCTGGCGGCACGATCTCGAACGTCGGTTATCACGGCCACGGCGAGCTCGTCGGCATTCCGCGGCTCGCCTGGGGTGTCGGCATGGGTGACAAGACCATCCGCACCGCGCTGTGCCCGGGTGGCCGGGAGCGCATGAAGCGGCTCCTGCGACTGATCGAGATGAAGCGCGTCGATCCGACGAAGATGACCACGCACCGCTTCCCGTTCGAGCACATCGATCGCGCGTTCGAGATGATGAAGACGAAGGCCGACCACATCATCAAGCCGATCATCACGTTCGGCTAGGCGATGTCGCGTCAGGCGAAGTGGCGAAGCGCGCGCAGCTGGGCGGCGAGCTCGGCGCGAAAGTCGGGATGCGCGATCGAGATCAGCGCCTCGCCGCGCTCGCGCACGGTGAGGCCGTGCAGATCGCGCGCGCCGTACTCGGTGACGACCCAGTGGACGTGACCGCGCGTCGTGACGACGCCCGCCGCGGCCTTGAGCGCGACCACGATCCGCGACGTCGTTCCGTGCGCGGCGGTCGACGGCAGCGCGATGATCGGCTTGCCTCCGCGCGACAGCGCCGCACCGCGCAGGAAATCCATCTGGCCGCCGATGCCCGACCAGATCGTCGCGCCGATCGAGTCCGCGCACACCTGGCCGGTCAGATCGACCTCGATCGCCGAGTTGATCGCGGTGACCTTCGGGTTCTTGCGGATCAGGCTCGTGTCGTTCGTGCGATCGGCGGCGTGGAACTCGATGATCGGGTTGTCGTCGATGAAATCGTAGAGCGCGCGGCTGCCGAGCACGAAGCTCGTCACCGTGCGGCCGGGATGGACGGCCTTGTCGCGGTTCGTCACGACGCCGTGCGCGATCAGCGGCAGCAGCCCGTCGGAGAACATCTCGGTGTGCACGGACAGCTCGTGGTGATTGCCGAGCCGCGCGAGCACGGCGTCGGGAATCGCGCCGATGCCGATCTGCAGCGTCGCGCCGTCTTCGACGAGCTCGGCGACCTGCTCGCCGATGCGGGCCTCGACGTCGGTCTGCGTCGCTGGCGGCGGAGTCGGCAGCGGCCGGTTCGTGCGCGTGAACGCGTGCACGCGATCGAGGCTCACGGTCGTGTTGCCGTGCGTGCGCGGCATCTGGTCGTTGATCTCGGCGAGCACGATGCGCGCGTGATCGACGGCGGCACGCGCAGCATCGACCGACGTGCCGAGCGAGCAGAAGCCGTGGCGATCCGGTGGTGAGAGCTGGACCAGCGCGACGTCGAGCGGGATCCGGCGCTCCGCGATCAGCGCCGGAATGTCGGACAGGAACACGGGCATGAAGTCGGCGCGCCCGCTCTCGACCGCCGCGCGCGCCTCGGCGCCGACGAACAGCGAGATCGATCGGATGTGCGCGACCGCGTCGGGTGCGAACAACGCCGATGCGCCCTCGGTGTGCAGGTGATAGGCGCGAACGCCCTCGAGATCGCGGCGCGCGGCAAGCGCTTCGACCAGCGGCGTCGGCGTCGCGGCGGCACCATGCACGAACACGCGCGCGCCCGACGCGACGTGCGCGACGACCTCGGCGGTCGAGACCGCGCGGCTTGCCCACGATGGATCGAGCATTCAGGCCACCGCTCGGCGGAGCGCGTCGGCGAGCGCGCGACAGGCATCGACCGACGTGAAGATCCCGAGCACCTTGCCGTCCTCGACGATCACGGCCGAGCCGCACTTGCGCTCGCTCATCGCCTCCGCGACCTCGTCGATCGGCGCATCGGGGCGAATCACCAGGACCTGCTCCGTCATCACGTCTCGCACGCGCAGCCCGAGGCCGTGCCAGAGCAGCCGGAGATCGCGATCGCTGACGATCCCGACGAGCTCGCCGTCGTCGATGACCGGGAGATGGCGGATGGCATGCTCCCGCATCTTATCGCGCGCCGCGGCGACCGAGTCACCGGGCTGGACCGTCCACGGCTGTGACGTCATGTACCGGGCGATCGGCGGCATCAGCATGATCGTGCGCAGTGCACCACATGTGCCGGGGCTCTGAGGACGACAGCGGGAAAAACGCGCAACCGGTGCGCGACCCGCCTGCCGCTCCGCAAGCTGCGCCGCAGCTCGCGGGAGCCGTGCCGCCGCGGCCTGTGCGGCGCGAGCTCCGGCGGGATCGCGCCGCGCGAGCAGCGCGCGTGAAACCGCGCACCGCTTGCCGCGCCGGCGAGCGCGCGCGCAGCTCGTTCCGGAAACCCGCGCCGCGCCGATACCCGTCGGTGGCCCGTCGGTTGCTGCATTTCGGGTCATGCGCGACCCAAGCCATGTCCGCGATCAACCCGTCCAGCACGTCCACGCGAGTCGAGGCAAGGAGACCGAGCGAGCGCTGCATTGCGCGACCCCGGATCGGGAGCTCGTCCGCGTGCCGACCATCGCCGATCTCGTCCCGCTCACCGAGATCATGAGCCGGAGCTTGACGTGCGCCCGCCGCGACCTCGGTGCGGATCGCGTCGCCGAGCTCATGGTCGCGAATCACATCGGCTGCGTGCCGGTCGTCGAGGAGCCCGGCCGGCCGATCGGCATGATCACGAAGCAGGACTTCGTCGAGCAGCTCGTGACCATCGATCGCACCGACAAGACACCGCGCACGGCAGGCGAGCTGATGATGCCGCTCGCGATCACGCTGCCCGAGACCGCGACGGTCGCGCACGCCGCGGCGATGATGGCGAGCGAGGACATCCATCACCTCCCGATCGTCGACCTCGAAGGCCGGCTGATCGGCGTCGTGTCGTCGATGGATATCGTGCGCTGGCTCGCGCGCAACGACGGCTTCACCGTGTAGCGACGATCGCGCGCGTCACGGCGTACCGTGGAACAGGGCGACGTCCTCGACCATCCCCGGGCCGTGACACGTCGCGCACGCCTCGACGCCGCCCGCGGTCGTGTTGAGCTGGGCGTGGGCGAGCGTGTACGGCGCGTCGTGGCAGCTCGTGCACACCGACGTCTGCGGTTGCTCCAGTAGCGTCGACGTCGGGTTCCAGTACGGGCTGGGGCAGTACGTGTTCGGCGCGCTGCCGGCCGCCGGATCACAGCTCATGAAGCCGAATGTGGTCGGCGCGTACGCCGGCGACGCGGCCAGCGGCAGCGTCCAGTTCTTGCTCGCGTGGCACGCATCGCACGCGGTGAGCGGCGCGGGGTAGCGGTCCGCCGCGAAGTTGTTCGGGGTGCCGATCGGGTTCGTCGTCGACGGCAGCGGGAAGCCGCCGATCACGTACGGTTCGGTGAGGTTCGTGCCGGCGTGGACCTTGTGCAGCATGTGCCGGAAGTCGAGCGCCTCGGCGTCGACGTTGCTCGTGCCCTCGAGGCGCGGCGCACCGGCGCTGTCGTAGCTCGCCGGGTTGTGGCACATCACGCAGTAATCGGGGTTCGTGCGCGAGCCGCCGTGCGCCGATAGCTGGTAGTGACAGGTGTTGCAGTTCGCGAGCGCGACGATCTGGCGGCGCGGCTGCGGCGTCGCGTCGGTGACCGCGAACGCGAGCACCGGGTTGACCGCGGCGTAGCGCGGCGAGCTCGACGTCGGCTGCAAGTAGCCTTCGAGCCCGACCGTGTAGCTGCCGGTCGCGGTCGCCGGGATCACGGCCGGGAACGTGTAGCTGTGCAGCCCGGTCGTGGGGTCGAACGTCAGCGTGCCGACCGCGCCGCTGCCCTGGATCTTCGCCTGCCACTCGGTCTGGTAGTCGGTGTTCGGGCCGGCGATCGTCGCGGTGAGCCCGGTCAGCGGCGACGCGAGCAGGTTCACCGGCGCGCCGTTGACGGTCGCGGTGAACGTCATCGTCGGCGGCGTCTGGCCCCCCGGCGCGGTGTTCTTGATCGACTGGATCGCGAGCGCGACCGTCGGCGCGGTCGGCGACAGCAGGCCGACGAAGTGGTAGTCGGCGATCCCGGCGATGCTGCCGGTCGCGGGGTGACACAGCGCGCACGGCGCGTTGTCGGGCTGGGCGCCGCCGCCGTGCAGCACCATGCCGGTCGGCACGGGCGTGCTGAACGAGACGTTGTCGTGACACGACGTGCACGCGTCCTTGGCCGGCGCGCTGCCCCAGCGATCGCCTTGCGCGCCGCCGTGGCACGCGGTGCAGCGCTGCGTGCCCGACGCCGCGATGCCCGACGGGCCGGGCGTCGGGATCGGCGCCGGCTCGGGGAACACGACCGTCGAGAAGTCGTTCACCGACTGCATGTAGCCGATGATCTGATACGGCGTGCCGGCTGCGACGCTCGGCAGCCCGGCGCCGTCGTGGATCTTGTGGACCATCACCTTGAAGTCGAGCGTGTTGCCCGAGTACGGGTCGCTCGCCTGCGGCTGGTGACACAGGATGCACTGGCCGGTCGACGTCCACCGCCCGCCGTGCATCGCGAGCGCCTTGTGGCAGCTGTTGCAGTTGCCGTCCGTGACCTCCTGGCGCGCGAGCGGCGTGCCGCCCGCGGGAACGACCGAGAACGTCGTGTTGCCGATCGCCTGGCCGCTGTCGGTGGTGCGCACCGCGAGCGCGCCGACGGTCTGCGTGAGCGTGGGATCGAGCCCGGTCGTCGGCGCCGCGAACGCGTAGGTGTACGTGCCCTTCGTGACGTCGACGGTGGTCAACGTGCCGCTCGATTCGGCCTCGACCTGCGTCCCGACCGCGCCCGAGCCGCTCGTCACCTGCTTCGTGGTGTACGCGGTGTACTGCGCGGGCGAGCCATCGCCGTTCACCGCGATCTGCGCGAGCACGAAGCTCACCGCGACCGTGCCGTCGGTGTATCGGCCGCTCGCGTCGACCGGCACGCCGTTGCTGTCCGCGAGCGTGAAGCTGACGGTCGCGCCGGAGCTCGCGACCGCGAGGTCGGTGACGGTGATCGCGACGTCTGGCTTGGTGAGCCACGCCCCGATGCCGGCCTCGCCGGGCGCACCGTTGCTGCCGGGCATCCCGTTCGCGCCCGCGTCACCGTTCGCGCCCGGTTCGCCGGGTGCACCGGCAGGCCCGGCCGGTCCTTCACACGCCACGACCAGGAGCACGCAGGGAAGCCAACGCATATCCGCGCTTATCTCACGATGCGTGCCAAGCCATACGCGGGCTGATCGGCAGTTTCTCGCGCAGCTGGTGCGAACCTCGGCGCAGGGACCGCAATGCTTGCGCGTTTGCGAAACCTCGAGACCGGGGCAATTCACCGCACGATCAGATCGTCGACGAGAACCGCGCCTCGCCGGGTGCAGGCTGCAGGTAGCGATCGAAGATCATACAAACGTTTCGCACGAGCAGCCGGCCGATCGGCGTCGCGCGAATCGTGCGGGTCGCCGCGTCGTAGCTCGCGAGATCGCCAAGTGCGGTCAGCTCTGCGAGCTCGCGCGCGAAATACGAGGCGGCGTCGATCGCGTAGTCGGCCTCGAGCCGGCGCAGATCGGCTTCTCCGGCGCACATGAGCTCGTCGATGAGCGCGCGGCGGATGGCGTCGTCGCGATCGAGCGCGATCCCGCGCGCGACCGGAAGCGAGCCCGCCGCGATCGCCGCTTGCCACGCCGGCAGCTCGGCGTGGTTCTGCCAGAACAGGCGTGGCGTGGTCGAGATCGACGAGGCGCCGAGGCCGAGGATCGAGCTGGCGCGCTTCTCGACGTAACCCTGGAACGTGCGGACCATGCGGCGCTCGGCGGCCGCGCGCGCGAGGGCCGATCCGGGCTTCGCGAAGTGATCGAGCCCGATGTGGATGTAGCCGGCGGCGGTCAGCTTCTCGATCGCGAGCAAGAGCAGCGTCGCGCGCTCGTAGCGATCGAGCACGCGCCCGGCTCGCTCGACGAGCCGCTGGTGCGGCAGCTTCGCCGGCAGGTGCGCGTAGCCGAACAGCGCGATCCGATCGGGCGCGAGCTCGACGACCGCCGACAGCGTGTCCGCGAAGCTGTGCTCGTTCTGGCGCGGCAGGCCGTAGACGATGTCGACGTTGACATCGCGAAAGCCGAACATCCGCGCCGTCTCGATCAGCCACGCCGTCTGCGCGCGGCTCTGGTGGCGGTGGATGGCGTCCTGCACCGCGCTCGAAAAGTCCTGCACGCCGACCGACAGCGAGCGGAACCCGGTGAGCGCGAACGTCTCGAGCTGGCTCGACGACGTCGTGCGCGGATCGAGCTCGACCGAGCGCCGCGCGTCGGCGGAGATCGCGAAGTAGCGGCCGATCGCGGCGAGCAGCCGGCGGATC